>CAZXLT010000006.1:0-51318 GCA_964641545.1 uncultured Candidatus Saccharibacteria bacterium
CTTTCATCCTGAGCATACAGGAAACAGATACAGAACACTCGTCCAGGGTGTTCGTTTATTTTCGGATTTTGAGTACCTGACGGGACGGTTTGAACACACCATGGGATACTAATAAAATTGTAAAAAATACAAATTATGGTAAAGTTTGCATATGCCAATAATTATTCCCTCTGGTGAGATGAATGGATTGCAAGAACGGTTAGACCTAGCTGGCGCAGCTGTCTTAAGTCAAGAGCAGGCAGAGCGTCAAGACATACGCCCAGCACGCATTGCTTTACTTAACCTCATGCCAGCACTAGCTATGGAGAGAACTGAAACACAGTGGTTACGTTATATGAGCCATTCTGTTCTGCAGATTGAACCAGTACTTATGAAGTTTGACGATGATTTAAGGGGGTGTGACGGAGCTAGTAGGGCCGGTATCCTCGGTCGTTACAAATCATTTCATGAAGTCAGTGAATCGAGCATAGACGGCTTGATTATTACAGGTGATAATCTTGAACTTCGTCCCGACGCTAGTGAAGGGAAATCTGAACCTCTTCCGTTTGATGACATAGTATACGCTCAGCAATTAGCAGATGTTATAGACTGGGCTCGCAGTAATGTTCGGTCGACTATCTATTCGTGTCTTGCTAGCCACTTTGCGCTTGATTACTTATATGGGATTGAGCGAGAAGTCGGCAATGCAAAGGTATTTGGTGTTTATGATCATGCAGTAAACCACACAATACCGAGCGGACTGACGTCTGGCATGGACGATGCTGTTCGCGCACCTCACTCAAGGTGGGGTAATGTGCCGGTAGAAGCGCTTAGTTCAACCCCGGTTGAAATTTTGGCCGCAAGCCCTGTCGTTGGTTGGCTATTGGCTCAAGATTCTAATGACGCAGGTGGAACTGATGTCTTCATTCAAGGCCATCCAGAGTATGATCGCCACGATCTTCAGACTGAGCATATGCGCGATGGTGGACTCAAACAGGATCAGCCAGAAGGTTACTACTCTCCAAGTGGTCAGCCGCAACTCACATGGGCAAATGATGCTCGCGTTTTGCATGCAAACTGGATTGGTTCTATATACCAACACTTTTCAGCTGGATAAGCCGATTTAGGCTTTCACTCCTTGAAAGCTTCAGGAAAGTCATTGGACCACTGTAAAAGGTGTTCGAAAGAAAGTCGGTCAAGGGCACCAAAGAAAGAGCCTGGTTACCCTGGACTTTTTCTTTTGCACGTAATCCTGCAAAACTCTGTGTTTTTACGTTATTTTGTTGAAAACAGGCAAGACGCGCTACAATAGGTAACTATCAATACTAAAAAAGAAGGAATAAGTATATGGTCACAGGTTACTGTGTAAAGTGCAAAGAAAAGGGTGTCGAGCTGACAGATGCGGAAGTCGTACAAACTGCTAAGGGCGGCTACATGGCTAAAGGAAAGCATGCGGTTTGCGGTACAACAGTGTGTGCCATGATGTCTAAAGAAAACGCCGAGAAGGCAGTAGAGGGTGGCGCTAAGAAATCTTACTAAGATTCTTGTATAGCCTTTTAAAACACCCCATCCAGGGGTGTTTAATTTATTGAAAAAATAACCGATAACAAGATGGTAAACTGTAAACGCAACACAGCGTAATTGGAGGTGAACAACAATGGGGAAATACGTCGACGGATTTGTTTTAGTGATACCAAAAGGCAAAGAAGCTGAGTACCAAAAGATGGCTGAAATGGGTCGCGACTCATGGATGAAACACGGTGCATTGCAGTACTTCGAGTGCAAGGGTGAAGACCTTAAGCAGCAAGAAATGGGCGACATGAAGTCACGTGCTTATAAAGAAATGACAGACGCCGGTGATGATGATAATGTTTGGTTCTCATTTATCGTCTTTGAGTCGAAGGCGCACCGCGACGAGGTGAATGCCAAAGTGATGAAAGAAATGGTCGAAGAATACGCAGATCAAACCGACTTTGAAATGCCAAACGACATGCAAAAAATGGCATACGGTGGCTTTGCGGTTGCTGTTGAAGGTTAAAGAATGGGCACTGAGCGCATTTATGGCATGAGCTTTGGCAGTGTGTATCCTTTGTATGTAGCTAAGGCGAAGAGAAAAGGGCGTACTCAGACTGAAGTTGACGAAATAATTACTTGGCTTACGGGGTATAGTGTCGCTAACGTCAACAAAGTGATTAAGGACGAAACTAATTTTGAAGATTTCTTTGCGAACGCTCCGAAACTCAACCCGAATAGGAAGCTTATTACTGGAGTAATTTGTGGTATTAGGGTTGAAGATATAAATGAGCCTACCATGCAAGAAATACGCTATCTTGATAAACTCATAGATGAGCTCGCAAAAGGAAAACCAATGGAAAAGATCTTGCGCAATGAGTAAAGATGATGAACGACATGATATTAGCGTCGCAGAATATGTTGATACACTCGAAGGTGAGCTGAAGTCAGACACCGAGGGCATTATGGAGATCATGCGTGAGATTAGCGGCGAAGAGCCGATTCTGTACGGCTACGGCACGATTGGCTACGGTGTTTACAAGTATGAATACACAAGCGGTCGTAAGGGCGAGGCGCATACGCTTGGGTTTTATCCACGAAAGGGCAAGATCACCATTTATCTGATGGACGGAACCAAGCGTTTCGCAGGATTGCTTGCTAAGTTGGGCTCTCATACAACGACTGGCTATTGTGTCTATATCAAGCGACTGAGCGATATAGATTTGTCGGTGTTGACACAAATCCTCAAAGAATCATATAAACACATCATAACTAAATCAAAGAGCGGTCCAATAGACTCGATACTTTGGCAAACAGAAGATTAGGGCTGTTTTTGCTATTATTGAACTATGAAACTAAAGCATCTAGTTTGTTTAGACTTCAAGGATGGGGACCTAGACGATAGCTATTATGAAGAAATTGACCAACTTGTCGAAAAGCGTACACGCTGCGATATATCAATTGCAACAACTGCGCACACCGATGCCGATGCACTGCTCGTGAAGTTAGGGGCAAAGGTTGATAAGAAGATCATTGATTCATTCCCAAATCTCAAATACGTTGGCATGTTAGGGACTGGTTTCGGTGGAATTGACACCGAATACGCTGCAAGCAAGGGCATTACGGTAACAAACATTGCCGACTATGCGACCGAAGGAGTAGCTGAATTCACTTTTGGTATCTTGATCGAGTGGTGCCGCGGTGTGTCCAGGGCGCTTGGCCTAGCCTGGCACGGTGTGTACGAGGACGATGATCATCCGGGTATGGAGATTAAAGGCAAGAAGTTTGGAGTGGTGGGTCTAGGCAACATCGGTATGCGTACTGCAGAACTTGCACTGGCTTTTGGCTGCGAGGTGACGTATTGGTCACGTTCTCGTAAAAAAGGTGCAGAGGCAAGAGGCATTAAATATCAAGAACTAGATGATCTTCTTACGGATTCAGATATCATTACTCTCAACCTTGCTCTGAATTCTGAGACGGAGGGGATAATAAGCGCAGATCGAATTGGAATGCTAAAAACTAATGCAATTTTCATCAACCCGAGCCCTATGGAGTTAGTGGATTTTGATGCACTTGTAGAACGACTGAAAAAGCAGGAAATTGTCTTTATGCTTGATCATAGCGATGAGATGACAAAAGAGCAGCTTGATATAGTAAAGCCACTAAGTACCTGCAAGATTTATCCAGCGATCGCCTACGTGACTCGGGAGGCTGCGCAGCTTAAAAAACGTATCTACGTTGATAACATCAAAAATTTCCTTGATGGTAAACCAACTAACAAGGTTAATTAGAGCAGACATATGGCAGAACCCAAGACTAAAGTTACCAACGAAAGCGTAGAGGATTTTCTGAACAGTGCAGAAAATGAGACCCGCAGAAAAGATTGCTTTGCACTTTTAGAAATTTACAAACGGGTGACTGGTGCTGAAGCCAAAATGTGGGGACCAAGCATTGTCGGGTTTGGCTCGTATCACGTAAAGTCGGGTTCTCGCGAGGCAGACTGGCCGTTAGCTGCGTTTTCTCCCCGTAAACAAAACTTGACTCTCTATGTGTACCCGCATAATTTCACTGAACTCCTGGAAGGTTTAGGAAAGTACAAAATGAGCAAAGCATGCCTCTACATTAATACGTTGGACGATGTTGATTTGAAGGCGCTCGAAACGTTAATAGCCGCAAGTTACAAGTGGTCAAAAGAGACGCATGGGTAAGAGTTTTGTTCGAACCGCTTACGCTTGTAGGCTATAATGACATTTGATGGTCACAGCAAAAAAGAAGAGCAACACTCCAGTTAAAAAAACGGTAAAAGTAGCAGCGATTGTAAGCATCTGCATGCTTGTGCTTGGGTTGTTAGCAAACTATATTTACTTTAATGTAGCGATACGTGTGCCAGATCTTCCAAAACCTCCCTTAAAAGAATTGGCGACAGCACGAGGTGTTGAACTTGGAGTGTTAACATATCCACGTCACTTAAAAGACGATGTATTCAGAGAAGTCTTGTTATCTCAGTATCGAGTGGTTACGAGTGATGCAGAGATTCATTGGGATAAATTACGGCCTACACCTGAAAAGTATGATTTTTCGCAGATTGACCAATTAGTAGGTTTTGCAGCTAAACACGATATGAAAGTGCAGGCGCACCATTTGGTCTGGAACGAGGACGATTCGTTGCCGAAGTGGCTGAAAAATGGGCAGTACACCAAAGACCAGCTGTACGAAATAATGGAATCCCATATAAATACAGTAGTTGGAAGGTATAAGGGGCGTGTGTCCGACTGGTCGGTGGTGAACGAGCATTTTACTCGAGTGCTTGGTACGTATAACTTGGATAATTGGTGGAGCGAGCAGTTCGATAACAATACCGAATATATCGACAAAGCATTTAGCTGGGCGCGTCAGGCGGACCCAGCTGCCATACTGTTGCTGAATGACTTCAATAACGAAACAAAAACTAAAGTATCTGACTTGCAGTACGATTATATGAAGTCGGCAAAAGAGCGAGGCGTGCCAATAGACGGAATAGGAATGCAGATGCACTTAGATGCAACGCGACCGCCGAACAAAGACGCGATGGTTGCTAACATGAAACGATTTGGAGAACTAGGCTACAAGGTGTACATTACCGAGTTCGACATTAGTTCGAGTACGGTTAAAGGAGATTTGGACTACAAACATGAATTGGAAGCACGAATTACTAAAGATGTTGTGCGTGCCTGCGTTGAGTCGAACGTGTGTGTTGGGTTGGTGAACTTCGGCATGACAGATATTACAAAATTTCAATCTTTTACACATAGCAGACAGCGTTCGAACTTACTCACAAAACGTTTTCAACCTAAACCAGCTTTTTACTCGTTTCGTGATGCCTGGCTTCTGCGCTAGCTAACCGCGCGCAAATCATAAAATAGTATCAATTCCCGCTGAACTGGACTGTCCACGAGTCCGCTACTGTGCGGCCTGAGTTCCCTGCGCGTGTACAGAGTCCAAGCAGATCCTGGGCTGGCTGTCATTGATTCGAGCGGAGCTGGGTCGTGCCCATCACCGTAAAGGTCTATAACTCGCCCGAGAGGCAGTTGACTGTGATCGTACACATTAAACGGAGCGCTACCACGCAATGTAACACCTACCGCCCATGGTCCAACAGTTCCGTGGTTTCTGTGGATTGTAGTCCCGTGCTTTCCGGGTTCAAAAACTCTGACACTAAAGTAGGGTAGGTGATTATCTCTCCTCCCTTCTATACCTGATATGGCGCGGTTTAGTCCTTGAAAAAGGAAGTTTGAAAATTGCATACCTTCTTCTTCGAACATAGATGTTGGCTTTAATTCATTGTAGTCGAAAAGCTGACCCGCTTCCTCTAGTTCGTCGGATATGAGTCCGGTAATAACAGGCGAGACCAAAGCCGACTCCATACTATAGCCGCTGCGAGTTGCGCGGCGGAGAAATGATTCTGCGCCATCAGGAGGAATAAAGACTCTGCTCATAAACAAATATCATATCATAAAAACAAAAAAAGTAAAATACAGCAATTCTCCATCTTATTGCTTAAAAGCTATTAGTTAAAAATATGGACGTAGTCAACCAGCATTGAGCTAGGCAATTCATTGAGATCGTAGGCACCCTGTGAAGGCCAACCAGGACCACCATATTGTAGATCTATTAATAATCGCTGGTTGTACGTGTCGAACGGCCAGATGTTGCCGATGGCTTCCATATCAGTTCGGTTAACACGGTTGGTATTTTGACCATCAAGCGTAAATTGAATATAGCCTGCGCGCCACTCCATGCCGTAGACATGGTAGTCATTGCATAGGGGCTGAGCAATGGTGTAGTAGGTTGCCTTGTGCCATTTGGGGTTACCCGCCCACAATGTTTGCTGAAGTTTATTTGTCTGTGAGCCGATAATCTCGTACATATCAATCTCGCCTGACTGCGGCCATCCGGGACCTGTGCCGGTTGATGTCCAGATTGCTCCCCATACACTTTTGGCACAGGATATTTTGGCACGAATTTCGTATTTTCCAAATTGAAAATACTGCTTACCATCAGTGTCCATTCCTCCAGTTGTTACAGAAGTTGCGTTACCTGTTGAGTCGGTGCACTGGGTGGTGCCTTTGTCTATAAGCGTCATCTTAACATTACCTTGTCCGTCGAGTGCTATATTCTCTCGGTCATTCCTAAAACAGTGTCCACCCCAACTTGATCCGGTCAGAATATGCCATTTACTAGTGTCTGGAACGGCGTTGACCGGTCCATCGAAATCATCGCAGAACTTCAGGTTGGAAAGATTTGAACAGTTCGGTGCCGTAGAAATAGCTCCGGCAAATTTGACTGCTTTCAACCCCGAGGCTTCAGAATCATCAATCTTCGTTGCATTAGTTACTATGCCATTTTCGGCTTCCAGGCTCGTAGTAGATGTAGCAGCTCTCGTTGCCATAAGAGAAATAAGTCCGACTATAACCAGCGCAGACAATACTGCAGTACGTCTGACGCGTACTAATCCTTTTTTCTTCATCCTACATTAATCATGGTATGGCATAACCACAATGTCAATGAAGTGTTGCGCGCTTTTGAAAGTGCCAGTGCTTGCATCGAACCGAATGTTGGTAGAAACTGACACATATGATTGCGCATGAAATTGGCGGAGCATGGCTGGCGGGAACACACGTTGCCGATTCATTGTCACCCACCCTACATAAGGCGGCGTATGAAGCTATGGGACTTGACTGGGGCTATGAAGCACATACCCTACCTATACTACCAGCTGGTCCAGATCGACAGGCAATGTTTGATGCGTTTTTACGTGAGCGAGCTTTGGATCAAACAGCTGGCGGGAGCGTTACGAAACCTTTTAAGTTTGACGCACTGAGCAGTGACCATGTTGCCGAAGGATCCCCAAAGGTACAGTTGATAGGTTCGGCCAACACGCTGAGCCACCCAGCTGATGGTATCTGGACGCCAGACAACACGGATGGGATTGGCGCACTGGCTGCGCTGCAAGAAATTGGTGTCGATGTAGAAGATCGGCAGGTGGTGGTTATTGGCGCCGGTGGCACAACTCCAGCAGTTGTGTATGAGTTGGCCGAAAAAGGTGCGCAAACAGTAATTGTTGCAAACCGAACCATAAGCAAGGCGGATCGCCTGACACAAAAGTTTACAGCTGCTTTTCCTGAAACCCGATTTGTTCCAACAGCACTACACAGGTTGAATATGCCGACAGCCATGAACTCGTGGATGCTCGAAAAAGCAGAGGTGATAATCAACACATCCAGCATTGGTCATAACGGGACAGAAGGAGAAGGGCAGACGCCGTTGAGCGAAGATGCAATTGGGCGCTTGCCAGAAGGTGCTGCAGTTTTGGACGCAGTGTACATGCCGATAGCTACTCCATTATTAGAAAGTATCAGTCGTGTTAGACCGGATATTCTCACTCGTGACGGAACCCGCATGCTGCTTCGACAAGCAGTGGAACAGGTTGCAATTTTCGCGGAACGAGATGATGTTCCTGTAGAGGTCATGGACCAGGCTATGCAAAAGGAACTTACGCGCCGCGCCACATAGATCATAAGGCTATGTCTGCTATTCTGTAACCAATGAGTAGCCCAGGCAAATTACTAACAAAGCTATATATTTTGCAGCCGTTGGCAAAAGGGTTTACGATTTTTTACTCTGTGCTGCTCACTATTCTGTATGTGCAGCATGTAATCACATCAAAGCAGGTAGGATATTTTGGCGCCATATTTATTGTTGCGCTCATTCTCTCTACCTTTATAGTTGTTCGCAAGCTTCACAATCTTGAGACCAAACAACTATTAACGGTTGCTGGATGCTCTGGTTTGTTGGCGAGCACTATATTGTTTTTTGGTGTTAGCACAAAAAACCAGCTTGCTATTGCGTGTTCTTACGCTGTAATGGGTTTGGCGTCGGGGTTAGCTATGTCTGGTGTGAATGCGGTGGCGGCACATGCAACCACCCGTGGTGACCGGTTTTTTACGTTAGCAAAAATCGGCTCGATAACAGATGTGCTACGTATTGTGTTTCCGGTTGCGGTCGCAGGTATGGTCGCTATCGCGGGCCCGTGGCTTGTCGCTGTTGCCATCTTGCTTGCTGGCGTTGTGTTCCAGAGTTTTGTTACGCAGCTGCAACCAGTAGAAAATAAGACTGATGTTCTCCCGGAACATTTTGAAAAACTAAAATCAAATATCAAGTTTCGCTTTGTTATGATCCTAGAGTTCATAGATTCATTTTCTAGTTCGCAGTTATTTATATTCTTACCGCTGCTCTTTATAGCTAGGGGTTACAGTTTGGAAAAAAGTTTGTTACTGCAGGCAATGTTATTTGCGGGCTACTTTGCGGGAAGGTGGCTTATTGGCTATTTTGCCAAGCGCTACAACCCAACTTCGTCAATTATGGCAGCAGAGCTTGGAATGATTGCTTGCATAATTTTACTCTTGCTCGCAACAAACATCGTAGCTTTATACGTTCTTACGTTACTACTAGGTATATTTACGCGAGGGACCTCCCCGACCATAAAAGCTATGGCTTTCGATACGCTTGAAGATCACCAGATAAAACAGGGTAGCGCAGCTCATGTTTTGGTAGGCGACACTGGCAGTGCTTGCGGTCAACTTGCGTTTGGATTTATTATTGCTTGGACAAGCATACAGACGGTATTCGTAGTAGCTGCTTGTGCTGCGGCACTCGTTGTAGTGGCTGGTTTGCTTGCTCCAAAATCGGTGAAACTATGAATAAGCAATCAAAAAAAGATATCGTCTACGTAATGCGTCGCAATCTGATTGAGCCGACTGTTTTTGTATTGTCGATTGACAAAAATGGTAAACCAAGCGGAATGGCTGCGGGGTGGAATATGAAAGTATCATATGATCCGCCCATGCTGGCTGTTGCGCTTCATGACATCAATTACACGCACAAACTAGTGCTCAAGAGTAAAGAGTTTGTGGTGGCCGTGCCAAGCAAAGAACTTCGGGACGAACTAGAATATTTTGGTGCTGTTAGCGGACGTACTGTCGACAAGTTTTTAGAATCAGGTGTTAAAACACGACCCGGGACTGTCGGCAAGACGCCCTTGCTTGTCGATGCTCGAATTAATTTTGAATGTTCATTGGAAAGTTTTGCTAAACCAGCTGATCACTATGTATTCTTTGGGCGTATTCAGGCTGCGCACCTAACCGAGAGTAAAGATCAGCTCTTCTATACTGGTAGAAATAAAGCCGGCGACAGAACCTTTTCAAGCCAAAAAGGCTTATAGTAAGCCTGGCATTCTTGTGTTTTACTGTTACACTTATGCTTATGAAAGCAAAAAATATAGTTGGCATACAAATATTATTCTTGGCTGCTGCTGTCGTAGCAGGAGCAATTCTTAAGACCGATTTGGCTTCGGGACCACGCGTACTTCATAGATCGCTTGGTCTGGTTGCGGCTTTGGCTGGGGTTGTCGGCCTGGCAATGCTCGTCAAACAAAAAGCAGACCTGAATCAAAAAATCTTTGCCTCCATAGCTCTTGCACTTAGTTTAAAGGCGGGCTTGGCAGGGCGAATGCTGAAAACGACTGATAATTATCAGTTTGAATTTAACATGATGCGGTTGAGCGGGATGCTAGCATTAGCAGCTGCTATCACAGTGTTTGTTTTAATCAAACGCACAAAAAAAAGATCCAAAGTCAGTGCAGACTGACACTGCATTTATTTTTTGTTGAGTGTTGTGCCTCATGCATAGGTGCTGGCGATGCTGTTGCGTCCTTATATTTTTGATACTATAAAACTGTTATGAATGAGATACAGCATGCTGAACGAGTAAAAAAGGAATTACTACGTGCAGGCATTACCCGATACGGGCTCCTGAAAATGGAAGCGAAGTACTTGCCAAAAGTTATTCACGAGGACGAATCTATTGGCGGTGTTGTGTATGGGCGTTATAAGAATGGATCCGGCATGCTCATAGCAACTAACAAGCGAGTAATATTTTTAGATAGAAAGCCACTGTTTGTTACAAACGAAGAGGTGACGTACGATGTTGTTTCTGGTCTCGAACTTGACGTGCGTGGAATGCTTAGCTCGATCACGCTACATACACGAGTAAAAGATTTTGTCTTGCTGTATGTCAATCAGACCTGCGCGACGCAGTTTAAAGCCTTTGTTGAGCAGATACGATTAGAAAAAAACGGTGCAGTAACACAAAAGAATAAGGAGGAAACAGCGCAGGAACCAAAAGAAGAAGCATTTTATTTCTTTAACAACGATGCGCTACGGCTAATCACCCGCAGGAAATTTGGAACTTTATCAACAACCAACGAACATGCTCGACCGCACGGTGCAGCAGTGTATTACATTATTGACGAACTGCACCGGATATACATACTTACCAAAACGGAAACAGAAAAGGCTAAAGACATTGCAAAAACTGGCGAGGCGGCACTAACAGTATTTGATGAGTCGACTGACGAGACATTGCAGATTCACTGCAAAGCATACATAGAGACTAACGAGAAAGTGAGGAGATATGTCTTTGACGAACTGGTACGCCCACGCACATACAGTACAAAGGTTTCGCTTCCGCCAGTTGCGTGGATTCGAAAAGGTTCCTTTGTTGTGATCAGGCTTGAGCCTGTAGCCATTAAGTACAATGACTACGCCCTGCCCGAAACAGTGGAGTAGACTAACTGGAGCTAATTGAGTCATCGCTACGGGCGCGTAAAAAATATATGACATAATGTTACATAAGTAGAGCAGGACGGATGACTCAGAAAGTTCAGACAAAAGTTGGAGTCGGGGTTATGGTTGTCAAGGACGGCAAGGTGCTGCTTGGCAAGCGTTTGACTTCACACGGAGTCGACGAATACGGTGGTCCCGGCGGCCACATGGAGTACGGTGAGACAATTTTCGAGACAGCACAGCGTGAAATAAGCGAGGAGGTTGGTATACAAATTAAAAACCTCAGGGTGCTTTGTGTATCAGATCTTCTTACCTACATGCCAAAGCACTATATCGACATTGGTGTCTACGCCGAGTGGGAAGCGGGTGAACCAACAACACTTGAGCCAGACAAACTGGAATCTTGGGCATGGTATGACATAGATAAACTTCCTGAAAATTTATTCGGTTGTTTTACTGCGTATATTGATTCATATAAAACAGGCAAACGACACTTTACTTTTCGAGCAGACTAGCTTTCTACCAGGGTCTCTTAACACGAAATGCACTAACGTAGAGCGTGCACAGTAGGAGCACGGTAAATACCAGTACTGTTGTTGGGGCTTTTGCAATAAGTAGTGCAGGCACTGCAAGTGCGCTTATATCGATTGGTGCACCGATTAGGTAGCCATGCAAAGACTTTCTTACGACGTTGTGGCGAGCCAGCCGGAGTGCCCCGCAAATTGGTATCAAGACTAAGATTGCCATGACCCATGGCTCATTGTATTGTGCAGAAAGCAGTACGAAGGGTGCTACACCAAATGTTACGAGGTCAGCGAGCGAATCTAGTTCTGCACCAAAATCTTCACGTCGTTTTAATCGTCGTGCAACAATTCCGTCAAATATATCAAATAGCAAACCAAGTAACAGTAATAATGACGTCCAAACTAAGTTGTGATCGGTGAGTGCTAGCCCAATTGCCAGCAATCCGCACCCAAGATTGCAAAGGGTCAATATATCGGGTATTCCTATGAATGTAACGAGGCGTTTTTGCATGGGCTTTTAAACCTATAAAAAGTTTAGCACATAGCCCTTTCCGTATTGACAAACATAAATATATTTGCTACTATATGTAATTCATTTTAAGATAACCAGTTTTGGCTATCTTTTTATTTTGAGAAGTAAATAGAGGAAATATGGCAGAATTTCGAAAAAATCTAGCTGATGCAGTTTTTGGTTCTCCAGTGCGAACACTGGGGACTCTAGGCGATGCATTAGGTGTTGCAATTGAGTTTGTGCGTGGTGGCGATAGCGTTTTGATGGACCAGATTGATACAACACAAGCACGTGAAGCAGCTCTTCTTGCAGAGGTGGATGCTCAATTAGATAATGTTCCTTCAATTGGTATTGTAGACACCCCTGCTCGTGTTGTAGGTGCAACAGCTGTTACTGGCTTTACGCCTCAACGTCGAACAATCACCCAAGTGATTGGTTAATCTGTTGTGGGACTTTGGTCGCACTTTTGTTAAGATAGGGTAGTCCTTGCACGGCGCGGTGGCCGAGGAGTTAGGCAAGGGTCTGCAAAACCCTGTACACGAGTGCGAATCTCGTCCGCGCCTCCACGATATATGACAGAAGTATTACACCATTCAGTATCAGCAAGCATGGTGGAGCGAGCTCGAACCAGAATTTTACGCGGTTGTGAAACCACGCATATGTTACTTGAAACCAATCGTTGTGATGAAGTAGCCAAGCTATGGTGTGCAAGACTACTGGGGCGCGAAACATTACACACACTTGGCGTTCGAAACCTCGCCTTTCCACTGACAATAAGGAGCGTTGCGAGTGACATGGGCATTGTCCGCCAGGTTGCGCTAGAGGGCGTGTACGGTGTGGATCCTGGTGTTGCGGATACAATAAAAGGCAAGACTATCCTTGATCTCGGGGCTAATATTGGCGCATCCGCGGCGTTTCTTGCCAGTCAACACCCCAATTCAAGAGTAGTTGCACTTGAACCACACCATGATAGTGCAGTTTTATTGCGTCAAAACGCCAGTAAATATGGTGGTCAAATCGATGTTGTTGAAGCAGCTGTTACTACAGGTGGTCCAGCTGTATTTCAAAATCCTGAAGTAGAAGAAGCGGGCTTTCACACGGCTTACCAGTATGTGCCGGTAGCTGGAGATAGCGTGCAGTCTTGTGTAGACGGGCTCACCCCAGAAGAATTATGCGACATAGCTGATATTGCGCCGCAAGATATAGGGATGATTAAGATGGATATTGAGGGTGCAGAAGCTGCAATTTGCGAGGGCGGTTTTATCGATGAACTTCTGGCGCATGCTACCGTTTTCGCTGTTGAATCTCACGAGCGATTTCTGCCAGGCTGTGATAGCGCTATATTTGGAGCGGTTGACCGAGCAGGGTTAGTCCACGCCGGTATGTCATCGGAATGGGATCACATGTTTGTTCGCGCCTAAAAGGCGTATAGTAAGCATATGGATCCGTGGGAAAATGCCGTTGCGACCGTTAAGGATGCTGCTAAATTGGCTGGAATTGACAGTGGAATTTTAAGCAATCTTCTTGAGCACGATCGGAAAATTCAAGCCGACCTATCTATAAAAGGCGATAACGGCGAAACTAAACGCTACAAGGCCTATCGGTTGCAGCACAACAATTGGATGGGGCCTTATAAGGGTGGGTTACGCTACCACCCGCAGGTTTCAGAATCTGAAGTAAAAGCGCTAAGCCTCTGGATGACTATAAAAAATGCCGTCATAGACATTCCGTTTGGAGGGGGTAAGGGCGGTATTGCTGTTGATCCAAAAAAGCTTAGTAAAAACGAGCTAGAACGGCTATCGAGAGGGTTTGCTAAAGAGCTGTCCCAATTTATTGGTCCCGATGTTGATGTACCGGCACCCGATGTTAACACTAACGGCGAAACAATGTACTGGATTGCGCACGAGTTTGGCGACAAAGCTGTCGTTACTGGTAAGCCGTTAGGCTACGGTGGTTCAGAGGGGCGCACTGAAGCGACTGGGTTTGGCGGCGTGTATGCTTTACTTACCTATTTACAGCTTGAAAAGACTTTACCGAAGGGGCTGACTGTTGCAATTCAAGGTTTTGGTAATGTTGGCTCATTCGCTGCTGCAGAAATGGTTCGAGCGGGGTTTACTGTTCAGGCGCTTTCTGACTCTAAAAACACTGTGTATAGCAAAAGGGGCTTCACTGACATTGAAAAATTACAAGTATTAAAGTCTCAAAAAAAATCCTTAGCCGAAGCAGTGCAGTTGCTTGGAATTGATGCAGAGGTGCTTCCTGCTGACGCAGTTCTTTCGTTGCCTGTTAATATCCTGGCGCCCGCGGCGCTCGAGGCCGCCATCACAACGCATAACGTGCAGAGTATTAAGGCTCAGATAATACTAGAGCTAGCCAATGGCCCAACCACCCCAGAGGCAGATGCCCTGCTCGCTGCACGTGAAGCGGTGGTGATTCCTGACGTATTAGCAAATGCCGGTGGAGTAACAGTTAGTTATTTTGAGTGGCTGCAAAATAAACAAAGCGAGCACTGGGATAAACAAGTAGTTTTAAAAAAGCTGCGCGAAAAAATTGATGTGGCGACAGCTAATGTGGTTAAGCTTGCACGAGAACAACGGGTCACGCTTCGCCAAGCTGCATATGTGCTAGCACTGCAAAGGTTGGCTAAGCGGCAAAAAAAGGTTAAGCTTACTGCATGAGACGCAACAGAATTGTATTTGCACTACTTCTACTTCTTTGTACCGCCCTCGCTAATCTCTCGACAAACGTCGTAAAAGCTGCAACCTCACTCTCTATTGTTTCACCTAGTAACGGACAAACATATACGGGTAATTCATTTACTATAACAGGTACAGCAACCGCTAATTCTGCTGTATTGCTGAGCAAAGGGGGTATTGCGATTGCCCAAACTCGCGCAGATAGCTCGGGCAATTGGTCGGCAAACCTATCTAATTTGCCAGATGGCAACAACGCTATCGCTGTAAAAGCCATTACTAATTCTGGCTATGCATATTTCAATACCATCAATGAGGGATTCACTACGTCAAAAACAAACCAGCTACGTTTAAGCGATAATGCTATAAACCCAACAGCACCGTATCCAGTTCAGCACAATAAACCGTGGTTTGGCCTTCTTGGATCAGCTGAAGACGATGTATTTGCACACTTTTCAGCAGTTTCTGACGCAGAGCCTGCGATGTTTAAAACTTCTAACCCCGTTGCTTCAACAGAAGCAACAAACTATCCTGCCGATGTGCAACCGAACACAGGAGCATTTAATAGCGGTGCGACCAAGTATTATTCACCAAATATTTCTGCACAAACAGTTTCAGTCATTGATTCACAGACCAATGCATGGGTAGAAGACATTGCATTGACTGCCAATCCAGTAACCGCGTGGCTCGGGCCAAATGGCGATATCTACGTTACTAAAGGCAATGGCGCAGGGTTTTGGATTATTGACCCGACAAATGACACTATAAAGCAAACAGTAAGTTTTGATTGCCCTTCGGAACAAATTAGCCCCACGGTTATATTTTCGATAGATCGGGACTATCCATATTATTATGTAACATGTTTTGGCGGTAGTAATGCAAGCGGTAGGTTGATGCAAGTTAAGCTGGCAGATAATTCAGTCGTTTGGAATGTCGAAACTACTGTGCCGTATTCAAACGGCATACTAAGCGGTGATCATACAAGATTGTATCTTACAAGTAGTGCAGCAGCTGGGTGGGGCAACGAGCCGAACAACAACTCAGACAAGGTTTATGTGCACAATGTTTCAGATGGCTCGTTCAAAAAAGCTATCCAAGCCACCGCTGGAATAACTGGTATCGCACAATCTCCTGATTTGCAGCATATTTATGCGGCAACTCCCGGAACGAGCTTTCCTCTTGGTACCGGATTTGATGTTATTGATATGCTGAACGATTCGCTGGAACATATTGCAACCAGTGAGAGTGTTGCTTTTGTTTCAACTCAGCCAAAGATTGCCGATGTAGCGCTCAGCAACGTGACTGTAGTATTGGGCGCAAAGACAGCATCTGGAGGAGGCAGTTTGGCGGAAACTGGGGCACTTGCAGTTTCGATAACACTACTACTTGGACTCATTCTCGGCTCAGGCGCTTTTGTGTACTACGACTATCGTAAACACAAAAAACCACTTGTGGCTGAAGACGCCAATGTGCACTATACGTTGCTGCACCACGTTAAGGTAGTTACGATACCCTTGCTAAAATATCGTTTGTCATTTCAGTTTGAGTCACGTCAATCGTCTGACGGTATTCATAAATTCTAACTCGCGAAACTATATATCAATCGGTTATAATACAGCGGTATATTCCATGGGCGAGTGGCGGAATTGGTATACGCGACGGACTTAAAATCCGTTGGTCTTAACAACCTTGTGGGTTCAAGTCCCACCTCGCCCACCATAAACTTTGTTTTGCGATAACCCCTGTGAGGGGTGTATAATTAGGAATACATAAAGGGAGGCCTGCGAATATGACGTTAGCAATCATTATCCTGGTGGTGCTTGCGATTGCAATCATTGGGATTTATAACAGTTTAGTGCGAACGAAGGTTCGTGTCGACGAAGCGTGGAGTGATATTACTGTCCAACTGAAGCGACGCGCCGACCTCATTCCAAATCTGATTGAAACTGTAAAGGGTTATGCAAAACAAGAAAAGGAAGTTTTCGAAAATGTGACCAAGGCCCGCTCTGCTATCCTCGGCGCACAAGGTGTCGAAGAAACCGCAAAAGCAGATAATATGCTAACGGGCGCACTTAAAAGCATTTTTGCCGTTGCCGAGGCTTATCCTCAGCTTCGTTCAAGCGAAAATTTCTCGCAGTTGCAGGCTGACCTAACTGACACTGAAGACAAAATTCAAGCATCACGACGCTTTTATAATGGTTCTGTGCGAGATCTCAACATCAAAATCGATACATTTCCTACCAACCTCATTGCAGGAATGCTCGGCTTTAAGAAGCGAGAATTCTTTGAGCTTGACGCAGAAGAGTCCAAAAAAGCTGAAAAAGCACCCGACGTTAAGTTCTAGATAGTTCGTTGACTATTGAATGAAAGTTGTACAAGAAGCAATAGGATTAGAGTTTGAAGCAACCTCTATCAACCCCGAAGATATTGGTAAATTTGTTAAACTTGGCAGAAGGGGCGATGGCGAGACCCTTCACAAAGTTGTTTCAGTTGGTAATACCATCATGCATCTCATTCAGACATCAGAAACCTCACCCGTTATTCTAGCGATGGACAACTACAAAGAAGTCGGCGGTGATGGGAATCCAATTAGCCCTGTTGATATGCACGCTCACGTAGCACGATTAGAGTGGGGATGTACGCCATCAGAAGATCAAACACTCTATCTGATGCCACATCAACCATCTGTGCCGGGCTATATTTACAATGATGCGCATGCCTTGATACCGGCACTTATGCGGCAAGTCGTACGGCTTGAAGAATATCTTAACGGCTTGGCCGCTCCCGAGCCTAATATGGTGGCAACAAATGTATAGTGCAATTGCTGCTAACAAGCGAAAGAGCGCACTTATCATGGCACTCTTTGTTGGTTTTGCCAGTGCTATTGCATATCTTGGTGGGTTGTATGTCGGCGGAAAGGGTGTTGCTCCGTATGCTATTGGCGGCGCGCTTATCTATACGTGTATTACCTATTTTGCCGGCAGCAAAATGGCGGTCGCCCTGAACGGAGCGAAAGAAGTAACCAAGCGCGAACAACCACGGCTGTATAAAACTGTTGAAAACCTGGCGATTGGTACAGGGATGCCAATGCCGAAGGTGTATGTGATTAACGACCCGGCTCCCAACGCCTTTGCAACCGGCCGTGATCCAAATCATGCCATTGTGTGCGCAACAACTGGTCTGATTGACATGATGACTGATTCAGAACTTGAAGGGGTCATGGCTCATGAGCTTGGGCATGTGCAGAATTATGATATACGTGTTAGCCTGGTGGCATTTGCGCTTGCTTCGGTGGTAGGTCTTATTAGCGATATGGTGCTTCGGATGATGTTTTGGGGAGGCGGTGATGATGACGATGTACCAAGCAACCCAATAATAATGGCACTTGGTATTGTAGCGATTCTGCTTGCACCATTGGTTGCGCTGCTTATTCAAATGGCGATTTCACGCCGACGCGAGTATCTTGCCGATGCCACCGGAGCGATGACTACCCGCTATCCTGACGGACTAGCAAGCGCGTTGCAGAAAATAGGGCAGCACGGGTCAACACTGCGAAGGCAGAATGCCAGCACGGCACATTTGTTTTTTGCTAATCCGTTAAAAAAGAAATCACTAACTACATTATTTAGCACTCATCCCCCAATTGAAGACCGCATCAAACGACTTAGTGAAATGGGGCGACAATTATAATGGCAAGTGCAAAAAAAGTATCAAAAAAAACACCAGTTGCTTCTCGTACGCGTCGAATGAAAGATCCGGCATACCGCTCCTTCCGCTTGCACCGAAAAATTAGACCCACAGGGAAGGTTTCGTCTAGTCGGCTACTTACAAGAAAGAGTCTTATGCTGCTGCGAAAAAATTGGAAGATGGGACTAGGTCTCATGACGATATATGCAGTGACGACTCTCATATTAGTCCGTGGTTTTGGAAGTGCTGTAGATACGGTTGAGTTAAAAGATGCAGTACGCGAAGTGTTCCCAGGCAACTGGAGTGGAATTGTCTCGGCAGGGGTTATATTTAGTAGCTTATTGAGTTCCACTAATGGGCAATCTGCTGCTGGTGGGGTAAACTATGGCCAGTTGGTAACAATAATCAACTCTTTGGCTTGCCTTTGGGCATTACGACAGATTTCAGCAAAGAATACCTTTCGTCTGCGCGACGCGTACTACAAGGGTGTATACCCCCTTGTCCCATTTTTGCTTGTTTTAATTGTGATCGCAATACAACTACTTCCACTTAGTGTTGGAGTTTGGCTGTACGGTACGGTAATAAGTAATTTTATTGCAGTGACGGTCCTCGAAAAAGTTTTGTGGTTCCTAATCTTTAGCCTGCTAGGGTTGCTTTCGTTTTACATGGTCTCATCTTCGATCTTTGCATTGTTGATTGTGTCTTTACCAGATATGACGCCTATGAAGGCACTCCGTAGTGCGCGACAATTAGTTTTGCATAGACGTTGGATTGTTATGCGCAAAATATTGTTTCTGCCAATACTGGTACTTATGCTGGTCAGTATTGTCCTGTTGCCGTTCCTGATATGGCTGCCGGCGGTGACAGAATGGTTGTATTTTGCGCTATCGTGTTTCAGCCTTGTTTTTTCGATTACTTACATCTATCAGTTGTACAGGGATTTGCTTCATGAATAAGCAAGAAGCACAAAAACGAATTCTCAAACTCAAAGAACTTATCAACGACTACCGATACCAATACCATGTCCTTGATAAATCAATAATGAGCGAGGAAGCTGCAGACAGCTTAAAGCATGAGCTCTCAAAACTCGAAGAACAATTTCCCGAGTTAGTGACGCCTGACTCGCCATCTCAGCGCGTTGCCGGCGAGCCTCTCAAAGGTTTCGTGCGTGCAAAACACAGCAGTCGCATGTTGAGTTTAAATGACGTGTTTAACATTGAAGAACTCGAAGCCTGGCGCAATCGGATAGTAAAGCTGGAACCAGATGTTAGCTCAGGTGGTTACTTTATGGACATAAAAATGGATGGTCTGGCTTGCGCGCTTGTGTACGAGAACGGAGTGTTAGTGCGAGCAATTACACGCGGCGATGGGTTTGAGGGCGAGGATGTTACGGCCAATGTTCGCACCATGAACTCAATTCCGCTTCAGTTACGAGACTCTATTCATGACAAGAAATTTCTTCGGGGCAGAACTGAGATTCGGGGTGAAATCGTACTGTATAAGAAAGACTTCGATGCTCTAAATGAGCAGCGAAAAAAGGAGGGACAACCGCTTTTTGCTAACCCGCGCAACACTGCTGCAGGCACCATTCGTCAGCTTGATCCATCGCTTGTTGCGGGTCGACCTTTGAAATTTCATGCATATGATCTACTGCGTGACACTCCTGATGACGTGCCAACATATAGTTATGCGTACGACATGCTTCGACAGCTTGGATTTCAGGCAAATCAAGCAGCAACAGTCGGTAAAGATTTGAAACAAGTTGCCGACTTCGCAAAGCAGTGGGAGGATAGGCGTACTAAATTAGACTACAATACTGACGGCCTAGTTATAAAAATTAATGACCGCAAGCTTTACCAGAAACTGGGCGTTGTTGGGAAGGCCCCACGAGGCGCGGTTGCTTACAAGTATCCGGCTGAGCAGGCGACCACAAAAGTTAAGGATATTTTTATTTCGATTGGTAGAACGGGTGCAGCAACACCGGTTGCCATGCTGGAACCCGTAGTGATAGCTGGTAGTACAGTGCAGATGGCCACTATGCATAACGAGGGCGAGGTGCATAGAAAAGATGTTAGGATAGGAGATACCGTAGTCGTACATAAAGCAGGTGATATTATTCCCGAGGTCATAGAGCCGCTAACCCGGTTGCGTAGTGGCTCGGAGAAGAAGTTTGTTATGCCGAGACTTTGTCCAGATTGTTCGACTGAACTATTAAAGACAAAAGCAGACGAAGCAGTGTGGCGATGTCCAAACCCTGCCTGCCCCGCGCGCAACCAAAAACATATCGAGCACTTTGCCAGCAAGGCAGCGCTAGATATTGAGGGGCTGGGGGAAAAGAACGTGATAGCACTACTTGACGCAAAGCTTATAACCGATCAGGCAGATATTTATGAATTGAAAGCAGAGCAGCTATTAAACCTTGAACGATTTGCTGCTGTAAGTGCTCATAAACTGGTAAGTGCTATCCAGGCAAAAAAACGACCAGAGTTGCCTAAGTTTTTATTTGGTCTTGGTATCCGTCATGTTGGTGTGCAGACTGCTATAGACTTGGCAACCCATTTTCACTCACTAAGCAAACTTAGACAACTTACAATCGAGGATCTTTCGCGCGTCGATGGGGTCGGCGAGGTTGTTGCCGAGTCAATAGTCGCGTGGTTTGCTGAACCAAGTAATCAGAAGCTTCTTGAAAAATTTGAAAAGCTTGGAGTGGTTCCGCAGATTTCACAAGAAGTGTCTGGCGCACTTTCTGGTAAGAGATTCGTTATTACTGGCACGCTCGAGTCAATGGGTCGTGACCAGGCCGCCGAAAGGATTCGTTCGCTTGGTGGAACGTTCCAGTCAAGCCTTGGCAAAGACACAGACTATCTTGTTGTCGGCCAGAATGTTGGCGCAAGCAAGTTAGCCAAAGCCGCAAAGTATGGTACAAAACAAATTACTGAGCAAGAACTACTAACGCTATTGTAGAGTGCCTATTAAATAATCGGCGAGCATTGCATCGGCTTGTCGCGAATGCCTTCCTTCACCGTCCTGTGTCTGAAATTGTGTTGTTGCTTCTTTGCCGCAGCTCGAGATGATCTGAGCAGCGCCGCCGGGGTGTTCATTGATAAAGCTAGTAACATCATAGACCTTGCCGGAAATGATGAGCCAACAGTCATTCCTATTTGAATGTGAGGCGACTTCATCGAGTGAAAAGGTTTTTGAGCTTTGGGAGCCGCTTGTATCTTTGCTGCTGCTTGAGCCTGAACCGCTAGATGTACTTCCAGAATTACTAGAAGGAGATTGGTTATTCTTGTTATCCAGAAAGCCTTGCACGAGTACGAAGCTCATTAAGGCAAAAAACATTACTATAAAACCGGCGAGTATTTTCTTCATCATAAACTAAACTCCTCATAGTGAATGCGCTGAGCGGGCACCGAAAGCGCTTTTAAATTATTTTCCATTCCATGCATCATGGGCGGCGGACCACATAATAAATAGTCCTTCGCTAACGTACCGGCAACATCCTCTGCTGTTAGATGGCCCTGAATATCGCTAAAGTGCGGGATAACATTGAAATACTTATTTTGTTTAGCAATTGCCATGAGTTCCGGTAAAAATATGGCTTCAGATTCGGTCTTTACGCTATAAAAAAGCGTAACTTGAATTGTGGAAGGCAGGTTTTGTGCCATTGCTAAAAATGGGGTTATACCAATTCCTCCCGCTACCCAAGTTTGCTTTGGGCTTATGATTTTTGTATACGAAAAAAAACCAAATGGACCTTCTATGGTCGCACTGTCTCCAGGTTTGAGGTTCGAAAGTGTCTTGGTAAAGTCACCGAGTTTCTTTATGCAAAACCGTAGTCGCTGATTGCTGCTGTCTAGCGCAATAGTAAATGGATGAGACTCATTTGGTACGGCATCACTATTAAAACGAACGAATGCAAACTGTCCTGCGTAGCGGTTTAGGGCATTTTCTTTCGGGCGAAGCCAAATTTCGGTGATTTGGTCATGCGGTATAACCTTTTCGACTTCGTATGAGTAGGTTTTTGCCGTTTTACCATGGAAAATCGATCGATATACATACAGTGCAGCTGCTGCCCCTCCTAATACAACGAGGTAGAAGGTAAGCGGAAGGTTTCGTGTAATATCACTACCACTCACAAATAATGCATGATATCCTCCCAGAAAAACGGTTAATCCAAGCACGCGCATTGTCGCGACAAACCACTGATACTTTATTTTAAAATATAGCGAAACAACCGTAAAAACTATAAGTACATATAAAGCAACTCGTCCTGCCAGGAGCGGCGGGTCTAAATTAGGCAATACAAACTCGTATGCACTTGCAAGTGAAATCTGCAGATATTTTAAGGTCAGCAACATGACATGGGACGTCAATAGCATGACAACGATGCCACCGATCATGCGGTGTGCTCGGTATTGTCTATCTAAACCAAAAAAAAGTGGTTCTAAAAACCGCAGTCGTGCGCTGAGAATCATGTTCCAGGATAGAAGACTCAAGCCTGCTAAAGCTGTAATTTTTGCAAGCGGGTCGGTATGACTTGGGCTGAATAGCAACCACAGCACGACAGGAACTGTTGTGATTATTATTGACAGTAAGAGTCCTGCTCGCTTTTGCATTGCTCTCATAGTAACAAGATTTCTGACTCAGCGCTCCATTGACAATCTATTCATAAGCAGTATAATTTGTTCTAGTTCGTGCGCCCGCGGCGCTTGCAAAACAAACACCAAAAAAACAAAATGCACCCGCCGCAGGGTGGGCGCGCACGAAATAAAAAAATCCCGAAAGGGATTTTTTGTTGTGGTGGAGATACGGGGACTTGAACCCCGGACCTCTTGCATGCCATGCAAGCGCTCTAGCCAACTGAGCTATATCCCCACGCTAATTAACCTGAAAATTGTAGCAAAATTTACAGGGGTAGTCTAGTTATTCCCCATACCATGATTGGCTAGCCATTCAGAATAACTATCGCGATGAATGAAATCTACCAGACCAATTGAGCCATCAGGATGAAGCGTAAATAGGAAGCGAATGCGGCGCATTAAGTTGCCGCCACCGATACCAGCTTCGCTTGGTTTAATTTCATACAACTTAACTTCTTGACCTTCACTGTTTTTTAGACCTTTATTTTTTCCGGCGTCAACCTGCTTTATGCCTCGCCGAATTTGGCTCAGATCGAGCGTTGGTAGCAACGCCATCAGGCGGTCTGCTGCAGCTAAGGCTCCTGTATGACCTCGATATTTTTTTTGGAATGCTTCTAGTACAGACTCAGGAGCGGCATTAGTGCTTGTAACTTCTCCTGATTTTTGAATGGCGCATACAAACAATGTTCTAGGCTCGGGTTCTACTTCTTCGATGGTAACGCGCTCTGCTTCTGCCTGTCTTCGTGTTGTTCTTGTGCGTTTTGCGCTTCGTCGTTCCCCGTGTAGGTATGCTTTAAACCCTGAAACATCAGCTTTAACGAGTTGAATAACTTGCGCTGTTCGTCCGTTTGATGCCGTTATCCTTGGTGTTGCCATAGCGACATACTCCTCAATCGATTTCCTCAGCAAAACGGCTGCCCGGCTGCGAACATCTTGTTTGCTGGCAGCAGTCTCTGCGAAGAACGATAGATCGTTGGTCAGGAGATCATAGGCATGTTTTGCCGAGCGTAGCGTTGCCTCAACACTAGTTGCTATTTGCAACTTTGCAGCATTCGGCCAAAGTGCTTGGTCGGTCTGCAATATTTTTTCGAATACCTCGTCTTCGCCCATGGCAAATGTCGTGGCAATAAAGCCAATCTGTTCGGTAATCGATCGCTCACCTCTTTCTCTGGCTTCGACTGCCTTTCGTTTAAAAAGTTCAACACTAACACTGTCGGCTGCATTGCTCAGTAGAGTTTTTAATCCGACAGGCAATCCAAGCATTTCACCGAGTACAAATAACTGCATTACAGTTGTTGCTGCGGGTAACTCGTTTTTGGCACGCGGGTCATAGTTTGCTAGCAGTTCAATAAAGTTTGCAGAATCATCTGCGGATGCAGTTGTAAAAGAAAATTCGCCAAGAAAGTCACACGTTACGGCAGGGTCGGGCTTTGTTCGGTGCTGAGCGACAGCGCCCGAATCTGGATTTAGTCGAGCCTGGAGACGACGATCAAGGGCGTATTCTGCTGCTGGGAAAAAGTGTTTAAATGATGCTGCGAGGTAGGCAGGATAGTCTGTTACTGCAATCTCGCGCCACAGTTCGAGTGTCTGCTCGTTCCCGTGTTCGATCAGAAAATCCTCTAGTGCGGTTTCATGTTCAGCGCCGAACAAGGCTTGGACTTTTTTGTCGGCGCCTCTGCGTGCGGTGCGAGACACGGTCTGATCTGTCAGGGTGTCAGGATTGACATAAGGGAGTAGTATTTGACTGGCTTGGGCTATTTGACCATCGCCCGCGAAGTGGTCTTGAAGAGTCGCTTGATTAACGCACTTAACAGCAAGCGCCGAAGGCGCGACGAACTCTTCGTAAGTAGTTGCAAACTCAATGCTATACATGGTGAAACGCTCATAATATATCTCTCTTGCATTTTTAGCAATAGTGTTAAATAGCTGGCTTTAGTTTTGCAGCTGAGCTGTTACAATGATAGTTATGCAAACGGGTCGTGCGAGGAAAGAAATTATCCTGGATACTTCTGTAGTAAAAAGAGTAAAGAGTGTTCTTGTGTTGATTCTGATTCTGATTATTGTGCTCGCACTGCAGCGCGCCTACAGCACGATTACTAAACCAGACCACGTGTGGAATGATTTGCTAACCAATACCCTATCAACAAAAAGTGTCACAAAACGTACGTTAACTTCACGAGAAAGTGAGTCCATAGAGCAAATAACACAAATAAGCTTTCTTGAAGAACCAAGAATTCACGCGGTAGTTGAGCTCAAACAAAAAAATCAGGATAACTCATCAAGCAAAATTGTAACTGAGACAATTACAACACGGCAAAACGATTACAGTCGGTACGTATCAATACATACTGGAGCAAAAAACCCGCAGGGGAAACCCATCAGCTATAGGTCGGTCGAAGGTTTGTGGGGGAAAGGCAGTGATGAAGAGTTGGCTGGGCTGACTCCAGCACAAAATCTCCAGCGCGCGGTCATTGGGTTAGTCCCCGTAGCCAATATTCCAGAAAAAGAACGCTCCGGCATAATTAACGACATCATTTCCAGGAACATTTATGAGGTTGACCAAACTAAGACGGTTGGTGAAAAAGTAAACGACCGCGCTGTTTGGACGTTTGTGGTTAAAGTTAAGATAGCCGACTACATCCCGATACTAAAAAAGATTTTCCCAAAAGTAGGCTTAGGAGACATTGCATATTTGGATGAAGCCAGCTATAGCAGCGCCCCAGCCGAGGAGTTAAAAATATCAGTGGATAAGTTCTCGCATCAATTGGTACAACTGAAGTACAATGATGGCAGTAGTGAGCAATTTAGCGGTCATGGACTGCGGACGATTATTCAAGATCCAGCCAAGACCATCCCCCTCGCTGAAATTCAACAAAAGCTGCAGGCAGCACAAGAACAGTAACTATGGACGATCAACAAGTACCACAGCCGGACCGGAGCTACCAGCCGCTAGCAGGATCAAAGCCAGAGACCATCCCGTACCAGGGGACTCTGAATATTCGGCAGTCGCCAACCTATCCCACGACACCTCAACCGTTGCCAGCTGCCCCTAGGGCACCCGAGCCGGCAGAAAATTTACCGAAACCTTATATTCCAGGTCAAGCACCTCCACCCCCGCCAGTTGCCGAACCAGTAATGGGTGCCGCTGGACGTCCTTTGTTCGGTGCCGATCCAGCGCCTTTCCCAACTCAAATAGGAAAAACGAAGCGTTTTTCGGCAAAGCCACTGATGATAGCGGTAGTCGCTCTCATAACTCTATCGGCAATGTCGGTAGGAGCATATTTGGGTGTTGTCGTACCTAATAAACCAGAGAATCAGCTTATGCGAGCGTTCCAAAACACTCTGCAGGAGCCGTATATTACTGCCCAGTCAACAGTTGAAATATCATCGGAGGAAAACTCATCGGCTAAGGCGCAGGTTGTTGTTAAGAGGGATCAGCAAAAAAAACAAGCTGCTGCCGAACTTAAGATCACTATATCAGGGGTAATCGTCCCAGTTGAAGGGCGTTTTGTGGATAGTAATGCATATCTCAAATTTGGCGACATCACCAATCTTGTGACATTTTTTGCTAGCGACCTGCCTTCGGAAGCAACGCCGCTTATTCAGAGTGTGGCAAAGAAACTTTCTAATCAATGGATTGAGTTCGACAGTACTTTGCTAAAAGACGCAGGCGCTGTTGCGTGTCCTGAAGTTCTAAACCTTAAGGATGAAGATTTTGCGTTCATGGAAGATGCCTACAAAGACAATAGGTTTATTGACCAAATTAAAAAACGCGGTGAAAATCTTGGCGGTAAGAGTACGCAGAAAATAGAAGTCACGATTGATAACGCAAAGGCAGCTGCTTTTAGCGAGACTTTACAGAATCTACCGAGCATCAGAACGGCGGCTGAGTGCCAGACAGATGCGAGGCGAGACAATACCACGGGTGGCGACAGCGAAATTGATGCAGAAGCCAAACCAAACGGGAAGTCGTCGTTAACGGTTTGGATCGACCAAAGTACCAAACGCATTGCGCAAGCCCAAACAAGTACTAGCGAGCAGGGTACGAAAACCAACGCAAAAATCACCTTTAACTATGACAAGGTATCAATTGAGAAGCCTGACAAAAGTACGCCATTCCTTAACTATCTTGTGGACTTAAAGGCGCTTGTTGGTGCAGAGCCGGGCGTTCTCGGCGAAAACACGGACCGGTTGCTGCCAAACTAGCCTAAACGAAGCTTAAGCATAGTCAAAGCAGCGTACCTCATCTATAATCAGAAACATGCAACTTGTTGTCGATTCTTTGCTTATTTCTTATGAACGCCGTGGGAAGGGTAAGGTTGTCTTGCTTGTTCATGGATGGGGTGATTCAGCAAAGGGCTTGGCGATGCTAAACAACGAACTATCTAAATCTTATGATGTTATTAGTATAGACTTACCTGGTTTTGGTGGTTCTGAGATGCCGCATCAACCATGGGGGTTGACCGACTTTGCAAATATGGTGGGGGAGTTCTGCAAAAAACTTAAACTCCAGCCTTATGCTGTTATTGGGCACTCCAACGGTGGCGCAGTGCTTATTCGGGCGTTGGCTACTGATTATATCGCTGCAGATCGTTTAGTCTTGTTAGCGTCCGCCGGTGTTCGCGGACAATACAAAGGGCGCACGCGCGCACTCCGATTCATAACAAAAACCGGAAAATTGCTGACGACACCTCTACCAAAGTCGGTAAAGCGCCGTCTTAGAAAGCGCGTATACAGCGCTGTTGGTTCAGATATGTTGGTGGCCGAACATTTACAGGAAACCTTCAAGCGTGTAGTGCGTGATGATGTTCGTGACGACGCAGCCAAAATTGATACACCGACGCTGCTCATCTATGGAGAAAACGATGAATCCACCCCGCCGGAATGGGGTCGAAAACTACAGAAAGCTATTAAAAACTCGATGTTTGTATTGGTTCCGTCGGCTGGACATTTTGTCCATACCGAGGCTGTCGAAGAAGTCAATCAACGTGTGAGGGAGTTTCTGAAGTAGTGCGTGGTATCTTAAGCATGTTTAGTTTTCGTTTTCCGGTAACTATTATCTACATGATGCAAAGTACCGAGTATGAAGCCAGACCGTACTTAGCTTGGTTTTGGCGAACTACAAACTTTAGCACTGTTGCGAACAGACGAAGCTTGCAAAAAACAAAACGGGCAAAACTGCTTCTGCTTGGTCTTATTCTTGGGATAATATTGCAGATTATGGTTGGAATAACACTCTGTGTTATTGGGTTCCGTGGCGATCAACCAAGGCTGGTCATAGCGGGAATTGTCTTGCTGTTGTCGTACCCACTTGTGTGGTCTCACATAATTATCGTGCTACTGGAGTTTGCCCGAGTTCTCGTTGTAAAACCAAAACAGCGAAAAGTACTGCTGCAGGCTGCAAAAAAATTTCATAACACCAAAGCGGTTAAAATCGCAGTCGCTGGAAGCTTCGGTAAGACAACTATGAAAGAGCTGCTTATGACCGTCCTTGGTGAATCAAAAAATGTAGCGGCTACGCCAGGCAACAAAAATGTTGTATCATCGCACGCTGCTTTCGCTGCGCGACTCAAAGGCGATGAAGATATATTGATTATTGAATACGGGGAAGGTGAGCCAGGAGACGTACCTAGGTTTAATGCACTCATCGAACCAACTATTGGTGTAATAACCGGTTTAGCGCCCGCTCATTTAGATAAATATAAAACGGTTCGTGCCGCAGGCGAGGACATATTTCGGCTTGCCGAATTTGTGGGACCCCGTAATGTTTTCGTCAACAAAGAATCACCCGACCTCGAGGCCTTTATTAAAGAAACATATTACACTTACGATAGAAAATCGGTATTGGGCTGGAAAATAACGCGGATAAAAGTTGACATAACAGGCACCAGTTTCGTAATGAAAAAAAATAAAAAAACCCTCAAACTCAAAAGTGGTCTCGTTGGTGAGCATCTAGTTGGACCAACTGCCTTTTGCGCTGCATTAGCGGTTGAACTAGGTCTAACAGACGAGGAAATAATTGCAGGCGTTTCCAAAACAAAACCGTTCGAACATCGCATGCAACCACGACCGCTGGCTGGGGGCTGGATAATCGACGATACCTACAATGGTAATCTAGAGGGTGTTCGTGCAGGCCTGGAGCTGCTAGAAAAACTGAAAGCTGAACGAAAAACATACGTCACTCCTGGTTTGGTTGATCAAGGGGCTCAAGCGGAGGATGTTCACATTACGATGGGGCACCTTATCGCTAAGGCGAATCCAAATCGAGTGATTTTGATGCAAAACTCTTCTACTGAATGGATCAAGACTGGGCTACACGAAGAAAAATACAATGGCGAAGTTACGATTGAAACCGAGCCACTGAGGTTTTACACTAATCTAGAACACTTTATCGCAGTTGGTGATCTAGTTATGATGCAAAACGATTTGCCCGATAACTATAAATAAACTAATCCCATTTACTCAACCGGAGGATGACACGTTCACCAGTTGTTCGGTTGGTCCGGTATAGACCGCCATGCGAATCTTCGCTATATCCGTCACCAAGATCACGAACTACTCTGTGGTGTCCAAAACTCTCGAAATCAATTGGCCCGGCGGCTGCAGGTACTGGCTCAACTACTACGGCATCTGCAAGTGGCGCTGACAAGGCTGCATCGCCCGTCTCGGTTACTCGAAACTCGCCACCACCTTGTCCTGTTCGTTCTCCCATTTTGTTCTCCAGACTACAAATAATGCTTACAATTAATACAGTGTAATTGTATATACAAATTGTAATATTGTTGTGCTATAATGTCAATATGAAAACAATTGCAGTTATCTTTGGAGGGAAGTCAGCAGAACACGATGTTTCAATCGTTACGGCAATCGCTAGTGTCATCAAGCCACTTGAATTAACCGGTCGCTACCATGTTGAGCCGGTCTACATTGCAAAAGACGGTAGCTGGTACTGGGACAAGAAACTTAAAGACATCAAACTGTTTCAGAGTGGTGAAATCGATGACTTTATGAGCCATGCACCAGAGGTACACTTACTGTTCGACAAAGGACTGACACTAGTTAAGTCGAGCCATTTTGCAGGAAGAAAACAATACAAACAAATTGACCTCGTCTTCCCTGCGATGCATGGAACGCATGGTGAAGATGGAGAATTAATGGGCATTCTAGAGATGGCCGGTGTACCATATGTCGGTTGTGGCGTGGCCGCCAGTGCAGTTGCAATGGACAAAGTTCTAGCCAAGCAAATTGCTTCATCAGCCGGCGTACTCAGCACGCCGTGGTTAGAGGTTGCATCTAAAGATCTTGCTGAGCGGCATAGCGAAATTGTCAAAAAGGTAAATAAACTAAAGTATCCACTGTTTGTAAAACCAGCGAGGCTGGGTTCTAGCATTGGTATCTCGCGCATAACCGAGCAGGATCAGCTTTCCAACGCTTTGGAAGTCGCGGCACATTATGATGACAAGATAATTGTTGAGCAAGCCGTAGATAATTTGGTCGAGGTGACACTGCCGATCATGGGTAATGAAGAGCCAACTCCGGCTTATTTAGAGCAGCCGCTGTTGAAGCCAGATGATTTCTTTGACTTTGAAGCCAAGTATATGGGTCAAGGCAAGGGTGGTGCAGGTAAAAAAATGGGTGCCAAGCACGGAGCGCAGGGGTACAGTAAGCTGCCGGCCGACCTTCCGAAGGAACTATATGACAAAGCAATTACTACCGGTCTTGACGTATACCGTGCCTTGGGTTGCGAAGGTATCGCGCGCGTAGACATGCTCATTGATACTAAAGCTAAAAAAGTATTCTTTAACGAAGTAAACCCGTTGCCAGGCAGCTTATACGCACATAACTGGCGCGCCAAAGGACTATCGAATATTGAACTAGTCAATAAGCTCATTGACCTTGCTATTGCGAGGCACGGGCGCAAGACTAAATTAGAGACGGCTTTTTCAACCAACTTCTTAAAACAGTTTTAGGCCTGCTCCCGCAGAATCCTCGTCATAGCAGATGATTACTGTTATAGTTTAAGCATGACCACTACGTACATTTTGATCGTGGCTTTTTCTGTATTGCCTCTTAGTCTTTTGGTCTACTTGTACCGTGATTACCGTCGACATAAAAAACCACTCACCGATGTTGATCCGCACGTATCATACGGTTTGGCACATCACGTAAAGGTCGTGACTATTCCATTAATTAGTTATCGAGTGCGGCTGAGCTTTGAGCGGACTGGCAAATCGATTATTCGTCGGATTTGAAGAAACAGATACGAAACACCAATTATACGGTATAATACAGCCAGATGAAGCGCTACAATCCAAAAGAGATTGAGCCGAAGTGGCAAAAAATCTGGCGAGAGACAAATGCTTACACGGCTGATCTAAAAAGTTCTAAACCAACATATTTTTCTTTTGGCATGTTCAACTACCCAAGCGGTAATTTGCATGTCGGTCATGCTATGAATTTTACGATCAGTGACGTTATGTCGCGATTCAAACGTCAGCAGGGATTTGAAAGTTATCATCCGGTTGGTTGGGACTCGTTTGGACTTCCCGCAGAAAATTACGCTATTAAAGCTGGTATTTCACCACAGGAGAGCATGGCACAGCTGATTCCTAATTACCGCGAGAAATATCAGGCTATGGGTTGGAGTGACGACTGGGAAAAAGAAATAACCACCAGTGAGCCCGAGTATTACAAATGGACGCAATGGATTTTTGTAAAAATGCACGAACACGGACTAGCTTACCAAGATAGCCGATGGCAATGGTGGTGCACCAAGTGTCAGACTGTGTTAGCCAACGAGCAAGTTATAGATGGTAAGTGTTGGCGGCACGACGGCGCCGATGATCCAATTGTTGAAAAGAAAGAAGTCAAACAGTGGTTCTTTAAGATAACAGACTACGCAGACGAGCTGCTCGACGCCACAGACTCGTTGAATTGGACGCCAAGCGTTAAACTGGCGCAAAAGAACTGGATTGGACGCAAGCAGGGCATAGAAATCACTTACGACATTGAAGGCGCAAACAAATCCTGTTCTGTAACCTGTTTTACCACGCGTCCTGACACCAATTTTGGTGCGACATTTATTGTTATTTCACCCGAACATGAGTTGGTCGAACGTCTGGTATCTGGAGAGCTGACCGCAGATGCGAAGCCAGATGTCGCTAAAATCAAGAAATATGTTCGTGCTTCGCAGTCAAAGACCGAGGTTGAGCGTCAACAAGAAGGACGTAAGAAAACAGGAGTGTTTACAGGACTGCATGCCATAAACATGCTCAATGGCCGTAGGCTTCCAATCTGGATTGCTGACTTTGTACTTGCCGGTTTTGGCACTGGCGCTGTGGTTGGCGTTCCGGGGCACGATCTACGTGATTTCGAGTTCGCTAAGGCCTTTGACCTGCCAATTGAGCGCGTGGTTGTGGGGGCTGATAATAACGACGCTGCCATCACAGAAAGCAGCCAAGTTCAAGAAGAGTCGGGCACCATGATCAATTCTGGTTTTCTAAATGGCCTAGAGATACACGACGCAACTGAGAAAATGATGGATCACATGGAAGAGAAGGGCATGGGTGAGCGCGTCACGACATATCGTATGCGCGACTGGAGTGTGAGTCGCCAGCGTTACTGGGGCGCGCCAATTCCAGTTGTGCATTGTCCTGATTGTGGACCAGTTGTCTTGAGTGAAAAGGATCTTCCGGTAGTTTTACCAGAGCTAACCGATTTTAAGCCCAGTGGCGATGGTCGCAGTGCATTGGCACGAGCCAAAGATTGGCTCACGACAACATGCCCTAAATGTAAGGGTCCGGCCGAGCGTGAAACCGACACCATGGATACATATGTCGACAGTGCGTGGTATATGCTTCGCTACCTAGACCCTCATAATCAGTCAAGTATTTTCGATACGGACATTGCAAACAAGTGGATGCCAGTTAATTTCTATAATGGTGCAGATCATGCAACAGCGCATCTGCTCTACGCACGTTTTATTACGCGCTTTTTCCACAAAATCGGTCTTGTAAATGAGCCGGAACCATTTAAACAGATGCTCTACAACGGAAAAGTCACCGCACAAGATGGTAGCTTCTTCTCGAAAACAAAGGGCAATGGACCGGACCCTGTCGAGATTATTAACAGTGGGTACGGCGCTGATGCGCTCAGGACGTATCTAATGTTTGCTGCGCCACTAGAGATGGGCGCGCGTTGGGATCCGCAAGGCGTGCCAGGAACACATCGCTTTTTGTCTCGATTATGGAATCTCGCCCAGGAGTACCTCGAGCAAACACCGGTTGAGCTTGATCAGGCCGCAGACAAAAAGTTGCTGGGAGTTGTGCATAAGGCAGCGCAGAAGGTAACCGAGGACATAGAAGCTAATCGATTTAATACTGCTATTGCGGCGAGTATGGAAGCCGTTAACAAGCTGTACTTGCTCAAAACATCCATTCCTTTTGGTAAATCCGCTCAGTGGCAAGAAGCCCTAGAGTTTTTAGTTATGCTAGTTGCACCATTCGCGCCGCATATTGCGGATGAACTATGGCAACAACTTGGTCACAGTGACAGCGTCAATAAAGATCACTGGCCTGATGTCGATCAGGCGTATCTACAGGATGACTTAATCACGCTTGTAGTACAGGTCAATGGTAAGTTGAGGGCTCAGCTGCAACTGCCTGCAAACGTTAGTAAAGAAGATGCTCTATATGCCGCAAAACAAGATGCACATGTTTTAAGTTTCACTGAAGGCAAGTCGATCAAAAAAGAAATCTTTGTCCCTGGTAAGCTTATAAATTTGGTCGTTAGCTAGGTTGGGCTAATTACTAGCAGCTGAATGTTCGGCCACTAGTGCGTCGGCGTCATTGATATTACTGACTCCACAAATCTCCACACTTCCATCTGATAAATCATCGACCCATTCAGCATGTGTTAGGTTTTCACGAAATAGCTCATTGTCCAGCGTGGTGGCTACTTCTGTTATTGTGGCACCAAGCTCGCTAGTCGAATACACTTTGCATGAGTTTGGCTCTAGATCCTCAATCCAGCTTGACCCAAATGTAAATACTGCAGCTCCAAGTGCCATCGTGCCAACTGCGACTCCGCACATGACTCGGCGGCCAATTCGTTGCCAGCGCTGAAGACACTCAACACTCATCCGTACTGGCAAGGGCTCCCTAAGCACGATTTCGCACCACAAGTGACCAGCCCAAACACTTGGCCGCTCTTTGGGGGAGAGTGGCATTGGTCCAGGAGCGGGAAGTTTATTTGGGGCTGACATTTGCCCTACAATAAACTAACTACTGCCCAAGGTCAATGCGAGACGCAATCCATCATTACATGAATAAATCAAGTACTATGCGGGGGCTTGTATGCAGTCACCAGTCACGTAGAGCCACCTGATGGAGTGTAAGAGTTACTGACCACCGGTGCCGAGCGTGTACGGTGCGGCGACACAAAAGCCGAATGTCGCTGCGTTGTCACCAGCCAATAAGTCTTTGCCACCATTTATTGCTGCAGCAGCGTCTTGTAGCCGAGTTGCAACTGTATCGAGCTCGCCTGGTGCAAATTCATATGGCTGATACGCAACATCGTCATTATCGCTCTGGGCAGTACCCGGAATTGCCACCACAGTATCGCTCAGGCCAATTTGTGCAATGCGGTTGTAGGACCAACCATCATTAATACGAATCGCTCGTGATTCCCCAAAGCAGTGAAATGCCACACCAGTTTCCCCGTCATCCACAGAGGTATAGCCAGTTGGTTCGGCGCCTCCAATAAGCGCGTCAAGACTCGGGCCCCAATTCTCGCCAGGCTCATGATTGGGCTCGACGGTAGTCGTTGATGTGTTGCCTGTTGTTTGGGGCGGAATCGCCTTATCGCTAGTACAGCCAAGAGCCATTAGTGAAAGCGCGGCCAAAGTAACGCCAGTAGCTATCTTGCGCTTATTACGTATCATAAAGTCGTAACCAGCGTCGACAGCGCGAGACCACAAGCCAGGACGCTCATACGCTAAAAGTTCCGGGCGCAAGGTGGTCGGAGTTGTCTCGACTTGTCCAATAGGACGCAGTGTGGTGGTTTGAAAAGACATAAGACAGTAATTCTACACTATAATCAATAAAAAGTCAAATATTTTCGTATTACTACTTGAGTTTATTAGTGTAACAGAGTATACTAGCGTTTAACTCATTAATAAATCTTGTAACCAAGGAGTTTTCTATATGGGTAAACCCAAGAAGCGAACTACACCACGTCGCACTGGAAGCCGCCGGAGTCACCTGGTGGTTAAATTGGCTCGTTCTGTAAACGCCAAGTCACCTGTCAAGGCGTATACAACTGCTCGCGAAAGTGCCAAGACTAAAGTCAAAGCGTAGTTTCAGCTTGTAGGCTATAATAGAATAGCTTGACCATAAGCATATAGGATATTAACAATATGGCTTCAAATCGTCACCTCGGTCGAATTTTGGCACTTCAAACTCTGTATGAGCACGAGTTTCGTCATGACTGTGGTGACGCGACGACCATTAACGATATCCTAACCCGAAATCTTGATCGCTACAAAGACACGGTTGATGACCAGGAGTTTATTCGTAAACTTGTTGCTGGCATTTACGAGCATGCTACGGAGCTTGATACTTTATTGCAACCAGTTGCTCCAGAATGGCCAATCGACCAGATAGCACGGGTTGATCGAATTGTGCTACGTATGGGCCTGTTTGAGCTTATTGAAGGTCAAGACATTCCTGCCAAGGTAGTCATTAACGAGGCTGTTGAGCTAGCAAAAGCGTTCGGCGGCGATAACAGCTCAAAATTCATTAATGGGGTGTTAGGAACACTCCTAAAACAGCACGAAACGGAGCCAATACTGCTTGCTGGCTCGTCTAAAGTAGCGAAGGCAAAGAAATAATGAAGCGACCAAAACCTATCCAGAATTTTAAGAAATTTGTTAATCGACGTCGCCCTGCAATTAGCGAAGTTGTTCGTGAGCCAACCGCTGGTGGTATTGTATTTCGACATAATCCAAAAAATAAGCACGTTGAGATACTGCTCATTCAAGATGCCAAAAATCGGTGGACAATTCCAAAAGGGCATATTGAAGAAGGCGAATCTGCTAAACAAACTGCACAACGAGAAATTGGTGAAGAAACAGGACTGGCGGAAATGAAAGTGCTCAACTGGTTAGGCAAAATAAACTTTCGCTATCGCCGTACAAACAGTCTGGTGCTTATGACTACCGAGATTTTCCTGGTTAAGGCGCTTGGTGATACCGATGCGCTGCAGCCCGAAGAATGGATGAATGGTATAAAGTGGTTTCCTGCAAACGAAGCGCTTGATAAAATTGCCTACGAAGATATAGAAAAACTTATTTTGTTAGCAATGAAGAACATTCGAGATGCAAGACTATAGTCCATATAAACAATTTGCCAAGGATGTGCTCGGTGTCGACTTTAACGACATTGATCTACTAGTAACAGCCTTCACCCACCGCTCATACGTAAACGAGCACCGCAAAACTGTCCAGGTGCATAACGAACGCTTAGAGTTCTTAGGAGATGCTGTATTAGAGCTTGTTGTCACAAATTTTCTCTATACTAACTACTCAGAGCCAGAAGGCGTGCTGACTAATTGGCGCAGCGCATTAGTGCGCACAGAAAGTATTAGCGAAGCTGCTTCGCGCGAAAATTTCGAGCCATTACTCCGCTTAAGTCGAGGTGAAAGGCGAGGAACCGATCGGGCTCGAGCACAAATCTTAGCTAACTCCTATGAGGCAGTCGTCGGAGCTTTGTATCTCGACCAAGGGTTTGAGGCCGCGGCTCGGTTTATTGATCGAACAATTCTGTCTACCTTCCAGTCAATCCTTGATAACGGTTCCTGGATGGATTCCAAGTCGCACCTACAGGAAGTCGCACAAAGTATTGATGGCCAAACACCTGTCTATAAGGTGTTAAGCGAAGAAGGACCTGACCACGAAAAAGTCTTTCAAGTCGGAGTCTTTGTTAATGGTGAGCTAAAGGGTCAGGGCAGTGGTCCGAGTAAGCAAGCAGGTCAACAAAAAGCAGCAGAACAGGCACTTGCAGCCTATCAATCGGCAAACAGGGGTGCAAAGCGTTGACTTTTATGCCCGTTACCTCTATAATTGTTGAAATCTACGTAATAAACCACGGTAAGTAAAGGAAGAAAACAATCTATGCTCGCTATTCGTATGCAACGAACTGGACGTAAAGGAACAGCAATGTTTCGCGTAATTGTGCAGGATAGTCGCAAGTCACCTAAAAGCGGTCGTATCGTAGCTCAACTCGGTAGTTACAACCCGCACAGCAAAGAAACTCAGATCGATAAAGAAAAAATTTCGTTTTATCTTGAGCACGGCGCACAGCCATCTGATCGAATTGCACGACTTCTTAAAAAAGAAGGGGTCAAGCTGCCAAAATGGGTAAGTCTAGACGCTGACGGTGAACGTTCCACACGAAATCCTGAAAAGCTGCGTAAAAACCGGCCAGCTGATGCTGAAGCACCTGCAGAGGAATCCAAAGAAGGGCCTGCTGCCGAAAGCGTAGAAGAAACTACGGACGAGAAACCTGCCGAAGCTCAAGACAGTGCTCCCGAGGCTTCCGCAGAAGAGACTCCAGCGGCCGAAGAGTCTACCCCAGAAAAACCCGCCGAGTAGTCAAGGTATCACTCGTATTTGGTATAATTGCAATTGTTACGAGTAGATGTTACTGAAATTTCACTAAAGGAAGGAATTCTGTCATGAGTAGTATTGACCAGCAGTTTGTAGAGTTCGTTGTTAAATCACTAGTAAGCAACCCTGATGCAGTTTCGATTGTTCGAAGTGTTGATGAAAAAGGTGTGCTTATAGAGCTCACAGTTGATCCTGAGGATTTAGGGCGAATCATTGGTAAGCGGGGTGCAACTGCGCAAAGCCTACGAACGCTACTTCGAGCACTCGGAACTAAAAACGAAGCACGATACAACCTCAAAATTGTAGACAACGGTCCCGAAGACGCGCGACGACCGCGTTCAGACCGTACCGAGTCTGTTTCAGCTAGCTCTGACTCAGCTGAGTCTGCGGATAATGCTCCTGTTGATGACGATGACGAATCGCCAGAACCAGTCGTTACGTCACCAGATGTTGACAATGAAGAAGTTGTGTCTTCAAGCGATGTGGTCAGCAAGACGCGCAAAGAACTCGAAGATTTAGACGATCTTGATATATAAAACGTAGCTTGGTATACTCTTCATTAGTCGAACAGACTAGTTCTTAAAAAAACAAAATGAGAAGCTCAATGCGAGCCATTCGTACAACGAGTGGGAGCTTTATGTGACAGACGGAACCCTAAATATAAAGGGTTCTTTTTGTTTACAGTGTAAAGTTTATATGCTATAATATACATAAATTTGGAGATTTCTTTTGCATGGCAATTGACGAAGTATACTCATTGGAGGAACAAGCGTTTGGCCTGGAAGTTGCTGGGACAGAAGAACGCCTGCCTGACGAATATTGGGTAAACGATTGTGACTTTTTTGGTCCCGTTGGCTACGAAGCGACATGGAACGACCCGAACTCCGAGCCTATATCGCAGTTTTTACAATCAAGACTACATACCCTTCCTGACGTAGTGGCGCTAGATATTGCTGGTGGTAGCAATGGAGTTGCATTAGAAGAATTGGTTACGGCGGGCGTGGTTGATCGTGGGCTGTTTACTAATTACCAAAATAGATGGGAACAACCATTAGGCACAACACTCGAGCAAGTTACCGGTAATCTGGCCCTGCAGGCTACGTGGGATAGTATATTTGATTGGCAACAACGAAATGCCCCGGAAGGCTTTTCGTTAATTCTACATAGACCACACGGCGCTCTGCAACGCATGCCATACAGTTTTTACGAGCGAGCTGTGCACGCATTACTTGACATGACGTCACCAGGCGGAGTGGCGCTCTTGCAGATACCGCTTGCTATTCGTTCAGGATCATCGACTGCAGTAAAAAACCAAATGTGTGAGAAAATTAATGAAAGAGCCGACGTGGAAAGTGTGGCACTACGCGACGGAATACTTCCTAGTGTTACAATCTGTAAAGTACGTAGTACACTTGTTTAGTATGAAGATTCAAGTTATAACTCTATTTCCAGAAATGTTTCCCGGTGTTATGGATGCGAGCATGCTGTGGAAAGCACAAGATAAAAAGCATCTGGAAGTTAGCTATATAAACCTACGTGATTTTGGCTTGGGACCTCGCAAAACTGTCGACGACACACCTTATGGCGGTGGCGATGGTATGTTGCTCAAACCAGAGCCGCTGTTTGCAGCCGTTGAAGCGGCGAAAAGAAATGATCCAAAGGCACTAGTACTCCTCATGACCGCCCGCGGCAAGCGGTGGACGCAGGCGCAAGCTCAGCAACTATCAGAAGGTGATCAGGGGCTTATAATTATCTGCGGACGCTACGAGGGTTATGACGAACGTATAACAACGACCGTTGATCACCAGATTTCCATTGGCGACTATGTACTTACTGGCGGTGAATTGCCGGCAATGGTCGTTGTGGACAGCATAGTACGACTCATTCCGGGCGTTCTCGGTGGCGAAGAAAGTGCATTGATCGAAAGTTTTAGCGACGGAAAAACATTAGAATATCCGCACTACACCCGACCAGAAGAGTTTCGTGGCATGAAGGTTCCTGAAGTGCTACTCAGTGGAAATCACGCTGCAATCGAAAAGTGGCGAAAAGAACAAAGTAAACTAGCCGACTAAATGTCGTGTTCGTTGTGTAATCAATATAACAAGTTTTGATTTTTTGATTCGCGGGATGTGTCGACGCCAGAACCAATCGACAGCAAAGTATGCTACGGCTGCATACAGTGCGCCCAGGATCGCATCAATGACGTAGTGCTCGCCTTGATAAACAGTTCCAATGTAGATCATGATTGGATACACGCATGCTAGGACAGCCCATTTTTTTCCGAACAGTCGATACACCATGATCACGAATAGTGTGGCGTAGGCAGCGTGTAGGGACGGAACAGCCGCAACGGGATTCGGAGCAATCTTATTATATAGGGATGGAAAATCGTGTATGCCAAGCGCGGACCAAACATGGCTTGAAACGCGAGTAATTGGTTCTATCAAGCCCTTGTCTGATGCCATCCACGGTGGTGCTGCTGGAAACAGTGTATACGTTACAAAACCGGCAAATGACAATGTGACGTACGTCGTCATATACTGCCAGTAAAACGAGTCTTTAATTTTCCAAACGATCACTGCCAGCCCCAGAGGAATAATAAAATGCAGCATATAAAACAGGTAGAATGCGAAATCGTACCACTGGACATGCCCGTTCCACCAATGACTTTGCAACCAGGCGGTCGGCAGTACGTTAAATATAGCTCGGTCTGCCCATGGCATCCATAAGTAGTTGACACGGGTTCCTAAGTTGTCGGCGAATCCTCGAAACGATTCGTACGTTAGTAAAAGGCCGACAAATGGAAAAAAACGTTTTAACATTTCTTTCGCTTGACCAAAGATCATGAACACAAATGTCAAAATGACCAGCAATTTATCTGGTGTAGGCCAGCTTGGGCGCTGCGCAAAAATAACCAGGCATACCAAAGCCCCAACGGCGCCAAGTATTTTGAACAAAAGTTTAATCTGGCTATTTTGGATCACGCGGGAAGAACTTACTCGTTTTGCTTGCATACTTCTTATATTCCGGATTGTCGGCATACTTTTTTTCAAGTAATGGAATGCCGGAAACAAACAGAATGAGAATGGTTATGGTCACCGGACCAATAAGCCCCAATGCAACCAAGCCTGGTGCGACATCGGTTGCGGCTAGAAGGAGCCATAGGCCGTACCACTGAGTCACTTCACCGAAATAATTTGGATGGCGAGTGTATTGCCATAAACCAGAGTTCATAATGGCGCCGTTTTTGCGCTTGCGTAGGAACTGGGTTAGCTGCCAGTCGCCGACGACTTCAAAGAAAAAGCCAACAAGCCAAACAAGAACACCCGCTGCTGCCCAGGCGCTAACGGAGATCTTGTGCGCTAGTCCTGCGGTTAGCGCAGCAGGTAAAACGACAGTAAGCAACAGAACGCCCTGCAGCATGTATACCTGAAAGAAGCTGCGAACGACAAACCATTTGCCCCACTCTTTACGCCACGCAGCATACCGATAGTCCTCGGATTTGGCACGATTGCGAATAAAAATGTGCGTTGCAAGTCGCAACCCCCACAGCGCAACCAACATAGCCGAAAGACAGGAAAGTGGGGAAGGGTTGCTGTTGAGTAGTAGCGCTATGAAAGTGATCGTGACAAATCCAAGCCCCCAGGCAATGTCTGCGACGTCGTTGCGTTTTATGAGTAGGCCCAGTAAGAACCAAAACGACATAAACAAAACCATGGCCCCGGCCAACGTTGTATAAAGTGTTACGAACTCACTCATCTACGGTGGAGTATAGCATAGTGGCAGCATAAGAATTTTGGATTTTACACCAAAACAGCTACTATTATGCCTGGAGGATAATTAATGGACCCAAATAACAACCAACCAACAGACGATCAAACAGCTGCAGCTCCAGTAGACTCTGGAATGCCAATGCCAGCTGATAACCCAGCACCAGCAGCTGACGCAGGAGCACCTGCACCAGATCCTGGTATGCCAGCCCCAGCTGCACCGCCAGCTGATGAGCCAGTAGCAGATCCAAACGCGCCGGCAACAGAAACCCCTGCGGAGCCAGAAGCACCACAGTCAATGGGTTCATTCTAGTCTGGAAAAAATATGTCAGGCTTTCGTGGGCACCTGGCAGGAGCGGTAACGCTTAATACAGTGTATGTCACCGGGTTGCAACTAGCACCCGGTGATTTACTTGTAAAAACTAATGGCATACTGAGCGACTGGCAGTTTGTCGCTGGTTTATATGTTTTGGCAATGTTATTCGGGCTTTGGCCGGACGTCGATACGAATAGTAAGGGCCAGAACATTTTTTTTGGTATCGCGTTTGTTGCCGATATTCTATTAATTGCAACAGGTCGCCTGGAGGCGGCCGCCTACCTCGGTTTGCTGGCAATGACGCCCATTGTTGGGCGACACCGCGGGTGGACGCATAGTAAATGGGCTATGATCGCTGTTCCGCTGCCTATTATCATCGTGCCGTACATCAATAAGTCTACGATTCTAGCAACGGCTATGCTTATTTATGGTGCCGCAGTTGTTGGCTACTTTAGCCATTTGCTGCTCGATGGTTTGATTACAAAGCGAATTAAATTTCGAGGTCGTGAAAGCTGGTAGGTTATTTTTCGAGCGCGTCAATTTGCGAGTGATCGAGCCCAAAGTAGTGGGCAACTTCGTGCCAAATAGTTTTATCAACTTGTTTCTGAACTTCATTGGCAGTATTGCTCGTGGCGAGAATTGGGATGCGGAAAATGGTGATTTTATCTGGCAGGACTAGATTATAGCCACTGCTTCGCTTGGTAAGGGGAACGCCCTCGTATAAACCAAACAGCGTTTGTCCATCTACCAAGTGTAACTTTATGCGTTGATCTTCAGATGGGATATCCTCAACCACGAATGCGACATTACGAATATTCACGCCGTATTTTTTTGGAATACGGTCAATCGATTTTTGAACCATTTTTTCAAAGTCTTCGAGTTCAACAGCAAACATAGAGAGCAGTATACTATACATGTTAAGTATTGCACAGGTTATATAGACAAAGATTCGAAAAAGTGCGATAATATACAACTTATGTACAGAGGTCCAGAGTATTCTCATCACAGTCAGGTCGTTACAGGACAGCTTTCTACTGAAGCTGTTGAACATATTTTTGGCGTGGGAAGAGAAGATGTTGCTGGGCAATTGGTACTAGATCTAGGCAGTGGGTTTCGTCAGCAACTAGCCCAAGATTGGGAAGCAGCGGGAGCCACCGTTATTAGTGTTGACCCAAATCAGCCGTATTCGAACCAGTATCTTCTAAAGCAGGTCGTTAATCGAATTCAAACAGATTCTATGATGCTTGAAGCCATGGCAGGACTGCCCGCCAGCGGTTTGTTCTTAAGTGGTGAGCTAGGTGAGGAGTTTCTTGGGAATGCTGCCGCTTTCTGGAAAGAAAAAGGAGTAAAACTTGCTCAGAAAGATGGACCGATGCGAACTGGTCAAATCGTAGAATACTATCGGTACCGGGAAGGGATTCCAGGCGAAACATACGGAAAGGTCGTCGCTGCAAGTGCCTTAAATCTTCCATTTCCTGATGGTATGTTTGATAGGATTATTGCGTCCAGTTCAGTGCCATACGGATTACCCTACGCAAGCATACCGAAGATGCTCGCAGAAGCAAATCGAGTTTTGAAACCCAGAGGTGAGGCACGATTTAACCCAGTTGCTGTTGGTGACTTTAGTAATTTTGTTGATCTGGCTACTATCCGTGCATTGATAAAAACTGCTCGTGCAGAAGCTCGCAGAACGGTGAAAGCTGGGTTAGAAGATGATGCAACACAGGAACAAAAAATTGTGTTTGAAGATGCCTCGCGAACTTCCCGTTGGCTTGATAAATTTAGTTTGAGCATGTTTCGAAATGAAGAATATGTACGGCAGATGGCGGGACTTTCTAATATCTCGCATCACGCACAAGCGCATCAAGCTAACGTGCTTGTTTTAACTAATAAATCCTAGACAGCAATAATCTTGCCACAGGCAAGGCGCGGACCACCGGAGTGTCCGGAGCCGGTCTTACCAGGTGTATGAGGGTCCTCATTAGCGTGTATCATAATTGATGTTCCTTCCGGGGCAGAAGCAGAATCAAGAATCGAAACCGGACCAGGGCTGAGACTTACGCGTGAAGTGATTGCTTGCAACTCGCCTTTGCCATTCTTATCTACGGTTATGTTTGGCAAGTCTCCTGCATGGTACCCATGGTTAGCGTCGGGGTCGCTATTACCATTGGGACCTGGGTCGAAATGACCACCGGCACATTTAAAACCGTCGCACTCACAATCGCCTTTTTCGTGGATATGCACGGCATGTTTTCCTGCCGTTAGTACGGTTGGGTCTCCCTGTAATGAGACATGTACGTGTACATAGTTCCAGCCGTCTACATCAAACTCAATGAACAGGGCAGTTCCAGTAATTTTGGGGCCTTCAATTGCAGCAGTTGCTTTGCCTGTTATTTTCTTGCCCGTGGCTTCAAGATTAACTTTCATCACTTCTCCTTATGACAATAAAAACTACTGTTATTAAACCACCGATTGCAAGCAGTGCTAGCCCTGTCTCGATGCTCAATGTATGAGAAAAAGTATGGTGAGCAAACTGCAACATAATACCTCCTTAGCTACTTCAAGTATACCAGCCCTATAAACAACCGAACGCGTATGCTACGATTAAGCGTAGTGAAAAAAATAATGTGGGTTAAAACGTGTCTAGTAAAAAGAAAATAGTTATTGTGGGCGGTGGTTTTGCGGGGGTGAAACTTGCGCTTGAACTTGGGCGTGACGAGCATTTCGAAGTGACTCTATTGTCTCCGCACGATCAGCTCGAGTATCATGGTGCGTTGTATCGCAGTGCAACTGGACGATCCCCGCTTGAAGTAGTATTGCCATTCCGTGAAATTTTCCGGGGTTACCCAGGGGTTAATTTAGTAAATGACTACATGGTTGAACTCCGTGCTGCGAGTAAAGAAATTAAGGGCCAGAGTGGCGAGACATATGGGTATGATGCTGTGGTCTTGACAATCGGCTATGAAAAAGAATACTTCAATACTCTTGGTGCTTCAGAGCACACCGAATCGATCTATACAATTTTCGATGCCATTAAACTGCGCAATCGATTGCAGGCTGTATTTGAAAAAAAACAAATCAAATCGGCAAATATAGTTGTGGTTGGTGCGGGTCCAGCAGGTGTTGAAGTTGCCGGTGATATTTCTAAATTTGCAAAGATCGTTGCTGATCAACTAAAAATCAAAGTTGCCCAGCCGCTCGTAACAATAGTTGATCGTGCGCCAAAGGTTTTGCCGATGATGAGCGAGGAGGTAAGCAAAAAGGCTCTAGAACGCCTAAAAAGCCTAGGCATTAAATTTATTGGAAATGCAGCAGTAGATCATTGCAATACACGACACCTTTGTCTGGCAAATAGCAGAATGCTTAAGGCCGACGTTATTATATGGACTGCTGGTAACCGCGCGAGTGCATTTTTTGAGCAACACCCCGATTTATTCACGTTAGATCCAAAAAAACGAGTGTTGGTTGGTGAATACATGCAGGCTAACAGTCCAAACATCTATGTGCTGGGCGATGCTGCTAGTACGCCGTATTCTGGTATGGCGCAGACTGCTATTAATGATGCCGAGCAGTTAGCGGCTAACTTTAAGCGCTACGTTCGTGGTCAGACTCTCGTTCCTTACGAGCCGCGTATCCCGATTTATGTGGTGCCAATTGGCGAACAGTGGGCAATATCTCAAAAAGGCGACAAAGTTTTGACTGGTAAAGCAGGCTGGAGGGTTCGCCGGGAAGCTGACTTTTTCGTAATCCGTAGTTTCTTACCCGAATCTCTGGCAAAAAAACACTGGGAACGGGCAACCCAGGTGGCTGAATTGCTACAATAAGTTAGTTTTCCAACAGGGAAAGCACGTTACCCGAGGGATCTTTGAACCAGGCAATATCTGGACCTTGGTTTGCGCTTTTCCCGCGAAGCACGCCATCTTTGTCGGTGGAGGCGCCCCCACCTAAGTCAAGCTGTTCAAATTCCACCCCTTTTTCGCGAAGTACTCGTACTTCATTGTCGATGTCATCAACTTCGAAGTTGAGAATTGTGTAGGTGGCAGGCTCATGATCATCTTTCTGGTAAATGAATATAGGGTTGCCATTGCCAGCTTCAAGGAGCAGCCCCATAGGGCTTTCCGTTATTTTTAGCCCGAGTGTTGTGCCATAAAACTCTTTCGTAACTGCTATGTCCTTGACGGAAAAACCGCTAAACGCGTTTGCTGCATCGATCATACAAACCTCCTAAGCTATACAACAAATTATAGCAAAGTAAGTTGGGGCAGGTGTATTGGGAATTTTACGGTCGCTTGCTACTTCTTTGCACTGATTAAAGCAACGTGCACTTTTCTTTGCCCACCAGTACGAATAACTAAATGACCTTCGAGACCTTCTTGTTTCAGTAGGGCTTCCATAGAATTTAGTGCTTGCTTTAATGCTTTATCAGTGCCTGTCTCGCTGAAAACATAACCCATTTCAATCATTCTATTTTTGATATCGCCCAGTTCTAGAGTTAGCCCAGGTTTTTCCCCTGCAACAACAAACAACATTCCTGTTATGAGTTCGTCTACCCCAAACATTGTCTTGCCATTTAGCATGAGTGAAGGGGTATCACCTTCGTAGACTTTAAAATCTAACCCCCAAGACGAGTGTTCTTTTCGGTTAGTTTCTGCAGGCGTCAGGGGTGCTTCTTCGACAAACGCAGACAAGCGAGCGCTCGCTCTTCCGAGCATTTCTGCCGCCTGGGCAACAACTGTCGTGCTCAGCTCTCCGTCAGCTCTTGAGCCGTTAAGAGCCTTTATGGCAAGTCGAGACATCTGAGCGAGCGAGTGTAGTGCGGCTAAAATGTCTGGTGCTTGCCAGCCCTCGGGGTACATGTCTCCGTTCGTGCCATCTAAACGTGCGTTAAGTGCTTGCAATAATTCGCCGTCAGGCAGATCTCGTAAGCTGGCTGGTTTTGTACTAGCACCACCCCCACTGCCTCCGCCGCCACTTCCACCGCCCGACGAACGGGCCAGGCTACGTATGTGGCGAATGTCAATTTCTTCTATTGCTTGACTCACATCAGCAGCAGTTTGTGGGTAGTGTTCCTCAACCGCATCAATAAAGTGCTTTGTTTCACGTATCGTGAGCCCAAAGTTAAAGACGGACTGTACAATAACTCGCTGTATGTCTTCCTCGCCAGCATACGTTTCTAGAATTGCCTCAACATGCCCTGTGCCTAATCGTCCGGCCGGCGGAGAACCTTTTCGCTGGTACACCAGCTTTAACAAGTCTGGTGCCAACCCATCCGCCAATGAAAGATTTTTGCGAACATCGTCCGGCTTTAGCTTCCATGCGCGGCACATGTCTTTGGTCCAGGCGCAGATAGCATCGTAATCGGCATTGCTCAATGCGTCGATATCTTTAACATCAGGCGTACGAAAGTCGGCGTAGTCTGGTTTAATCGCCCGAAATGCTGTTAGGACATTTGGAATTTTCTTTGCCCAAGGTGTGCGGTCCCAGGCGCTTTGTACCCATTCGACTTGGCGAGGCAGAACAATGCTTGTGTGTTTTGCGGCGTACTCCAGGCGGAGCTTGACCACCTCTTCGTAGGTCATACGTGGACGAACAATAACGTGCAGGGTTGGTTTCCCTCGCACTTCTTGTGTTCGTTTTCGATGAAAACCATCGATCAAAGGGTTGCCTTCGCCAGGCACATGCCCCAGAACTCCTGGGTCTCGTTGACCGGTGCCCCCAAACTCGGCTTCGTGCTCATTAAATTTTTCTACAAGGTCATCAACGGTGGCTGGATCAACTGTGACATCGTCTGCCTTTATTATAGGAATGGGGACCTCTGCATCTATGAAGCCCTCAAGGGTTATATGGTTAATGTGCCACCCGTCAATGTAACTTAGGTCTTCACCAAGATTTTCGGCAGCCTGTCGTCTTAAGTCGTCTTGGGCTATATCAACTGCTATTGCCCCCTGGGCTTCTCCGCGTTCTGCGCTTACCATAGAGCGTTGCACCTCCGATTACGCTTAACCTAACAGTGGATTATAGATCTTCGACATGTAACGCAGAAATAAAAAATGTTGTGATATGGTCCTAAACAGTTCTTGCTAGAGAAGATGAGGCGCGTTTGTTGAGTGTTGATAGTCTGGGCCGTGCAGAATTATCTACACTGGTTTCTAGCCAGTTGTGTTGTCGTACTAACGTGGCGAGGCTGCTATACTGATTACAGATAAAAGACTTATGCTTAACGAAATACTGGCTTAAGTAGTTACATGCATGAAACTTCGAAATAACAAGCAGACCTTATTCTCAAAAGACTCGCGTACCTTTACTGTGCCACACATCGCTGAACGCTATGTGCTTGTGCTGCTAGCGTTTGGTGTTATAGGATCGCTAATCGTGCTCGCAACGCAGGCAGCAACAAGCTCGATAGGTCTTGAGCCAGAAAGTGGTACGCAATCCGGCAATGTTACTACCGAGAACGACTCGCTGGCTTCGGGTGGAAGTTATATAAAATTCGGGGCTGCTTACACGGACATATTTGTTAGCCCTTCAGGCAACGACAACAATAGTGGCGCAACTGAGGCTTTGGCGGTAAAAACTATTGCAAAAGCAATCACAAAGATAAATGGCAATACTCGAATTCGTATTAAGGCAGGTACTTATATAGAACAGTTAACGGTCCAGAACAAGAGTAATGTAATAATCGAACCTTTCGGTGATGGCGATGTCGTTATTAACGGCGCAATTCCTGAATATTTAAACACCGTTAGCTGGACAAAAGTACAGCCGTACATTTACAAACGCGGAACAGCCGGGGACCAATACAAAGCAGATGGAAGCAACGTGATATACGGTAGCGACGGGCAACAGCAATGGACGTACGATTCGTTGCTCAAACTTCAAATCAGGGGCACTGTTAATAATCTTCCTGGTGTATTTATTAACGATAATTTTCTGCTTGGAACTACTGGGGTATACGTTGCTACTCCCACTGATCAGGCCCCCACTGGTCCGCTGTACATTGGAGGACTCGATCCCACTCTGTACATTAAAGATTCCAATAACATTAGTATTAACAGTGCTGGCAGTTCTAAGCTCAAGTTTATGTACGGAAGTTATAATATTTCGCTCAAAAATAGTACCAATGTCACCATCAAGGACCTCGATATAACTGGTGGAAAATCAGCGGTTTTGGCATTTGACTCGTCTAACGTGACTGTAAAAAATAACAATCTACACGGTACATTTGGGCGTAATTGGGATTGGGCGGATGTTAAGGAAGGAAACATCTTTAACACTATGGAGAATCAGGCGGTACATATTAAGCCAATTACTAAAGATATTAACAATATAGTGGTCGAAGGAAATGAAATTAGTGGGTATTTCAACGGTGTTAATTACGGCGGCACAACCGCCTTCTTTATTGATGATTCGGTTATCGCAAATAACACGATCTACGACAATATCGACGACGGCATAGAAATTGACTCACAGTACAGACGTTTGGTGATTAAAGGTAATACGGTGCATGACGCGTATAGCCCTTTTTCTGCCACGGCAGGGGCAGAGGGGCCAGTTGACGTTTACGAGAACCTATTTGTGGCCAACCGCGCCGTTTCGGACGATCATGGTGCCGCCACAATGGGACCATTCTATTCAATAAAAATGAATAATGACAACACAGGGCTGGTAGAGAAAAATATACATTTTTATCACAATACATTCTATTATGCGGGGGGTGTCTCTATTGCTAGACGAACCGTCGACTCAACTCCTACTAGCACCACCCAAGGGGTTTCGTTCATTAATAATATCTTCTACTCGTACGACGGGGGAATTATCAAAGGGACCGGCAGGGCATCGGATACGATTGAGTGGGATGGTAATGTGTTTTACAGCGAGGAAAATGTTCCATATAACTACTACGCGTGGAATAGTCTCTTCGACGCAAATCACACATATAGCAACCTCGATGCCATTATAAGTGGTGGAGCAATGCCATCGACGTGGCAGGGAAACGCCGAAGGAAATCCTGGTTTTAACTGCGTTACTCCTGCAAACGCAGCTTGCTTTAGGGCTACTGCATCAATAACCAAACCCGGTTCTTTACAATCGATTCCGAGCGGGTTTAGTGAAAGTACTCGGTTGAATAGCCGAACTCGAATCGGTGCGTTTGAATAATAGAACTAACACCTACTGTTTTTAGGTAGTGCGTTTTTTTGACGTCTGATCAACAGCGAAAGCCGTTTGACGTCCGTAACGTGCGGTGTGTCCTTCAGAGAAGTGACCTGTAGGGGCTTCGAAGTAGTGTAGTTTATCGCTTTGGTCGGGGGTAAGGTGTGATCGTGCGGCCGATACAACCCTTCGCATTGACGTAACAGGCGTCCCGATATTCTTGGTGCCGTGCCACAAAAATACTTCAGCTTGAGGTTGAGCATTGAGAGCCTTCGCCAAGGACTCCCCAAGCCCATCGTGCCGCATGGCTTGTATTAACCACCATTGTTCCTTGGCTTTTAATAAGGCTTCTTTTTGCCCGCCATTGTTTTCAACGCCGTCAGCAATAACCTTATGCAAAAGACCTTCTTCGGCCGTAGACGAGAGGTGCATATACTTACCTTGAACTCTGTTATCAAGTAATCCAACGCGCATGCCAAAACCCACTGCGGTTAAGAAACTTCGTGCTCGTGGCATGTCCATCAGATTTATCGTGTCCAAACCTTCCAAATCAGATCGTGATGCTAGGTGCGTTTGGATAACTCCTCCGCGGGAATGACCACTGAGAGTATCTACGCGTTGGCTTAATCCTTCTAGTGCGAACATATAGTTATCTGCGTAAGGTTGCATATCGCCAGCTGCAGCTTGTCGTTTTTGATCATCGGGCACGTTTTCCAGTTCTTCACCGGTTATCACGACCTTATCGGGGTTTAGTGCGGCCAGTACGGTTGCAACACGAGCACCGCCACCACGAAGATTGGATACGCCCCAGCCTGGGAGCCAAAGAATGGCGCCGTTCTCTGCATTTCTGTTAAAAGTTGTGGTCGTAACGCGTACGCCATTTGATGTGTCGATGGGCAACACGATACGGTCATCCCAAGTCTGCTGCAAAAGTTCCTCGTTATTAATGGGATAAAGAGCTTGTAGGTCTACGGCACTTTCGTTTGGAGCGCTGAAATCTCCGCCTAAGACACGTGGTTCTGCAATTTCGGTCCATACATAACCAGGAGTAATAACATCTACCGACATACGGTAATTATACCATATAAAAACAAATAAGTAAAGTAATACTAGTGTGAGTTATCTATTAACAATCATTCGTAAATTCTTATGGCTGGGGATGAGGGATTCGAACCCCCGATCTCGGGACCAGAACCCGGTGCCTT
>CAZXLT010000007.1:0-48861 GCA_964641545.1 uncultured Candidatus Saccharibacteria bacterium
GTATATGAGTTTTCCAAACTCAGGACGAGGGTTCGATTCCCTCCACCCGCACCAAGCAAGAAGCTCGGCAGCATGTCGGGCTTTTTGCTTGGCTCGAGAGAACCAAGCCCGAGTCAGCGAATGCAATGAGCAGGACGAGGGTTCGTTCGTGAGCAACTCTCACAGAAGCTCGCTTTGAGAATGTTGCGAAACGCTGTCTTCCCTCCACCCGCACCATGTGGAAGCCCATCATTGACTTATTGCACATAAAAGATATAGTACTCCTCATGAATCGCATGATTACCCCTCACAGGGTTGAGGTTTTAGAAATAAATGATAGGCTGTCTAGCGTTGAAATCAATTGGCATCGTGATGCTGCGCTTATAGCTAGACTAAGGGGAGAGGCAGAACCAAAAAAGGAGGGTTTTGGCACAAACGGCGAAGCTCTGTTTTTGCACGGGCTAGTTGAAGTAGAAGGGGTCATTACACACTTAACCGACTACACACAATCTGGTGAAGCCGGCTTTTTTAGCAAACGTCGCGCCCAAAATCTTGCTACCACGCTACAAGATGCAATTCAAATCTAGGTCTTATTATTTTGTCGTCACACCAATAATAACGGTGTTGTTATCGCCCTGGAAGATCGCTGAAGATTTCTTTTTTGCTACATCGTAATGAGCCAATGCATAATCTCCAGTATTATCACCCGCGCCAGCGATCACTACATTTGAGTTGACGAATAATACCTGTAATAAAGGCTTATCTGCAGTGTAATACACAGAAGGCTCGGTACCGCTTTTTAGCGCATACAAACTAGTATCGTTTGTATAGTAGCCTTTATTCTCGCCTGCAAAGAAGCCAACCATAAGTGTTCGAACTTTCAGTGTTCCATTTGGATTTTTCTCTCCCTTTTCACCAACAGTTGCCGCTTCGGTAGCTTTGCCTGCCGCAACATCGTAAGAAACAATTGTATACGGAGCAACGCCAGCCGCTAGCGCAGTCTCACCACTTGTGTCAGGAGTTGCGTTCACTGCTAAAATTCTAGTGAAGTCGTCACTTATTGCCACTCCTTGCACATAATCTGTTGCGGCAATAGCTAATTTTACTTCTGTTTCTTTTTTAGCCTTGGTGTCATAAATAACGTAGCTACTTGGGCTGCCGTCGCAGTTAGCGCAACCCTTGCTATAAAACAGTTTGTTTTTCTGATCATTCCATCCGTAGAGCAACACACCACCCGCATCAACTGTAGCAACGTCTTGAGTATCTTTACCCTGTAAATTTACACTTTTAATGCTACTGGTCTTCAGGTCTTTTGTTGTTGCATATACCAAACGTGCCCCGCTGTTTGCAAAACGCACCCCAGTAACTTGCTCACCTGCTTCCAATTTCAAAACGTTAGTATAGTTTTTGCCATTATCTCTGCTCACGTACAATCCATCGTCAGTCGCAAACGCTGCGTTGCTGCCCCTTGTATCGTGCTGCAAAACATACACATCCCTATTGAGCTTCAAAGACTCTTTACGATCACCGCCAACTGCAGGTCGTGTATAGAGCGTAAAGGGATTCGCGTCAGCGTCCTTAAATGCGTATAACACTGAATCTGGCTCTATGCTCTGACTTGTGTCGGCGCCAGGCTTTGCAGTACCAGAATCGCTTTGAGATGTTGCTGAAGCATCGGATGCGTCCTTCTTACCAAGCAGCTTGCTAATTCCAAACCCGACTGCCGTAAGCAAAACCACCACGAGCAACACAACAAGGAGTTTTTTCTTGCTCTTTTTTGGCTTGAGAGGCGCTGTTGTGGGTTGCTCGGGAGAGGCTGGGATTGTTTCGTCAGCTTGCATAGCAGCAGATGCATCTTGCAGTGCTTGCTCATCTTTTGAAACAAAACTATTTCTAGGCGTCGACATTGACTCCTTCGGATCAGCTGATTGCTGTGCCTCTACGTTTTGTTGTGCTTCGTCAGCCATACTGCTTATCTTTTTCTTGTCTGCAGTATGCACCGGATTAGTTTATTTTGCAACTATCCCTGTTGGATGCGATATAATAACTCTGTCCTTTGCTCCTTCGGGGTCCCCAAAAAGAGGGGATTCTTTTTGGGGAAAGGAGATGGCTATGTGAGTTTTTGAGTGATGTCGAGCAAACTTGTTTTGTCGACGACACAGTAAACTCACAATCACACATCGACGCGCCCTGGTAGCTCAGCTGGATAGAGCAGGAGACTTCTAAGCTCAAGGTCGGGGGTTCGAATCCCTCCCGGGGCGCCATATCGCAATTTATAAAAGACGTGCTGTTATACTTCTATCGTGATCTACATTATTCTTGCTATGCTTTTCTACACGGTAGCACTACTGCTTATTGCGGCAGCAGACCGAAATCTCAACATCAAAGTTGCAACTGCAATAATTAATGGGTTATCTGCAATTGTTCCTGCCGTATTAGCAATACCTGCAATATCTCGCAAAGGCTTGTCGACACAGAAGTTTGGTCTGACTATGGCAATACTAGGCGGAACTTGTATCGCCCTGTTTGGTCTTACTCTCGCTAAAAGTTTCTCCCTCAATAAGGTAGGCATAGTCACGCCTATCGTATTCGGAGGCTCAATTGTACTAACCGCCCTACTCAGCACACTTGTATTTAAAGAAAAGCTTCATGCAACCGAGATTACCGGCTTGGTTGTTATGACAGCTGGAATTGCAATAGTTATCTACGCACGTGCTACAGCTAGCTAAGAAGCTGCTCGTGGTACTGGAACCCACAAACCAGAAGCTCTGGTTAGATCACGTTGCAAGTTTGTGGCAACTGCACCATCGAATTCTGCAGCGCTACTTAGCCGATCCGTGACAGGAGGACCAATACTGACAACTGCGTTTTTTTCGTCTCGTTCATCACCCTCACCAGCAAAATGTGCAGCTGTAATGATTATTGGATCATAGCGCACACCTAAGTTTTCATACATTAAACCAAAGCCGCGCGACAATTTCCGAAGCACCGAGGGGTCTTGCCCCTCGAGTAAGCGCTCGTTTTCTGGATAGCCGACCATGTTAAACCCATCGCGGTCCGTTTTGTTATGTCCAAGCTGCAAGGTGGAGTCGGATGCATTACGTTGCAATCTTACCTTTTCCTCATCGTCTCCTTCACGGTCTTTGGCTCTAAAAGCTGGAATTGAACCCATTGCATCAATACCTAAGCGCTGTAGATCCCCTTTCAGTCCCGGCTCATTGAAAAGGCCAAAGCGTGCCAAAATTACACTGCGTGCCCGCATAGCCCTGAGCGCAGCCAATCGTTGCACCATACTCGCTAGATTAAATTGATCTTCTTTTGTGCGATGATTCAACATCAGGAAGGCCAGTCTGCCTTGGCCTAAAGCATCATGAATTGTTTGGGCATCATCAGGCGCAATGTCGATTCTTACCGGATACATACGGCCGAACAAGGCATGCCCGACACGCACCATTTGCGGGTTAGGACCACCGTATTGATCGTAGAAGTTAAATACCTCTTTATAGTTTTCCATGGTGACTTCGGGCCGAGGAGTCCATAGTCGTCGTCGTGGAACTTCAATTTTTCTCATTGCTGACAAGTATAGCAAAGCTAGTGTCGTTAACCAGCAGCGTTATTGCGGTTGTCGGAATATAGTTTTTCGAGTATAATCACCCCTGTTGGTGGCGAGCTTAGCTCAGTTGGTTAGAGCGTCGGGTTGTGGTTCCGAAGGTCGTGGGTTCGATTCCCATAGCTCGCCCCATATTGACAAAAATAGATTTTAGGCTAAAATTATATTTATGGTAGTTTTATCTGCAGTTTCAAAGAAGGCTAAGAAGACCCAAGCGGGAGCTCTCTTTGCTGCATAGTTAACAAAAAAGCAAAGTCAAAGCTCCTCGATCGAGGAGCTTTTTTATTAACAAAGGATCAATCATGTCAGAACTAATCGTTTCAAAATTCGGAGGAACATCAGGTGCAGATGCTGCATCTGTAGCTCAATGCCTTGAACTAGCTTCAGACAGCATGATAACTGTTGTGTCTGCCCCGGGCACACTGAATGCCGACCAACTTGCAACATCACCCGGCAGTTTTGGCGGAGATGGCGCCTTCTTTGCCACAAAAGTAACCGAGCAGTTAATCGGAAATAGAAACTTCCGCGGCGCTCTTGGTGAATACCGCGACAACCAGACCGTTTCTGAAGAAACGATCCAATCCATTACCGGGCGTTTTGCGCTCATTGTCGACGGGCTTGGTATCACAGCCGTTGGAGATAACGACCGATATGGATGGCTTGGAGACATTAAACCCCGTGTCATGGATGCGGTCAGGAACGGCGAGGACTACGCGTCGATGCTAGGAGAAAGACTGCAAGCTGAAATTTATGCAGCGATGGGGCTTACGCTTCTGGACCCAGGTCGAGCAGGACGTCCTTTACGACCTCGCGACAAAGAAGCTTGGGCAGACTGGGTAGTAGATGCAACTGATGTTTCAAGGCGATACGTTTTGCCAGGCAACACATGGTTTGACGGTCAAAGACTACATACATTTGATCGAGGCGGTTCCGACATAAGCGGCGCATTGGCTGCGTATGGTGTGGGCGCTTCTGAGTACCACAACATGACCGACACCTCGTGTCTTTCGGCCGACCCTCGCATGATTAATCCAGAACGCCTAAGACACATAGCGGCGTTGATATATGAAGAAGGCCGTGAGCTTGGTCGCAATGGAAGTGGGTTGCTGCATCCTGCTGCAATAATTCCACTTATGGGTACAGGCGTAAAAACAATTGTGCGAGATACTTTTAACCCTGATGAACCGGGCACTCTGTACACAGACGAAATTAGTGACCCCGAACGAAACGGAAACGTTATGGCAATTTCGCTCATGAAAGAGATTGTATTTCTAGAATTACACGAGCCAGGCATGAGCGAGCAGGCAGGAAAAATTGCCGCCATAGGTAAAGCCGTTGCAGATGCTGGAATTAGTGTAGTGGATATTGTCGGACATGGCGCCGACAGGCAGATTGTCATCGTAGACGGCGACGAGCAAGCAGCAACAGCAGAAAATGCGCTAAGACACCTTGTTAACGGGGATGGGACCGTCACTTCTAGTGAATATGGCATGCTAACACTTGTTGGTCATGAGATCGGCAGAGATAGCGTTGCAATACAAAGTAAATTGAGCGCCAATGGCGGGTTAGAACCTACGGACACGCCACCGCTCACCGGTCGTCATAGCCTGCGAATTCCTGTTCCTCGTCATTCCGCAGAGAAATTTGCTAGCGACACGCACGCACTGCTCATCGAGCAAGCAGTCTAGTACTCTTTGCCAAGACAAGACGTATCGATGTGTCCTGACATAAATGCCAAAACATTGCCCAGCGTTGCAAGATCACGTTGAGCACTAACTGGTATGCTGTTATCCAAGCAATTGTCTGAATGTTCAACTATGTTAGTCGTGAACATTCGCATGTCCCCGTTTGTTCCAATCATCATACCCATGTCTGTTAAATCGGTTACTGTTCCTCGTAAACTCACCTCGTATGTAGGCTCACCGTACAAACCCGTTGCATCAGTAAATACGGCGCCAATTCTGCCGTCCCTTGTTGCAAAAACACTGCCTGGGTATTCATCGGCAATCTCTTCTGGAACATCGATACAACGGAGACCTGCTGTTGCCAAAATAACAGGTAGCAGTTTGGCACCTTCATGCTGAGAAGGGTTTAATCCGCACGGAATCGTTACTCCGGTTTCAACCTGTAGTTCCGCCCTCGGATCAGGATCTATTGGGCGCCCGACTGAAGCTTCGGCAGGCTGTCCGCTTGCAAAACGAATAGCTTCGAAGCACATCAATCCTGCTGCTAGTAGCTTTTTGGCCATTCAAGCATTTTTGCAAAGTAAAACTTTTTTGTAAAAAGTATTTTTCACATAAGAAATGTCCAAACTTCCCTGTTATAATGTTCGCCATATGAGTAAGAGACTCCGTGGTATATTTAACTTTTTTAAGAAGTACAAGCAGCTTGGTTTTGTGGTCATCAGCCTGGTTGTCGCAATAGCACTGCACCTGGCGGGCTATAGAACAGCAAGTAACTGGGTGCTCGTTATTAGCGCCTTAATAAACCTTGGTCCACTTGTCTGGGACATGATCCAAGATATTCGCAGTGGTATTTATGGTGTCGATATTCTGGCAGCAACAGCAATTACGAGCGCGTTATTGTTCCGCGAGTATTGGGCGGCGATGGTAATAGTTTTGATGTTAACTGGTGGCGAAACACTAGAAGATTTTGCAAATGAACGTGCTAAATCAGAACTAAGTGCACTACTAAGTCGTGCTCCTGCAAAAGCACACATAATTCGTGGAAGAAAAGAAATTGATATACCAGCTAGTCAGGTTCATGTTGGCGACAAACTAGTGATTCGTCCAGGCGAAATTGTTCCGGTTGACGCAATAATTATCGACGGCGCAGGAGATTTTGACGAATCCAGTCTAACCGGCGAGAGTTTGCCGATTTCCAAAAAACCTGGCGACGATATTTTGAGTGGCTCCATCAACCAAGACGCTTTAATCACTGTCAAGGCACTCCAAACTGCCGAGGACAGCCAATACCAGCAAATCATTAAGTTGGTCCGTGCTGCAGAAGCCAACCGCTCGCCGTTCGTAAGAATGGCAGATCGCTATAGTGTCCCGTTTACTTTGTTGTCATTCACTATTGCGATCGGTGCCTGGGCACTAAGCGGAGATAGTAAAAGGTTTCTAGAAGTTATGGTGGTCGCAACACCGTGTCCGCTAATTTTGGGTGCACCTATCGCGATTATTTCTGGTATTAGCCGCGCAGCAAAACATGGAATCATCGTCAAAACCGGAGAAGCCCTAGAGCAATTAGCTACTGCTAAGACAATCGGCTTTGATAAAACGGGAACGCTAACCACTGGAAAACCTGAGGTCGGAGCTATCAAAACTTTTGCAACATTCGATTTAAAGACTGTTATCACGCTAGCGGCAGCCCTAGAGCAAAACTCAAACCATGTGCTGGCGAGTGCCATTGTCGACAAAGCAACGAAACTGGGCGCAAAAGTTCCTAAAGCCAAACATATTGAGGAACTTTCCGGCAAGGGCCTAAGTGCCCACGCAGGTGGACACGATGTTCTAGTGGGTAGGTTAAGTCTGCTACAGGAAAAAAGTGTAGAGTTTCCAAACGGGTTTAAAAAATCCAGCATAAACCAAACAGCAGCACTAGTAGCAGTCGATGGCAAGCTCGCAGGAATCATTAACTTCGAAGATAAAATACGCCCCGAGAGCGCCAATACGCTTGCCCAACTAAAAACACTCGGCGTCAAACATATGCTCATGGTAACTGGCGATAATAAAACTACAGCAGAAAAAATTGCGCGTACGCTCGGTATTGATGAAGTTACCGCCGAGGCGCTGCCAGGCGACAAATTAGTCGCTATCGAAAACACAGCGTATAAGCCGGTTGCTTTTGTTGGTGATGGCGTTAACGATGCACCGGTTTTGGCAGCGAGCGATGTTGGAGTGGCACTTGGAGCTCGTGGGTCAACGGCAGCAAGCGAGTCGGCTGACATAGTTATAATGCTTGATAGCATTGAACAAGTTGCCGTGGGTACACGTATCGCAAAACGTACGCTTCGAATTGCCAAACAGGCAATTTTAACAGGCATTATCCTAAGTGTTATTCTAATGTTTATTTTTGCAACGGGGCGATTTGAACCGATCTACGGCGCCGCTATACAGGAAGTGGTTGACGTGGTTGTTATTGTCTACGCATTGCGGGCACATGCCGACGGGCGTAAAAAATCACACGCCTAGCACAAGAATTACCGATAACGGAATAAGTAGATTGTCCGTTCCGTATGCGCCGATATTTTCCATTGATGTCGTAATAAATGGCAGCAATAGTATTGCTAGCCTATTAGCATCGGTAACATAGTTTGGAACGAAGACAAAAGTAAGGACAACAAGAACACACGAAACTAGAAAGAAAGCGCCGGTTCCCGCAATTGACTTTGTCTGCTTGAATATTTTGTATTGATTTTTCTTACCGTACTTAACCCCAATCAATGCTGCGGCAGCATCTGCGAGAGCCAAGTGTAATATTGCCAAAACGAAAACCCAACGAGGAGCACCCAATAAAATACTCCCAATCACACCAAAGGAAAAGAAGAATTCACCCCAGCTTTTTCGTTTTACGCCATGCTGACTTTCGAGTGGAAAAAATTTACGCACTAGTGCTGCAAGTACCAGATAGAATACTTCAACAATAAGTATTGTCGTCCAGCCCACAAAAAAAGGCCAGCTGACCAAAATGAAGCCAGTTACAATATGGATAATTTTGCGAGAAGTTTCTGTTTCTATCTTGCCTTGTTGGTGTAATTTCTCGAGCAGACCCAAAATTAATACACCAAAAATCAGGGTAACTATAACTTCAATCATTGAGACTAGCTTAGCATGTTCCTTTTCCCCAAACAAAAAGCCCAGCATTGCTGGACCCTTTGTTTGGTCGGGGTGAAAGGACTCGAACCTTCGACCTCACGGTCCCAAACCGCGCGCGCTAGCCAACTGCGCCACACCCCGATCTTTGAGACAAACCTACGGTTTTTCTCAACGGAGCTAGTGAAGTAAATTCACTTTCGCTATCAGCGAACTGCTCCTGCTCTTTTCTCTTTTAGAAGAAATGCGAACTTGGCTATTATACCCGTTTTACTTCGGTGAGTACAGAGTTTTCTTGAGCCAACTCAATAGCCCCCAGGATGTAGTCAGGATTTCTTAGATCAAGTTTTTTTACTTCATCGTACGTAAACCAGCCAGAATCAAGTAGTTCGTCTTCCGGAATCGTTAATTCGCCGCCAGTTATTTCGGCCAGGTACGCGTGAATAACTGGGCGTTCTATCCCCTGATGTATCACCTGAAGAAACTTAACAAGTTGAACATCCAGACCAACTTCTTCTTTTGCCTCTCGAATGGCCGCTTGTTCTATAGTTTCACCCTTATCAACTTTGCCACCTGGCAGATTCCACTGTTTATACGCTTTGGGTTGTTTTTCCTGAACCAATAAAAACTTGCCATCTTTTATAAGCACTACGCCAGCAACGACCTCAACTTTTGCGAGGTCCTCCCTCATAGCTGAATCTCAATCGGCTCAGCGTCTTTTGGCTCAAGAAATAGTATGCCCTCAGCTTTAAGAACATCCTTGAAACGTCCATACCAAAGCTTCCGCCATTCATCCTTCCACATCCAATCATGAACCGGAAGCACGTACTTTGGTTTTAGCTTCTTGGCAAGTTCAACAGCTGCAACGCTTGAACCCCATGGCGCATCTACGGGCAGAAAAACCAGTTCCTTTATTTCGCTAAAGTCGTGACTATCACCAGGCGCAGTAACCTTGTCAAGATAGTGAACGGTAAGATTTTGAGCAGTCGGTGCAAACGAACCTAAAAACGCATGTTGTCCAACCGTTACCTGGAGGTCATTCACCGAGTCTGCGGTGAACTTTGTGATACCAAATTCCTGCAGTGCACCGTGGATATCTGGTGGTGCAACCCATTGTACCTCTGGTTGTGCGGCCAGCAACGCACGCACAAATGGTTCTGAAAAATGATCAGCATGTTGGTGAGTGATAACAACTGCGTCTAGCCTGGGTAATTCTGCAACATTAACCAGACCACTTTGCCAACTAAACATGCCCGGGTCAAATAAAACTGCTTTTCCGCTTTCCTCGACCAACACGCAAGAGTGTGCAAATTTTGTAAGCTTCATGTAATACCTCTATTTTTCTAAGGGATTGTCTTGCGTAACTCTGTTACCAATCCCAAATACAAGCCCCAATAGCGTAACTATGGCACCGATAATAAACTTTGTGAGTATAGCTAGCACAACCCCTAAAATTACTAGTCCAACAGCAACCATAATTGCTTGCTGTGCGTAGTTTTCCTTAGGAGCCTTTGGTATGGGTGCCATATATTATATTCTACCTTAAAATTTCATCGCAAGCGCGAGCCAAACTCAACAAGATTTTTACACTCTTTTACAGCAGACTCACCGGTGACGACAACGGTTTCGTCTTGGGGTCCTGGCATTGTGATCCTTTTTACCTTCTCACATAAGCCTGGGTCGCGCTGTTTGATTGCTTGATCGATAATTTTGTCGTCGTTGGGCAACAAACTTTTAATAGTCAATGTTATGAGTAAACTTGCAACTAACACAATACTAGCAGCGATAAATAGCTGGTGACGTAAGTGCTGCACGTAAACCTGCCTTTACTTTACTTAGCGAATTCGATAGCTCGAGTTTCGCGGATAACGTTCACTTTAATAGTACCGGGATACTGCATGCTTGATTCAATTTTAGTAGCAATGTCCCTTGCTAGTTTGATGGCACTCAAGTCATCAATTTGTCCTGGCTTTACAAATACCCGTACTTCTCGTCCAGCGCTAATCGCATAAGACTTGTCGATGCCAGGAAAGCTGTTCGCGACATTCTCAAGATCTTTCATGCGCTCAGCAAAATTCTCGGCGCTAATATTGCGAGCGCCTGGACGCGCTGCACTAATGGCATCAACCACACGAACGATTAATGCTTCGGTGGTAGTGGCTTCAACGTCATCATGATGTTGCTCTGCCGCTACGGCGACTTCTTCTGGTGCTCCGTATTTTCGAAGCATCTCGCCACTTATGTGGTGATGCTTGCCTTCCATCTTATGGGTTAAGGCTTTGCCAAGGTCGTGGACCAATGCAGAATACTTCGCAATCCGAACATCTGCACCAAGCTCCTCAGCAATAATACCAGCCATGTGTGCCATTTCGGTTGAGTGTTTGAGTACATTTTGACCATAACTAGTTCGATATTTGAGCTCTCCAAGAAGCTGCAATACTTCTTTTGGAATACCAATAACACCAACTTCACGCGCTGCGTCTTCTGCAGCATGCATCACATCTTTAGCCACATTCTTTTGCGCTTTTTCAACGACTTCTTCAATTCGTCCTGGGTGGATACGACCATCTTTCATGAGCATTTCCATGGTCTGGCGAGCAACTTCGCGGCGTACAGGGTCAAATGAACTCAAGATAATCATGCCAGGCGTGTCATCCACCATAATATCTACGCCAGTGGCGCGCTGTAGAGCCTGGATATTACGACCTTCTTTACCAATAATTCGGCCCTTCATTTCTTCATCCGTAAGTTTTAGCGCCGTAACCGTGCGCTCCGCAGTAACTTCACTCGCCATGCGCTCCATTGCGGTCACAATAACTGTGGCTGCTTTTTCTTCAGCTAGATCACGCGCTTCGTTCTGCAACTTTGCAACAAGACCAGTTAGATCAGCCTTAATATCACGTTCAGTCATCGCAGTAAGTTTTTCGGCGGCCTCTTGCTTGGTAAGTTTTGCGATTTTCTCTAGTTTCTCCTGCTGCTTTGTACGAATTGCACGAATTTCGTTTTTGAGTTCCTCGACTTCGTCTTCGCCTTTACGCAGTGCATCACCCCGCTTATCGAGTTGATCAAGCTTTTTATCTAACGCTTCTTCGCGGTCGAGCAGGCGCTGTTCGATATCCTTTAACTCTTTTCGGCGTGTTTGCTCTTCCTTGCGAGCATTTTCCGCTAACTTCAGTGCTTCTTCACGAGCATCAGCAATCCGTTTTTCGGATTCTTTTTTTGCCTTCTTTAGTTCTTTGTCGGCTGCGTCTTGTGCGCTTCCAAGCTTCTTTTTTGTCACGACAGTGCTTGCCCCAAACCCCACACCGATACCGACCACCGCTAAACCAATGGTAATTGGATCCATTCCTCACTCCTATTCTCAGCTGTTGTCGGTAACAATCACTATCACTTCATTAGCTACCGCTAGGCTGAACATTCAATAATAATCAGTGGATTTTGCTCCCAAAACTGCAGCAATCCTATGTATAAATATACTCGTTTACGAACACAAACTCAATCACAGTTCGAATATCCAAGTTAGGCGCACTGAGTATTCTAGATTTGGACGGCGTAGACTACTAGGCGTTCATCGTAATGCCAGCCATTCACTTTACCAGTGCAGGTAATGAGGTTGAGTCCAGATTTTCCTGGAACAATGGGAAGCAATGCTTTGGCCATATCAACTTGATCAGCTTTTTTTGATTCTGCACTTACAACTTTGTAGTTGAAAACTTTCCCATCTCCTCGCTGCACCTCAATTTTTTCGCCAGCAACAAGTTTTTTAAGATCGTAGAAAACTCCTTGCGTTGTCGGGCCAGCCACGTGGCCATCTAATAAAACTGCGCCACCTTCACCGGGTTTCGAGCTGCCATCATACCAGCCTGCAGTATGTACGTTATTCGGTGATTGTAGTACTCCTTTTTTATCAACAGACTGGCGGCGCACCATTGCATTAACGCCAATTTTGGGGATTCTAACATACCGAGGCAAATCAGGGGCAACGTTGTAGCTGCCATACGCTGCATCGCTTGGTTTTGATTCGTCAGGTTTGCCGTTATCCTCTTTCTGATCCGTGGTAACACTTCTGACTTGAGCAACTACTTTGTCATTAGTTCGCCAGCCCATAAATGCAACTCCCGCACCAATAACAAATAGCAACACTGCTGTAAAAGACAGCGCGTGAGATGCGTTCAGTTGAATTCGACGTCGCTTTTTTTCCGGCTTTAGGGCATATTGTCTCGCTAAAACCGACGAGGCTTGTGGCTTGCGCACCTGCTGTGCAGCAACCGTTCGCACTACGGAATTTGGGTTCTGTGCAGTCTCTGCAACAGGCTGTGTAACCGTGTTTGCAGATGCATATATATCGCTAATGCCGCGCGGCATTACTCTGGGCGTCGGTCGCCGAGCATACTCGTGCCGGTCAAAGCGCCGTAGGCGTCCAGACAAAGCGGAACTATTTAAACCAATCTCCAATGTGGTCATGTATTTTTATTTTGTTTGTTTTTGTTTTAAAACCAGGCTAGCAATTTAACGTCGTACTTTTTTTGGTGCTAGTCGGCGAGATATGAGCAAGATGCCAAATGCTGCAACAGTTGTAGTGGCAAGTAATGCGGCAGGATTGTTTAGCAGCATACCAAACCCTGTGTCCGGTGCAGCAGGCACTGACACAACTGTCAAAGATACGTCATTTCCATCACCGCCTACATAACTTATCCTCAAAACGTACCCATCAACTGTAAATGTCGCATTCTCTGCTAAATTCTTGAATGTACCGGTAACTGCGTCTGCGCCATCATTGGATATTATTGTATATTTTTCGCCAGCTTTTGGCTTATAGCTGTTGTACCTGGATACTTGCAAAGCTGCATCGTTTGCCAAAGCCACCGTACCAGTAACCCGCGTTTGGTCATAGCCAGAACAGGCTTCCGTACCACCAATCTCGGCCTGCATTGTGCTCGCATCAATACTCAGGGCACCTGTATTTAAACAACCTGGGCTTAATCCAGATGCGATATAACTTCCTTGTGCTACAGATACAGCACCAACCGTACCCGTCCCCTTCAACGTGCCTCCTTTGAGCAAGAAAATATCGCCCCGCTTACCAGTAATTGTAACAACCGTGTTGCCATAGATTCCGACACTGGTCGTAGCCAAATCATCAGCTAATGTTTTGGCAAGTTGTGGTGCGCTATATTGCCCGTTAGCAATCCCAGAGCTGTTGGAGCTTGATTCAACGGATAACTTGAATGCACCACCTTCAAATAGGTTTATTGTGTGATTGCCGCTTAATGGCCCTGTTAATTTTGTATTAGCTGCGTAGGACTTAAATGTGATGTCGCTACCCAGCGTAATACTCCCCGATAATGTTGCGGTCGAGTTGCCTGTAAGTAATCCGTAGGTTTCATCTGGTGCCCCTCCGCCACCGCTACAAGAGACCGCTGTGTACAGTTTAGGCACTCTTGAATCTCCGCTGGGCTGCGAACTCGCCCCTGTTAGTGTCAGACTTCCAGCAAAGGGCGTTTCATCACAACTAATGAACGAAACGTCAGCACCATCGGCAACCGTAGTCCCACCTGAAGTTGCAATACCGTTAGCACTCAGCACGAATAACCTCCCGGCGGAGATTACCAAAGCGCCGGTGTACGAACTATTGTCTGCCGACAAGTACAAAACACCCGAACCAGTTTTTGTGACGCCACCGCTACCAGTAAGACTACCGTAAATGCTCAGCGAATGACTAGCAGGAACATTGATCGTTTTATCCCCACTCATAGCCACGTCTAGACTCAAAATATTGGACACATCTTCCGATGACGCTGAGTCCGTAACAGTGCCAGTAAGCGTAATTGCCGACCCATCAATAGTAAAACCAAACGCGCCGGAGCCTTGAACAGTAATGCCCGCTAACGAAAGGTCAGAAATATTATTAGTTAACAGCGTGTCGTCATATAAAAGACCTGTGTTATCCAGAACGATACTATCGCCATCCGCAGGAACAACATCCCCAGCCCAGTTTTCGGCCGTATTGAAGTTATTATCCGACCCACCACCATCCCAAGTTATTGCCGCAGCATGGGCTACCGTTGGCGCAAAGACAAAGAGTGAGGACAAGCTTAAAAGAAGCGCGCTTAGCCCCGAAAAAACTTTTTTGATCATTTTTGTTTCCTTTTGTTGTTTAAAGAACTTGATCTAAGCATAGCCACTAAGGAGTTACCCTGTCAAGTGTATTACGCGAATCTGTTGTATAAACTACTTCTTTTGCTGCGTGATGTGTACTGGGGCGCCGTATTTTGGCACGACCATTGTTTCGTTTTCGCCAGAAACAAGCCTATTTATAGCTGAGGTTTGCCAATGTTCTCCTGTAGAACCAACGATTGGCACACCAAGGCTGTTGGCAAGAGCATTTGTGACACTCAAACCTATCCGAAGGCCTGTAAAGCTGCCAGGCCCTTGATAGCAGGCTATCGCATCAATGTCGTGCAGCTCTTTTTTGTGTCGCGACAATACTTGCTCGATTTTTGTATGAATTGTATTAGATAGTTCTCGGTGAGCATTCCATACTTCTTGGTCGAGCTGTTTATCGTCTTCATACAACGCAAGCTCTGCTTCTGGCTTGTCAGTTCGCACGGTTAGTATTGTCACTCCTTCGACTCCTCCGCAAGATATTGGAATTTTGTAGGCATAGTTACGGTAATTGAGCGGCTATCGTCTGCATTACTGGTTATTCGAACGATAATCTTCTCGCCTGGCAACACATCCTCTACAATTTCGCCCCACTCGACCACGATGACATTTTTTGGATCTTGTTGAGCCTCCATGAGTTCGTACGCAATAAGCCCTGGTTCCTGCAGCCGGTAGAAGTCGTAATGTGCAATGTCGAAGGTGGGAGCGGAATAGTAGTTACTGATTTTGAACGTTGGACTTGAAACATGGTTTTTGCTACCTGCCCCTCGCGCCAAACCGCGCACGAATGTCGTCTTGCCACCACCTAGATCACTGACTAGTTCGATAGTTTCGCCGCCTCGCAATCGTGCACCCATCGACTCAGCGATTTTTTCGGTTTCCTCGGACGCGGTGGATTGCATTTGCAAGATCGTGTCGGTATTCATATGCTCCATATAGTACCGCTGCAGACCCCACCCCTGCAAGGATAGCCGGATGTATCTGACTTTGACCGTTACTTTTGGGTGGGGCAGCAACTTGTGTAGCGCCTGCACCACTGCCGTTTTTCTTGGCAGCTTTAACTAATTTTGCGCTTGCCTTCTTTGCGGTAGCCTTTTTAGTCTTAGTTGCCGCCGCTTTCTTGCCAGCTGAGTTGGCCTTTTGTTCTGTTTTCGGCTGTTCAGCAGGCTTTACGGAAATTTGATTACGTGCATTCGGAGTTGGCGTGGTACTCCACTGCCAGCCAGAACCATCCCACGCCCATGCTTCACCTTCTGGCGCATCCACATAATCGCTAGTTTCGCTTACTACCAAGCCGTCTGGATCAATTAACCTAGCCTTGCCTGCTGAGTTGGCCAACACGACACCGGTATCACGTATGTAGAAGACCTTGTACTGTTTTGGTTCAATAATCTGATCATTGAACTCAAATGCATGGCTGTAAGTAGTACCAGTTTGTAGTTTATAGCCAGTCATTTCGACTATTACATCATTGGGGTTATATAGTTCGATAAACTCATCGACCGCATCAGTTTGTGGCGATGCCGGATTTGGTAATAATTCAGTTATGTCTAGCTTGTATGATCTAGAGCCCAGCGTAGGTTCAAATTCTTCTGTATCATCAGTATTCTCTGCAATCGGTTCTTCGGGTTCTTGCGGTTGTTCAGTTGGAGTTTGAGCTTCTTCTTCTGGCTGCTCGACTTCCGGGATAAACCCTTCAGGATTTGGCGAACTAACTTCGAAATCATCACTATTGTTATTGGTGTCGATAAACTTATTTTGTTCTTCTAGGCGGCGTTGCATGCTTTGCCCGGCAGATGCGGCTCCTGCAGCCGTGTCTTCAGGATGCAGAGCTGTTCCCCATCCGAGCAAATCATATACAACAAGTGCGCTGGAGCTCTCGTCTTCTGCCACAATCCGAAGGTGTCCACCTGTTGCAGCAAGTCCTGCCGAAAAACTGTCATTAGCACTCCCGACCAAATACCCCGACGAGGCGATAAGATAGTGTTTTGCCGCAGGCAGTACACCGTGCAAAGGAATAACTCTTGAGGGGGTTTCCAAATTTGATGCCCCGGCCGAGAAATATTCAACACGCCAATCGGATATATCGATATCGTCAGACGTGTTGTTCGCAAGTTCAATAAACTCCTGACTTGCACTGGCCGAACTACCAGTTTGAACCTCGACTATTAAAACAGGCGCCGGAGCGCCTGTTTGTGCAATTGCTTTGATCCCACCAAGAAAAATGAGCGACACTGTTGTGAGTATCGCCAGAACTGTTTTACCCCGTCTCATAAGAGAAGCCCTCGTTTATGTAAACCAATTGTACGCTCGTTTTTTTATATTTCAAAACATTTTTATATAAACACAAGCTTTATGGCTATATCCTACTTGGTATACTAGGAGCATGCAAGTTCTCAGCAAAACTCTTTTAGGACGCCCGGTCATGAGCCTTCGAACTGGCTCTAGAGTTGCCACGACTGTGCGACCAATCATTAACCCAAACAACCTAAAGATTGAGGGCTTTTATTGCCAAGATTCTATCGACCCAAAACTTGAATTAATTCTAGTAGAGCGTGATATCCGTGAAATTATTCCTGCAGGTATTGTTGTGAACGATCATGATGTACTGGCCGAACCCGAAGACCTTATAAGGCTTAAGAAAATTCTAAAAATTGACTTTGAACTTTTCAATAAGCCCGTGGTCAGTGACAAAAAACGTAAGCTTGGTAAGGTTAGCGACTTTTCTACCGAGCTGCCAACGTTGTATATTCAAAAACTGTATGTTTCCCAACCACTCATCAAAACATTAACTGGCGGCAATATTGGCGTTGATCGTGGCCAGATTATCGAAATTACTAACCGAAAGATTATCGTACAGGATCCCTTAAAATTGGTTCGTACCGCGGCTCCATCTCCAGCCATTGCTAACTAAGGTTGTCGTCAAGCACTGACTTTACGTCGTCGTAGTTAAAACCTTGTCTCACGAGGTACGCCATCAGTTTCTGACCATCCTGATAACGGCTTTGTTGACGTTTACGGTCGATCAATTCACGCAACACTGAGCGCTCATTGGTTTGGTCTTCATCCAGAACTGCCCTCACAATGTCGTCGGCGACGCGTTTCTGGCGCAACTCCATAGTTAGGCGTCGTTTGCTAGTACTTTTAAGTAGTCTCCGACTTTCTACCCAGCGCCGGGCAAAATCTTCATCGTTTATAAAACCTCGCGCAGTTAATCGCGCCGTTATTTCTTCTATCAGCTCGGGCACATATTTTTTTCGTTTTAAATAATCACGCACCTCCCACTCACTGCGTGGTCGACGTACAATAATGCTAAGCGCCTGGCTATAGGCATTGTCTGACTTTGCGGCATCCTTCAGTGTTTCAAGTTCCACCTCAGTTACTTCTTGCCCAACACGAACATTAGCTTGCAGCAGTCCGTTCTCACTCAGGCTAAAACTGTACTTTTCGTCAATAAAGACCGAGTAACGATCTGTCCTTTTGACCTGTTGCGTTATATTTGAGATTCGCACACCTCAAGAATAACAGACTAACTTTAGGAATCTCTAGCGAATCAGTTGCAGCAACAAAACAAAGCTGAGCACCGCCCATACCAGATCAATTGGCCAGGCCCATGGGCGTTCGCCCCACTGAATCTTTTTATGAAATCTGGAAAACGGATCGGCAGGTAACGAGGGCGGAGCTTCAAAAAGATGTTCTTTGAGAAAACGAGGCAGCCAGACAACATCGGGACTCAGTGCGAGGAAAGCACCTGCACATGCCTGGTAGTTTTTTGTTGCGAGCAAAAGTATACCGAGTGCAAACGTTATGAGCGCATCCGATGCCAGTATACGGTAAAACGACTTGTAGATTTTGCGACGCTCCGTAGGAACACCATAATGCGGTAGTGCGTCTAGTACAAAATGACTGGCAAAAGCCAGCGGCAGCGCAACCGCTGGCTGCTTTACTGACGCAGCAATAATTGCCCCCATGACTGCATGGTTAAAACCAATCACAGTACGTTGTTATCCTTTAGCACTTGTTCCAGGGCAGGCAGCTCTTTAAATTTAGACCCTAAATGATGCCCATCTGGCACTACCACAATTTCGCTAATTAGCTGTTTTGCTAGCCACTGAGCTTGCTCCAGCGGACAGTATGGGTCATTTTTGCCGTGCATAAACACTAGCTTATCAGCTTTAGATCTAATGAGATCAAAATCAAAACCATCTTTGGGAAATAGATCCTTAAATTGCTCGTAGGGTATGTAGGGGTCTTTTGGTTCGTGCCAAGCACCGAGCACTACCCCCAGTTTAATGCGTGGGCAACGAGGATCGGCCAAAAGATTCAGAACCGAAACCCCTCCCGACGAGTGCCCAATAACTAAGTTGTCTGCGAAATCCCATTCCCCGCCCAACAATACATCGTTATAAACTTTGGAGTTCGGCGTATTGTTATTTGGCAGCAACGGAACCCAAACTTTGTAACCTGCTTTCTCAAGCTTTTCCTTAATCCATGGAAACCAGTTCTCGCCTGGAGAAGCATTGGTTCCATGCAGTATTACCGCACGTTTCATTGCTATAGTGTAGCAACTAAGCTATTTTGGTAAAACTTTTGCGAAGAGTATTCACAACTGCGGTGATGTCACCTTCGGCCTTGAATAACGTTAGTGAAGCATTAGGGAATGGGTTAGCATGAATGTGCCATTGACCTCTATTCATACGAAGCGAATCACCGACGCGCAAAACATGCTCTTCCTTAATTTCACCAGCATCGTCCATTAAAGTCATTTGGCATTCACCACCAACTTGAATCAGATTTTCATGCGCCAACGGACGATTATGCTTGGGTAATTGTGCACCAGGCTGAAGCATCAAAACGCCAGTTGTAAATTTCTTGTCCGAATGCGAAAAGTAAAAGCGCGCTTGTCCATCAGGACTTGCCCACACCTCAAAAGAGGACATGACTATGCCTCTTTCGCCGCTTCGGTTGTTACCTTTTTGGCGACTTCTTCCAAAACCTTTGGATTCTCTTGCAAATAGTTCTTGGCTGCTTCGCGACCTTGGGCAATTTTAGCGTCATTGTATGCAAACCATGCGCCAGATTTCTCGATGATGCCGCGGTCTGTTGCAAGATCTAGCACATCACCAGCCCTGGAAATTCCTTGGTTGTACATAATGTCGAATTCGGCCTGTCTAAATGGTGGCGCAATCTTGTTTTTCACTACTTTTACGCGCGTTCGGTTACCGATGATATCGTCACCTTGTTTAATTTGGGCAATTCGACGGATATCCATGCGAACCGAAGCATAAAACTTCAGGGCATTTCCTCCGGTAGTAGTTTCCGGGTTTCCGAACATCACACCAATTTTCATACGGATTTGGTTAATAAAGATGACAGTAGCTTTTGAACGACTAATAACACCGGTAAGTTTGCGCAATGCTTGGCTCATCAGACGAGCCTGAAGACCCATGTGACTATCGCCCATGTCTCCTTCGATTTCAGCCCGAGGGACCAATGCGGCAACAGAGTCTACAACAATCAGGTCGACAGCATTACTGCGAACCAAGGTTTCAGTAATCTCGAGGGCTTGCTCTCCGTTGTCTGGCTGGGAAAGTAATAGATTTTCAACATCCACACCAATTCGCTTGGCATAGGCAGGGTCAAGAGCATGCTCGGCATCTATAAAAGCAGCTGTGCCACCTTGTCGCTGAATCTCGGCAATTGCGTGCAATGTAAGAGTTGTTTTTCCAGAGCTTTCTGGACCATAGATTTCAATAATGCGCCCTTTAGGAATACCACCGCCCAGAGCTAGATCAAGCGATAAACTACCAGTGGGAATACACTCGACCTTGGTGTTGTGTGCTTCGCCCAATTTCATAATTGAGCCCTTGCCAAACTGTTTTTCTATTGTCTCGAGCGCAAGACCAAGCGCCTTGCCCTTGCCATTCTCTGCAGGTGCTTTTTCTTCTTTAGTTTTTTTGCTGTCCGCCATTGCTTCCCCTCCTTATACAACGCTAGCCTTCTTTGCAGTACGAATAGTATACCAACATTTGTGAATATAAAATTTCTTATGGTTGATATTTTTCACACTGTTATAACGCTTATGGCTTATACTATTAGATAACTATGCGAATACCCGATGCTTTGGTGGAGAAGCTACTGCGCGGCGCTCATAAAGTGACCGACGATCAGTTAGTGGGCTTGCGCGAGCAGGAACAGACCGAAAAAAGACCCTTGCAAGACTTAGCTGTTCATAACAGTATTATTTCAGAAGAAGAGCTAACCAGGCTCTATGCAAAGGAAATCGATGTCCCTTTTGTAAATTTGGAACTTAGTGAGCAAACCAAAGAAGCCATGCGATCATTACCAGAGCGAATAGCGCGTCAGTATCACGCTGTTGTCTTTGGGGTCGATGCTGATGGAAACCGTATGATAGCCATGGAAGACCCGGATGATATTCAAGCAGTAAACTTCTTGCGCAAAACATTTGGTCAAGAAATTAAAGTCCATCTTGCCCCCAGCTCTGCAATTGCCGGAATTTTAGATCAATACCGAGAAAACATCGGAGGCGAACTCACTAAGGTTATCTCGGCAGAGCCTAATACCGAAGAAGAGCCCGAGCAAGTCAGCGAAGCGGACCTTGCCGAAGACAGCCCCGTTGCGCAGACAGTTAACCTTTTGATCGAGTACGCGGTGAAGGCTAATGCCAGTGATGTGCACATCGAACCGCGTGAGAATTTTGTGTTGGTTCGTTACCGTATAGACGGAATACTACGTGAAGTAAATAAACTGCCAAAAAAAGTACTCGGTGCACTCGTTTCGCGCATAAAAATCCTTAGTAACCTGAAGATCGACGAACGCCGTGCTCCACAAGACGGCCGCTTTAAGATTGAGGTTGGCGAAGAAGTTTACGCACTTCGTGTGGCTACCCTGCCAATCGTTGACGGCGAGAAAGTTGCAATTCGTATCCTTAATGAATCTGCAAAACCTGCAACACTGGAGGAGCTGGGGTTTTGGGGTAAATCGCTCGGAGATTTGCAGCACGCGTTGGCTCAGCCGCACGGCATGGTGCTGGTAACAGGTCCAACCGGTTCTGGGAAATCAACAAGTCTGTTTAGCGTCCTTAGCCAGCTCAATAAGCCAAGCGTCAATATTTCTACTATCGAGGATCCTGTTGAGTATCACATACCCGGCGCAAACCAAACGCAAATCAACGTAGCAGCACACATGACCTTTGCAGCCGGACTCCGCGCTCTACTTCGTCAAGACCCAAATATCATAATGGTGGGGGAAATCCGCGACGGCGAAACAGCTACGCTGGCGGTTCAAGCTGCTTTAACTGGACACTTGGTATTTAGCACATTGCACACCAACAATGCCGCCACCTGTCTGCCGCGGTTACTCGATATGGAAATCGAGCCGTTTCTTATTGCTAGCACCGTGCGTGCGGTCGTTGGGCAACGTTTAGTACGGAAACTCTGCGTAAATTGTCGGAAATCTTACTCACCAGACCAAGCAATGTTGGCACAGCTTAATGATGTATTTCATACGGACAACAAACAAACTCTGACACACATTAATCAGCTAGAACAAACCGCAAAAGAAGGTGGCGTCGGAACCGATACACCCCTTAGCAGTACGCCATCCGCGATAACAACACTATGGGCACCGGCAGAAGATGGTTGCGAAAGTTGTGGGCACACCGGCTATAAGGGACGAATTGGCATTTATGAAGTGCTGGATAATACTGTTGAGGTACAGAAATTAATTGTGAAGCGAGAGACCAGTGACACAATTCAAACTCAAGGGGTATCCGAGGGAATGGTTACATTGCAAACCGATGGGTTAATTAAAGTGTTGCGAGGCGTAACCTCGCTCGAGGAAGTTCTCCGCGTAACCGCCGAGGCTTAGATGATAGCGTATGCAATTTATATACACAGCGAATAAAGATGATAAAACCGTCCACGGTCGCATAGAAGCAGTAAGCCGCGAGGCGGCGATCAACAGTCTTCGCCAACAGAAAATGCGACCAATAGTGATAAAGGCGGTCAAGGGCAAGCAAAAGACCTCGTTTAGTCTCTTCAAGAAAAAGGTGAAACAAAGAGATCTGGTTATTTTTACACGTCAGTTATCCACCATGATCTCGGCCGGTGTTCCTTTGGATCAGGCGATCCATACCTTGCAAACCCAAGCTGGCAGTCCACAATTTGCTCAAATCATTGGCGAAATCGCCAAAGACGTTCAGGCCGGAAGCCCACTCGGGGATTCATTTGCGCGCTTTCCAGATGTATTCTCTGATGTATTCGTTAACATGGTTAAGGCCGGTGAAGCCGGTGGGATTCTGGACGACATACTAAAGCGATTAGCTGCGCAGGTCGAGCAAGAAGCCAGCATGCGTAAGAAAATAAAAAGTGCCATGACCTATCCGATGGTTATCCTGTCGGTTACTGTTGTGGCTTTTTTTGGTATCATGCTGTTCGTTATTCCAAAAATCAGCAAGATTATGAAAGATCTTGGGGGCGAGGACGCAGAGCTGCCAATCTACACTCAAGCACTGCTAGGACTGAGTGATTTTATCACTCAATATTTTGTTTTTATACTTTTGCTACTAGTGATTGGTGCCTATGGAGCCCGTCGCTATATCAAGACTGAAAAAGGCAAATATCAATTCCATCAACTGTTGCTCAAAATTCCCGTGATCAACACGCTCATCGTCAAGGTTGCAGTTGCGCGATTTGCGCGCACGTTTGCCTCTTTAATGTCAGCTGGTGTTAATGTATTGGACGCGCTCGAGGTAACGGGAGGTGCAATTGGTAATAAAGTTATTGAAGCTGAGCTCAAAGAAGCCGCCAAAGAGGTAAAAAACGGTAAACAGCTGTCTGTACCTCTTGCTAAGAGTAGTCACTTTCCACCAATTGTGGGGCAAATGTTAGCGGTTGGCGAAGAGACCGGCAAGATCGATGAAATTTTAGTGAAGGTCGCCGATTTTTATGAGGAAGAGGTTTCGGCTGTTATTGATGGGTTAGCCTCAATAATCGAACCCGTCATGATCATCTTCCTAGGAGGAGCCGTAGGGCTAATTGCCGCAAGTGTTATGGGTCCAATAGCAAACCTCAGCAAAAATATCGGCACTAACTAGTTTTGATGACATAATTAGTCTTATGAAGATTAGTTTTGAGGTTCCGACAGATAATAAGATGCACCGGTTTTGCCCGCTTTGCCACTCGGAAGATGTTAGTCAACGTAAAACTAAGGCAAGAGTGACCTATTACTGCAATACATGTACATCAACACTGGACCGTACTATCTATTTCGATAAACACCGGTCCTGGCTTGATAAGACCAATGAGCTTTGGCATGAATCTGCGGGTGTTTTTGTCAGAAACCCAAAGGGCAAGTTTTTATTTTATATGCGCAACGAGTTTCCTATTGCGTTAACTATTCCGTCTGGTCACGTTGATAAAGACGAGACGCCCGAACACGGAGCCCTGCGCGAATTACAAGAAGAAGTCGGAATACACGCGGATATCCTGCAGCATGTCGGCACAGAAGAAGTGCACAACGACTCCTGCAGCGCAGGCGCGGATGCGCACAAATGTAGCATTTACCTACATATATACAAGGGCAATGCGGCGATTCGTGTGTGCGAAGAGGGTAGCCAGCCCGTCTGGCTTACTCTGGACCAAGCATTAGCGCAAAATCTAGCGCCAGCTGTGAAGAATCGCGTGAAAAGATATAAAGCAGTCCTGGAAAAATAGGAGTTCACTCTTGACGACTTTCTCCTTATGCTTATAATCAATGGCAGATGCTCTGCTTGGGCACTAATAAAACTATTTAACAAGGGGGCGGGCCTCATGACATTAAAAAGAAAAGAACAGGGTTTCACTATTGTGGAGCTTTTGATCGTAATCGTAGTAATTGGTATCTTGGCAGCACTTGTCATTACAACCTTTACCGGCATCCAGCAACGAGCTCGAAACACAGAGCGACAAACGGACATTAAGGCATTACATGGCCAGATCGAGGCGTACTATGCACAAGAAGGTAGTTACCCAGATCTTACCAGCATGAATGACACTACCCCCAACACTGGTTTCTTAGCAACCAGCATGAAGGGTCTAGATAAAGAAGCTTTGCAAGATCCAAAGGGCAACACACCAGCATTGGCATCTGGTGCCGGCTCAGCAACACAGTATGGGTACGCACCATTCCAGTCTGACGGCACAACAGCATGTACTACAGCAGCAAAAGACTGTGCTGTTTACAAGCTAACCGCAACACTTGAAGGTGGCGGTACGTTTGAAAAGACAAACTTGAACTAATAGTAGTTCCGAGAAGCCAAAACAGGGGCCAAAACAGCCCCTGTTTTTTTGTGTTGTTCGTATTTGCTTGTGCTTGCGTATAGGTGTTTTTGATGATAGATTTTGGCACATGAGAGAAAGACTTAAGCCAAGAGAACCACATCTGTGGAGTGACTTTGATGGAACCGCAGTAGAGATTGCTCGCGCCAGATATATCAACCCAAAAAACTGGGCTAAGATGGGTTTGCGAGTACTTCCTGGATATATCGATTTTTTGCGTGGCGTTCAAGATGCTGGCGTTCAGATCGACGGTGTTGTATCGCGCCGACCCGATGTGTGGCCTCGTCGTTTTGCAACACAGTTCGCGATCAATTATCAAGATCTCTATCCCTTTTTCGATCCTCCTGCACGGGTCGTGCTGACCGGAAGCGAGGAACGAAAAGCAAGCGTGCTCGTAAATCAGGCGTGGCGTCATCCAATTGGCGTACTGGAAGATAAGCCCCACAAGATTGGTCCAATGCTCATCGAACAAATGCTCAAGGCGGCAGATGATGCTGGTCCACAGCCGCACCCGATAACGATCGGCGTTGTCGAACACGAAAAGACGGACAAGCGAATAGCGGAACTTGATGAAATTGCACGAACCATGGATGGTATTTCACGCGTAGGATTCTACGACGAAGGCAGTACAACATATCACGCCACAGAGCTCGGACACATCCCTCTCGTAAAAGTCATAGCCCTCGGACCATATGATGAACTGGCTGGCGTTCGATTTGCCGAAGCGATCAGGGTCGAGTAAGGACTTCGCGCCAAGATAATATATTAAAAGTACTTGTCGTTGGAAAGCTTGGTGGTGGAGAGTACTCTAAGTTGTGGTCGTATTCAGTATTATTGTGTAGAATGCCAGAAATCCATCCGGTACCAGGCACGTTGACAGCATTGCCGCAGGAACCGCCTAGTAGCCAGGTCCATGTCCAACTCTGCCGGCTGGCAACCGAACCGTAAAAATTAAACTGTTGGTTGCTATTTCCCCACCCTTTCGTGCACACATTTTGGTTAGATCGATAACGAGATGGATAGCGAACCGAGCCCGTTTCTGCTATAACAGCAGCATTCACCTCAAAAGTGAAACTGCCGTTTTGCGGTGGTGCATAGGGCGCAATGGTAACATTATTTTCGGCAACAAGACCAATTGCATCTTGACCATTTTTTGTGCTGTAGATAATATCATCGGCAATCACAATCTCGGCATTGTTACTGCTACTGGCCAGTCTTCCTGCTCCGATTGAAACACGACCATGGAAATTATTATTGGTTGTTGTACGAACCCAAACATTATCCTCTGCGAAAATCACCCCACTACTCGGAACGGCAACGTCGCTGGCAACAGACTGAAGCGTCAGAGCGCTCGTGTAGCTACTGGATTGATCATTTTCGCCGTTAACATTGTACAGATCGTATAAGCCGTTCCCTTTTAGTTCAACGAGGTATCCTCTGCTGATGTTGTAACTGCCCGAGCTGCTTCTTTGCGGTAAATACGCCGGGGTACGCGTTGTTGGAGTTTGCGTGCATGCATTTGATAAATTAGCGAGCCCTGAATGTGTGGAAGAACTGGCAAAGGCAGTCTTTTTCATACCGCAAAGATTACTGGCAACCTGATTAAAGTCGATTGTCGGCACAGGATAGCGCCAGTCAGCTTTATTGCGGGTGTTGCAGTTCACAGGGCTTGTCACGCTCGGATGACACCAGACTCCAGGATGGCTGGCTCCATCTCCGCCCAATGCATTGCTAGGAACATATGTCGTATTCGCTGCTGTAACATCTGAGGTACTGAGACCGTCCATACGCACACCTTGATTTGAATGAACTGGTCCGGTTGCCGTTTCGGTATTACCGAACCAGAGCGCTACATCGGATAAAACAGCATAATCTGCAAACGATGGCGCGCCAAGTTGGGCTTCGATGGTCCGCAATACTCCAGACTTTTCGTCCTTTCCGACAGACCGAACCCTTACCAATGTCGAGCCCCCTCCCTGCGGATTTATCCATAGAGTAAACGTACCCTGCTTAACTGCATTCGAGTCAATGTAGTCGTGTTCATATGGACCATATCCAAGCGTGGGATCAGGTGTAGCTGGAGTAGTTTTTCCATCTTTGTAGTCATTTGGTGCATGGCTAAGATGCCACAGGTAGTAATTGATTCCTGCTTCTGCGATATTAAACGCTTCCTGGCTTTGCGAATTTCTATTGACCACAAAGAAGTTCGACTCAATAACCGTTGTCGCAATTCCCATGAGCAATATAAAGACAAGCAAAATACCAAGCAGACTGCTCATAACAAAACCCTGCTGATTTAGCTGCCTGCTCATAGATTTGTCTTTCTGTTGCGCAACGTTACCTGAACGGCGATCGTACTGTAACTCGTGGTTGGCACCACTGTGCGAATGGGCACCGCAAGTCGTACTTTTACCCCTTTGATGGTGTACAAGTCTGATATTGATCCACCAAGCGACGCACCCGATGAATCAAGATAATCGAAGAGGGGTATGCTCGACTGATAGTAATAATTCTCGATTACAGTATATGTTTTCAGACTCCCCGCTATTGGTGTGCCAATTGGTGGATTCGCAGACATTGGCGTAACATCTGCCATCAGTTTTGTATTGCCACTCCCTAGATAGTACTTAACCTTTGAAACGTAGTTATCATTTGGCCAAAAGTAAGCATACATCTCTAACTGATTAGGGGCTGCTGCCGTAATATCTGTCGCGGTTCGAACAACTGATGAAACACGGTGGGACTGGTATGCAAGATTGTTGTAAGTAGAACTATCTTGCTGTAATCCTAAATACTGCGCAAAAGCTGTGTTAAAAAAGGCGTAGATACCGGTAAAAATTATGCCTGTGAGCAAAATCACCACGACTAGTTCTACTATCGTAAAGCCATTTTGGTTATGGGAAGAAAACTTACGGCGTGACATTGAGAACTCCCATGTGTGGACCGCTTGGGATGGTTAGTGTTTGGCTGTTTGCGGCGACCGTCATACCAACAGTACCAAGCGATGTCCCGGTCAAATTTACCGTACAGTCCAGCTGCATCCCCGCGCTAGTTCCCGTACAATTTGCTGCATAATTATTGCCCCCCTGGGTAAAGGCTACGTCGGTCGCGCAACTTCCTGCACTCGCGCTACACGGCAGATTCGTCCCAGTAAGCGAAAAGGTCACCGCCGAAAGATCCCCCGTCCCCTGACTTACTTCATAGATACTAATAGAATTAAGCCGGGGCATTGTGGCGCTCGTTGTAAACATGAGCCGGACTTTCTGCAGATAATCGACCCCATTATGCGCAAATGTTGTAGCCGGTGGATGTGCCGAGTCATAGATTGGAACCGTAATTGGTCCCAGTGATGAGGCTCCTACATACGGTACGGCTGCGGCAAGATAGTAGTTTGTTCCACCAACGACACAGCTCGTTGAGCCACTATCACCGCACGCAAAGTAGCTACCAGGAACCAGGCTGTCCAGAGCAGCCAAGCCACCCCCGTCAGTAGTTGGGCGAGTATCGGGACTCATATTGTCAAAGTAGTAACTTGTATCGGTCGTGGCGGTGTATTTTTTATAGCCCCCTTTTAGGTACACACGAACGCCCGGAAGCACCGCCCCGCTGGTTGTCGTCGATTCAAGCAGCAAGCTGTGCTGTCCCTGTAACTTGATTGGCAGCGTCACAAAGGACGATAGTTGTGTAAAGATTTGTTGACTTACGTAATTCGGCTGCAAACTACCCGCGGGAGCAATGGTTGTTAACGATGAATAATTGTTTTTAGAAGCCGTGACAATATAGTCGTATCCATTGGTATCGACCGGCAGACCGTAAAATATGACTGTTCCATTGCTGTCGCTATTGTCCGAAACGCTAACATTTGGGTTAGTCGTAGAATTGGACACTTGCACTGTAGCACCCGATACGGGATTACCATTACTATCGATGACACTTACAAAAAGTGCTCCTGTGGTGCTGGCAGTTTCTGCTACACGCGCAGAAATCTGTGTATCTACTTGCGCCAAGGTCTTATCTTTTGGATCAGTAACGCTAACACGTGCCATCTTGTAGTCTGCCGGGTTTGTATCAGTTGCGGGTGAACCGGTCGGTGGAGGATAGTTGCGACAGTATTTCTGCTTCAGTGTCAGATTTGGGTACGAACCGCAACCATCAAACGCATCATCTATGTACTCGATGTTAGTTTTAATCGTATAAACTACGCCGTTAACGGTTTCTGTTTTCGTGGCAGGCAAAGGGTTACTGGTCACTATACTACCCCCCGCCACTGCCAGGCTGTTATAGGGCAAGGATTTTAGATATTCCATTTGATTAGTTGCCAGTGACAACGCTTGCGCTTTGCGCTTAGTAACAACGGTACTGGAAACGAGTGAAGTAAATAAATAGAGAAAACTTAACGCAATTATGCCAAAAACAAACACGCCCGTGACCAACTCGATCAACGTGTAACCGGCTTGTACCTTTACCACCCGTTTCATCGCTAGTTACTATTATAAGCAAAACCACGATAATTTGCCTCCTATTATCTCCTCTAAACAACCTCTGATCTGTTATACTACCTACAAAGCGCATATGCTTTGATGGGCAAGCAATAAGCATGAGTAATACCGTCTATTTTTTTAAGGATCGACCGCTTTTTGGGTTGGATATAGGGCCTAACTGTTTGCGTGTTGTGCAAATTGATCGCCGCGAAGACAAGCTGACCATTGTCGGCTACGGATCGAACACATTCCCAGAGGAAGCTATCAAGGATGGGGTTATCGTAGACCCTGTCAGTGTCGCTCGTGCTGCCAAGGAGCTATTTGACCGTGGCATTCGCGGGTCAATCGACACGCGCAGAGTCGCGCTATCTATTCCTTCACAGAGAACCTATACCCGCGCAATAAAACTGCCCCTCATTCCCGAGAAAGAGATTGCCGATGCCGTGAGGCTTGAGGCTGAGCAGTACATACCCCTACCAATCGACGAGCTCTATCTGGACTACACCGTCATGCAAAAGGATGCTGACGGGATGGAACTATATGCTGTCGCTAGCCCAAAGCATATCATTGACTCTTACATTGCTTTCGCGCATTTGGTGGGACTTGAACCAGTAGCGATAGAGGCAAGCATCGACGCGGCTACTCGTTTGTTTGTTCAAACTGATTTTAGCCACGTCCCCACAGTGTTGGTTGACTTTGGCCCGTCGTCAGCCGATATCACAATTGTAGATGAGTCCATCATAGCCACTGGTACCGTTGGCGGTGGTGGCGATATTTTTACAGCGCGCATATCCGACCAGCTTGGCGTGACGAGGCAAGAAGCACACGTAATTAAGACTAAATACGGTCTGGGGTTAAGCAAAAAGCAAAAAGAAATATCCAAAGCGCTTGATCCTTTGCTTGACGATTTGTTTAAAGAAATTCGGCGAATGATCCGTTACTATCAAGAACGGTATGGAAGCGACCGGCGCATTAGTCAAATTGTCCTAATTGGTGGCAGCGCCAATCTTCCGGGACTCAGCGACCGCATGACAGATGTTCTGCGTATTCCTGTTCGTAATAGCCACCCGTGGCAAAAATTCGACTACTTGGGCGTTGAGCCGCTACAGGCTAATGAACATGCCGATTTTATTACGGCCGCAGGGCTGGCTTTGCTCGAGCCAAAGGAGCTCTTCGCATGATCAGTTTGCTACCCCCGAATGTAAAAAAAGAAATATTCTACGGGCACCGTAATACATTTTTGGGCAGCCTAAGTATTCTGTTATGTCTGGTAATTACAGGCGTATTTCTGATCGGGGCGTTCGGGTTATTTTACATGGACCAATCAATCGAGAATCTTAACAAGCAAGCAGCCCGTTCGGAAGAAAGTCTCAAAAGTCAGAATATTGATGAGACCGAAAAAAAAGTCAACGATATCTCTAATAACTTAAAGCTTACGAGTCAGGTACTATCCCGTGAAATATTGTTTAGTAAACTCATCCAACAAATTGGTGCCGCCATGCCTCCCAGTGCAATACTCACAGAACTCAAAATAATAAAAACCGAGGGAGGGATCGACCTTACTGCCGTTGCATCTAGCTACGAAACTGCAACGCAAGTTCAGGTTAACTTAAGCGATCCTGCGAACAAAATATTCGACAAAGCCGATATATTGAGCACGGCATGCAGTGGAACTGCCACCGATCCACGCTATCCGTGTACTATTTCATTGCGAGCCCGTTTCAGCAAAGATAATTCCTTCACACTCACAGGTGGTAAAAAATGAAAAGTGGACTAAGCAGCAAGCAAGCTCACATTGCGATGATTTTTGTTACTAGCTTGCTAACAATTCTTGTTTTTGTATCGGCGTTTTTGGTAAATAGTATGCTTCAAAAAAAATCCAACTTGCTGGTTACTGCGCGACTTGATAATCGGCTCCTTGACGAACAACAGACGGCACTGAGAGCCGCAACTAAAACCGTAGAAAAATACCGCGAGCTCAACACAATCGCTAAAGCAATTGTGCCACAAGATAAAGATCAAGCGGAAGCAGTGCGCGAACTTGCAAAAATTGCAAGCGACAGCGGCATAAAACTTGGTTCTGTATCCTTCCCCGCTTCTACACTCGGTCAGACCGCCGCAAAAGGCAGCACCGCCTCACCTGGCGGGGTTACACAGGTCAAGCCTGTCACTGGTATTCCAGGCGTTTACTCAATGGAGATCAGTGTACAACAGGATAGCGGCTCGCCAACAACATACCCAAAGCTAATTGACTTCCTGGGCCGTCTCGAAAATAATCGCCGTACTGCTCAAGTATCTAACGTTACTGTCCAGCCAACACCCCAGGATCGTACTAAATTGACCTTTAGTTTAATATTAAATGCGTATATCAAACCATGAATGCCGATTTAAAAGATTTAAAACCATATGTGCAAAAAGCCCTTCGTTGGCTTAAGCTCCACTGGATGATCGTCGGCATACTCGCAGTGTTGTTTCTGTATGGATGGCTCGTTTTACAAATCAACTTGCTAAGCAGTCGTGAACCAAGCGAAGATGCAGTGACCGAAAAACTACAAACCATTAAGCGACCCCGCATCGACCAGGCGACAATTGATCGTATTCAACAGTTACAAGATAACAGCAGCGAAGTAAAGGCGCTATTTAAACAGGCTCGCGATAATCCATTTCAGGATTAGTATCTGCTTGTTCATGTGCAATCGCTAGCTTGGCTGGATCGCGGTAATCTGCTTCGTGCGGCGGATTAACTGGCGTATAAGGGCTTGGGGGAACGGGCGAGCTATATTGCTGTGACGGCGGAGTGGGCATAGCTTCACTCTGCGGTAGTACAGGCGTGACATTGTAGCTCCCCACTGTATTTGATGTCCCTGTGTAGTGCTCGGTTGCATCATCTGGCGCGCCTGGGCGATGACTGGCTAGGAAGTTTTCCCGAAGCTCGAGGACAATTTTGGCATACTTGTCTGGCTCAGGACAGTATTTAAAATAGAAATTTGGGGTTTGTCCTGCTGTTTCAATGTTAAGAATACCAAAGTTAAAGAATGTCTGAAAAACACCGTTACGGTCTGCGGTAGCATCTTCGATATTCGACACATTAAGCTGTGCAATACGACGGTTGAATAACCCTTCTTGAATTATTTCGGTCACTGTTTTGTTGGTCATAATCAGGCGACTCTGCCTGTGAATAATTGTTGCGACAAGCAATATGAGACCCATAAACAGACCGACAATCATTAATATAACTGCGGCCCATGCATATACCTGGGGATTGTCGTCGCGCGTTACAAACTGCGGCAACATAAAGAAGATTAAGCCTGTGGCAGCAGCCAAACCAAAGCCAACCTGAATAAAGAGTATAACGATCGCAAACGGATGCCGATAGATCGTTGTTACGAGCTGCTCGTCGGCATCAACCTCGGCCATACTTGGCGCGCGAGTTTTCTTTGGCGTGTTTGCACTAAATGGCATGTATGTATTATACCAGTGCTCTCTCTTAAAGCAGAGGCGTTTGCGTAGTATCTGCTTTTTTATTCAGATGACCGTATGCCTTGTGTGTCACTTTTCGACCACGTGGCGTGCGTTCCAGTAGTCCAATTTGCATGAGGTATGGTTCGTAAAAATCTTCTATCGTACTTCGTTCTTCAGCAGTAAGCGCTGCAAGCGTCTCTACGCCAACAGGTCCACCATTGTAGTTATCAATAATTGCGCCGAGCAACATACGATCACCTGGGTCTAGGCCAAGTGAGTCGATCTCCAACAGATTCAAGGCTTTATGACTTATAACCGTATCGATGATGCCGTCACCGTTAACGTCTGCGAAATCCCGCACGCGTCGCAACAATCGATTAGCAATTCTAGGCGTTAATCGTGCGCGGTGTGCTAACTCTTCGGCAGCCTTTTTCTCGATGTGAATATCAAGAATTTTGGCAGAACGTTCAATGATTTTTGCTATTTCCTCTGGACGATAAAATTCCAGGCGATGAATCATGCCAAAACGATCCCGCAGAGGTGCGGCCAATGCCCCGGTTCTGGTAGTTGCGCCGATAATTGTGAATTTTGGAAGGTCAAGTCGCAAGCTTCGTGCACTTGGACCCTTGCCAAGCATGATATCTAACCGAAAGTCCTCCATGGCACTATAGAGCACCTCTTCGACAGTTCGGTGCAAACGATGTATTTCATCAATGAACAGGATATCGCCATCCTGAAGATTTGTTAGCAAGCTCGCCAGGTCACCAGCACGCTCAATTGCTGGACCGGAAGTAATACGAATCTGCGCGCCCATTTCATTGGCAATTACGCTTGCCATTGTGGTTTTGCCCAGTCCCGGTGGACCATACAGAAGAACATGATCAAGCGGTTCGCCACGCTTTTTAGCAGCTGCAATTGCTAATTTCAAGTTTTGCTTTAGACGTTCTTGACCAATGTAATTTTCAAAGTCTTTTGGGCGAATAGTATTCTCGAGCTCTTGCTCTTTTACATCCTCAGTTTCCTTTGTATCTACGATTCGCTCAACGGTCATAACATAATTATCTCACATAATGGTTTAGCTCTGTGGGCAATTCTAAGGAATAGCTAGCTTTACAACAATCCTGGTTTTGTTTATCTCCAGGTAGTCGTGTAGCGTATGGGTATGTCCGGATTTGAAGTTGTACGCGCAGCCGCGCCCGAAGAAGTAACCCGCCTTAATGACTGCCTACAAGCAGCCGCTGATGACTTAAATGTACGTCACCTAGTTGTGCCGCTTGAATTTGAGGCTCTTGATTTCACAATTCTTTCGGCTCAGCACGTTAACCACCTCAGGGCAGGCTTCGGTGTGACTCAGGAAGACATAGACAAGGTTCTAGCCGAAGACGACAACTTACCGACAGAGGCTATTATGGAGGAACCCCGACTATATAGTGTCAAGCCCGAAAAGAACTATAGACTAGATTTACGCATTCTTAGCGAAGGTCCTGAATATGGCGTACAAGTTTCTCGTGATACCGACAAAATTGCAATGGAGCTGACCGTACCGCACTTTGCCCCGTTAAGCATTGGTCGCTTTCTCCACAAGCATGGGGTCAGCGGCGATATCCAACCATTCCGAAGACCACGCAGCGCACTAGACGTAGCATGGATACATCCAAACCCTTTTGAGCCAAAGACAAAATATGCAACAGCTTTTGATTTTTTTGATTATCTTACAGAACATCTCGGCTCATTAGCGCTCGAACCAGCAACAACAAAAACCATTCGTTAACGACTCTTCAAGACTAATCGTATACGATCTTCTGTAGGCAACGAAGAGTCTATCGAACCAAGAGCTGCTTGCGCATCGGCATCGGTGTAGCCAAGCGCCACGAGTGCCTGCACTGCTTCGTCCTGAGCATTGATGCCCCCACGAGTAACTAGATCTTCGGCAGCACTGCCGACCGCAATACCAACCTTGTCGCGCAGCTCAACAACAATTTGTTCGGCAGCTCGCTTACCAACACCCTTGGCAGTTTGGAGCTTTTTTACATCTCCGCCAGCTATAGCCGCACGGACTTCGTCCGTATTGCCGATATCGAGCACAGCCAAAGCACCCTTGGGACCAACATTTTTTACACTCAACAACCGTTCAAATAACTGTTGATCCTCGGTATTCAGAAAACCAAATAAATCATGCGCATCTTCTTTTATATGTTCATGAATATAAATCTTGGTCATGCTACCTGTCTCAATAGCAGACTGGTCTGCCGCGGTCATAATGACACCATAGCCCACACCCGCAACCTCAACAATTACTTTACTTGTTAACTTTTCTGCCACCAACCCCTTAAGGCTAGCTATCATAGATCAGCTTCCTTAATTTGCTGGACAAGATCATCAAGAGTATCGTATGCAATACTGAGTGTGGCGAGTTCTGGCACGTACGTCTTTACATCCTTTTGATAAGCCACAATAACTGGTTTTTTTATAGCAATAGCGTACCCGACCTCCATGAGTTGTCCTTCGCTTTTTTCGTTGCTGTTAATCAATACAAATAATCCATCCATGCTGGCAATCTTTTGAAAAGCACGTTCCATAATTTGGCTTGCCGACCATTCGTCCTTTACAAACTCTTCCTCTTCGCTCAGTGTCGCATAAGCTTTAATTTTGTGAGTCGACAGTGCAATATCGATTTTGCTGAGTCGTTGTTCGAGCTCAAGTATGTCCTCGCCAGTATGCCGATAAGCAATAAAATAACGTTTCATAGTTATATTATCGCACATTCATGGAGCATGTAATTGCAGCAGCCAGCGCATCAGCTGCGTCATCGGGTTTTGGAATTGCTTTCAGCCCCAATATCGTTTTTACCATTTCCTGCATTTGTTTTTTATCGGCCTTACCGTAACCAGTAATTGCCTGTTTAATTTGCATCGGCGTAAATTCGTAAAGCTTCATACCGTGTTGTTGGCCCAGCAGCAGCACCACTCCCCTGGCCTGCGCCACCGTCATTGCAGTTGTCACATTACGTGCAAAAAAAAGTTTTTCGACTGCCATTATCGTTGGCTTATTCTGCGTAATAATATCACCAAGCTCCTCAAAGATAGTCTGCAAACGCACAGCATCATCTTCTTTCACTGGTGTTCGAATCACGCCAGCATCAACAAGTTGAGCTTTTCCTTGTGCGCCAACATCAATCACCCCAAAGCCTAAGATTCCGGTGCCTGGATCAATTCCGAGAATTCTCATATCGTTTCTTACCCGTGACCAGAATCCCAGCCAAACTTACTCCCAATGCCAGAACTACATATATGCCAATATTACGTTCCTTGATATCATTCTTCTCAAAAGTTACAACTTCGCAGCAAGAACCTGTGTATTCTCGCGATGTTTTTTTCTGAAACGTTATAAGTGGCACTCCGTAAGATTGAATTATCTCTCTATCGGTTCCTCCTACATCAAAGCCACAATCTATCGTATTTGGCTTACACTGTTCTTCCTGAGGACGAGGAGTTACAGCAAACCCTCCTGCTACGATTACAGTAAGTACAATGATAAGTAGCTTGCTCATCATTGATTTATTCAAGGTTGACGCCTTCACGAATATCAAAATTGACATGAGTGTTGCTGACATCATCTAAGCTTTCAAGCGCATGCATAACTTTCATAACCTTTTTGGCAGTTTCAGCATCAGTAATTTCGACAGTACTATTTGGAACGTAGGTTAACTCTGCTTCTAAAATTTCGACCCCTTGCTCTTTTAGCAAGTCTCGAACTTTAGCCAGGTCTTTTGAGTCAGTGTAAATAACAGTCTCTGCTCCATCATCCTCTACATCTTGTGCGCCAGCATCCAGAGCCTGCATCATCATTTCGTCTCCCCCGCCCCTCACTCGAATTAAGCCTTTTCTGTCGAATTGGAATGCCACAGATCCCTTTTCGGCTATGTTGCCTCCGTTCTTGCTAAAAGCCAGTTTTACTTCCGGATATGTTCGATTTAGGTTGTCGGTTGCACACTCTACAAGAATTGCTACTCCGCCCGGCCCATATCCTTCATACATAACTTCCTGGATTTGTTCGCCACCAAGCTTACCTGAACCACGATCAATACTTCGTTGAATATTTGCCGAAGGCATGTTTGCGGCCTTCGCCTTGTCGATTGCCAAGCGTAGCGTAAAGTTCATTTCAGGATCTGCTCCGCTGCGCGCTGCAATAGCAATGGTATTACCAAGTTTTGTAAAAACAGCCCCTCGGGCCGCGTCTTTAGCGCCTTTTTGTCGCTTTATTGTTGACCACTTTGAATGTCCAGACATTACGGCTTCCTATTCAAATAAATACTCTTTCCCTGTTATTTTACGATTTTTTGGAATTTTTCGCCAGCAAATTAGTACAAATGCAATAATTATGGCGTATAACAAAAACATTTGCTCAAGCGCCAGTTTCTGTTGAATCTGTGCGTGCGGAAAGCCTGAAAATAATTGCACAACATCAAGCATGTAACTCATGATAACTTGTGCCGGCCAGGCAAACCATCCACCCAGCGCCGCAACCAATGCTCCAGCGATACCTGCCAGTAAGCCAAACAACATCGCAATCGGTACAAATGGAACCACGGCAAGGTTTGCCAGGATCGAAACGATAGAAAGTTTGCCAAAAATATACATGATAAGCGGTGTTGTCATTGCTTGAGCGCACGCAGTCTCGAGTAAAACTTGCCGTACTATTTTTGGTTTTCGGCGGCTAAAAAATCTTTGGGAAACAATTGGAGCCACGACAAGCACACCAAAAAAAGCCAGAAACGAAAGCCACCAGCCCAGATCACTCCATATGTAAATCGGATTCCACAATGCTGTTAGTGAGGCTGTCAGCAGGATAAGCAATACTGGCTTCACCTTCCTGCCAAAATACCAAGCAGCAAGACCAAGCATGCTTACAATCGCAGCACGTACAATACTGGCGCTGTTGCCGGTCATAAGTAAAAATACGCCCACCAAACAAAGAGTCAGCAGTGTAGCCTGATACTTTGATCCTTTTTGTAGTAGCCTGTGAGCAAACAAAACAATGATGGTTAAGTTGTAGCCGCTGACAGCTACAATATGAGTAAGCCCAACCGTTGAGAGTTGATCTGTAATCCTTTTAGGTAGCGTGCTTCGTTGTCCAATCAAAAGTCCCAAGCCAAATGAACCAAGCGGTTCTGGCAGTGACGAAATCATTCCGCCGGTAAATCTACGGCGAATCTCCTCGATCCTAGAGCTTGAACGTGAAACTATCTTGATAGTAGCAAAGCTAATGCTAGCCTGCTTCGCTCCACGGGTTGGATATAATTTTCCTTCCACTTGTACCCGATCGCTTTTGTACACCATCGGCTCACCAAAACCTTTAATCCCGATCTTACCCACAAGTTTCTCTTGCCATGGATCTAGCAATTCGATGTTCTTAGCATCAAACACTAATTGCGACTTTTCGCCATACACACCATCAGAATCTGCAGTGGCGTGAATAATGACAGGAATTTTTGTAAGACTGGTGTATGTTTTTGTTTGCTGTAAATAATAGCTTCCGCGCCAAAGACCCAAACCAAGCATCATGACAACGAATGCGCCTAAGCTGAGTCGTTTCTTGTTAAGAGCCATCGGAACCGATAGAACCGCTCCGAAGACGGCAACCTCTGGTCCAATGGCCAGTTTACGAGACATCCCCAAACCAATAAGAGTAGCAGCAAACCCGACAGTCAGAATAGTCGTCCGACGAAGCCGAATAGTAAGAAGCCTCATGCTAGACTTTGGTTATACACCTCACTGCTGACTTAAACAAAAGCGTAACCCAAAATTCTACACAGACGATAATCATTGAATAAGCAATAGCGCTATGCGAAAATGAGCTTATTGCTAAATAAGTAAGTAAGGAAATATTGATGAGAGCTTCACTATCAACAAATCAAAAGGGTTTTAGCCCAGTTGAGGGACTATTAATCTTCGTTATTGTTGGGCTGATTGGCTTTGTCGGCTGGTATGTTATGGATAGTAAAGATACCACGAACAAACAGTTGGACAAAGTAGCAGAACAGGATTTTTCAATACAGGTGAACAAGGAAGCGGGGACCAAAGCTGTTGAACTCAAAGAAGCAGATATTACAAAATTAAAAGAAACCCCTACGAAAACGACGCCAATCACAAATAATAACGACAAACCAGCAAACAACGAGCTGCCCCCACCGCCAGTTGCTAACCCAGGGGTTACCCATGAATTGCCATCCGATAACACCTACTCAATCACGATTTCGAGTGACGGATGTATGGTTGCCGGGAGAAGTACTGCTGGGCACAAGCTAATCGTTGGGGCATATTCCGACAAAAAAGGTGGCTCTGTTGAGTATGAATTTACTGCCTTTGAAATTATCAATAAACCATCGGGTGGGTACAAAGGCATGACTGCTTTTGGACAAATTGTAAGTCCAGAAGGCATCGTCCGTGCAAACGCATATTGGCCTATATCTGCTGATTCTTGCCCCGCTGCCGGGTAGCTCTTAGGCAAGAGAACGCATAACCGCTCGCTGTGCGGCCCCTCCAAGTCCATGACGATCCATAAGCGTCGGCAGATGGTCTATATCCGCCATGGTTGCTAGCATTTCAGGAACCGAAGCACCGTGCGCAACATAATATGGCGCAGTGCTAGATGTATCTCGAATTATTCCCGAAACGTAGGTCGGTTGATCCTCAATTGTTGTTGTCGCAACAAGTTCTGGGTGAGTCATTGCCAGACCCTCCTGCACTCGGTCGTAACGCACTTCTGGAACGCCAGCCAGTTTCACTATGGGACTACCATCATATACACCGTAAGCCGTATTATGAAGTCCAAGATATTCAACCACCCCACTCGGATCATGGCCTCGCTTGACATGCGCTTCTTCTAGTTCAAGCACAGTTCTCGTTACCATGTCGCCGCAAACACGCGCCCGCAGTTGTTCAACATCCTGCTCGTACGGGTCTGCGGTGAGCTGCTCCCAAGTTAGCCGCCGTGTCGTAACGTTAACGACCGGATAGTACCGTTCTGCAATTGCAGAAACAAGTTCAAGCGTGTGACTTGCATGTTCGGCGGCACTTTCTTCATCAAGGTTATTTATACGCACCGCTGCTTCGTCTGCACTCAGTATGGTAACTCGAGGACTCAGTTTTTCGCCCTTCTCACCCATAGCCGCTGCAACTGCTAATGACGGTAAAGCCCAATCTAGAACCTGAACAGAATGTGGGTTCTCAGAACCACCATATACAGTTCGTAACTCCAACGGATAGCCTGCTGGATCAGCAGCGAACTTCCACAGCTGATCACTTACAGCCCTACGGTGATCTTTTTTTACTAGCTCCATAACCACTGCAGCGCCTTTTGCCCAGGCCATCAGTTGTTCTTCGCTACCTATTGGTGCTTGATTTTGGTTTGCTGCTGCATGGGGGTGCAGCGAATCAGCCACGGCTGGGCTACCAACTGCTTCAAGGATTATCTGTCTTGGGCTGAACTTCGCCATATTTTCTCCTAAAATTAAAAAATCCCCTTTCGGGGGTTCTGCTATGATTTGCTGTTTTGCTCGACGTACGAAAGCAAGACCCCCTAGAAGGAGCCTGTAAAGAATATGCTGCTATTGGACTGAACTAACGAAATTACTTTGTTCATTTCGTGCTAATTATAGCATCCTAACCCTAATAAATCAATCTATGCCTGGTTCAGCTGGTTGACAAGTTCAACAACATCATTGGCGCACCCCCAGGATAATGTGTAGCCCGCACCACCATGTCCGTAGTTATGAACCACAAACCTACCACCAATTTCTTCTACTTCTAGTCTAACTTCGTCCCGTACCGGTCTCAGGCCAGCCTTTTCTTTGATCACGACCGAGTCCTTAAACTCTGGGTACAACGAGCGCGCTTTGGCAAGAATCTCTTTGGTATCTTGCTCAGAAATGGTTGTGTCCCAATTGTTTTCTTGTGCAGTTCCACCAAGTACTATGTCGTTGATTCGGGGGATAATAACCATGAGGTTATTTGGACCTTCCCTTGTATCGTCCGCCATAACTTTTTCAAATCCATTGGCCGGCACACAGATGACCTGTCCACGCACAGGGAACAATCGCTTGTCGTCAAAAAGATCCCGCGAGCCAAGACCCGTACAGTTAACAACTATTTCACAGGCGTCGGTTGCTTCTTCAATTTTTTCTATTGTTTTTTTCTCAAGCTTACCGCCAAGCTTTTGATATTCGTCCATGAGCCACTTCATGTACTTAGTTGAGTCCATAAGTACTGCGTCAACTTCATATCCATCAACATAGCCATCCGGCAGCTCTTCTGCTTTTGGCCTCCGATAATCCTTAATGACATCACCCCACCATGGTTCTTCTACTTTTTGCGGAAACATTTCGGTAACGGTGCGCTGTATGCAGCCAGCTTCAGATTTATCAAGCAAATTCTTTCTGATGTAGTCGAGTGTAAACTTACTCCAAGACGAAACCTTATCTTTAGGATTACACAAGTATGGATACCATACCCCTGCCGCTACGTCCGACGTAGTATCTGGACTAAATTCTCGCGCCCAAACCCGCACTTTGTAACCTGCTTCAAGCAAAAGTATGCCTGACGATAGCCCGGAGATTCCTGCGCCTATAATAAGTATTTCTTTTTTCACACGCCTATTGTAATGCAATTCGCCCCAAGGAGTATAATCAGTTTGGAGGAATGATAATGAAAAAAGCAAAAGAACAACTCAATAGTGGCAGCGGCGGCGACATGGTCTACTGCCTAGGTCTGCTAGGCGCACTCGTATACTATGTCGGCGCGGTCGATGGTTTTTGGAACATTATTGTAGCCATTGCCAAGTCGTTTTTGTGGCCAGCGTTTGTCGTGTTTGATCTACTGAAGTTCTTGAATTAATCTCAAAATTTTTTACGCTACTTGATGTCTCGTCCTCTAAAAGTGAGCCACGAGAAAAAGCCGGAAGCTATAATGATCAGTGCAAAATACCAGCAGTTAGCCCAGTTATAAGTTCCCCGGAGTATTGCCTCTGGCTGGTAGTAGTGAAATGGCATAAGTTTGCTTGGTAATTCTAGCCAACTAACGGTACCTGCCAATGAACTGACGATGTATCCCCCTAGCCCTACTGCTGTTGCCACACCGAGGCTTGCAGAGCGACCCCAACCTGTAGCAGTTAAAACATATGCAACGCTCGCAAAACTCAAAACCATTAACTCGCATACAAGACTTGCAAGGATTATTTTGCTGGTACCTATATTTAAATCAACAAATTTTGCGGTTACGAGTGTAGTCACGAGCGCAACTGTGCTTACTGTGGTTATAATTGTCGCCCCGACCACAGCTTTTGCAGCAAGTAATTTTGAGCGCGAAATCGGTCTGGCCAATAACCCTTCAATTGTTTTATCCTGCTCTTCCCTGGCAAGTAAACTACCCCCTAAGCCGATTGCCAGAACGCCTAGCAGTAGAGGCAGCATGAGAAAGAACACTTGGCTATTCAAGAAACCGACTTCAGAGAAAAAGTCAGCACTTCCACCAATAAACTGAAGGGTTGATTCGGGGATATTCTGGAAACTTTTTTGTAACGCTTCTGCGTCATTTTTAAAGCTCGGATAAAAGATCATGTTTATAAAAATCAACCCAAACGATGCAACCGACCACCACACAATGCTGATACGCCGTTGCCATAACGTCCATTTAATTACCGGTTTCATGTTTAGTTGGCCTCCGCGTTGTAGTAGTGCATAAACAGTTCCTCAAGGTCGAGGTTACGCGCGTCGATCTTGGCAACGTCAAATTTTGCCAGCACACTGAACAAATCTCTAAGTCGGCCGTGAAAGTGGATCGTCACATTCTGATTATTACTAGTTTGAATTTTCAGCCCAGATACTTTTTTTAATTCGCTCAGTGGCGCAGCCAACTCAAATGTTATATCAAAAGTTTGAGCCGCTTCTTTAACTAAATCAGCAATCACACGCTCAGCTATTAGTTTTCCCTCGCGAATCACACCAACGCGATCACACATTTTCTGTACTTCACTCAAAATATGGCTACTCGCAAAAACCGTGTTACCTCGTTGCTTCGCTTCTTGCATTAACCGGTAGAACTTTGCCTGCATAAGCGGATCTAGCCCGCTAGTGGGTTCATCAAGAATTAACACCTGCGGCTGGTGCATGACTGCTTGAATAAGCCCAATTTTTTGTCTGTTACCACGCGAAAGATCACCCAGCTTTTTTTTGAGATCTGCCTGGAACTCCTTGGCAAGCTTCCTTGCATATTGCAGGTGACCGCCACCTTGTAGATCATCGACATATGTTAGATATTGCAAACCATTCATTTTAGGATACGCTGCAAAATCTCCTGAGAGGTAGCCAACAGAGCGCCTTATGGCAACACTATCGTGCTTCACATCTTTTCCTAAAATAGTAGCCGTGCCACTACTCGGCTGTAGAAAGTTAAGCAGTATCCTTATGGTTGTAGACTTCCCGGCACCGTTTGGCCCAAGGAAACCATACACCTCACCGGCGTTCACTTTCAGATTCAAGTTTTTCAAAGCAAACTTATCAGTACCCGAATACTGTTTGCTGAGTCTGTCGACTACAATCACTGTTGCTTCATTCATACTGGTATTGTACCGCGTACTTCGTGCTTGCCATAGTTTGTGTGATAAGCGACTATCTTGGAGGGTATCACAACTATTTCACTACTGCGTATTTATTTCTGATTACACCGTCGCCTAATTCTTGCGTTTCAAGCAGCTTTAACCTTATGTTTGTGCCGTTGATAGACAGCAATCGCATCCCTGCTCCAAATAGCAATGGGTAAATTGTAATGATTACCTCATCAACTAAACCCGCTCCAACAAATGCGTTATTTACTGTTGAGCCTCCTGCTAAGACGCACGAAGTGAGGCCTTTTTCTTTAAGTGCAGAAGCAACCTCTTTGGGAGGTCCGCTTATATATTCGACACCACTAACGACAGCACCATTTTCCGGGCTACGAGTCCATACATAGGTAGTCGCTCCAGTAATAGGGAATACTTCGCCTTTATATTGTTCAAAGGTATTCTTGCCAACAATTACTGCACCACACTCTCTAACCAGGTCTTCGAATAAGCTACCATCTTCTTTGGTCGGCCAATCCGAATTCCCGTCTGCCATAGCGATATTTCCATCAAGTGTGGATGCGGGACTCCAAATTATTTTCATAGCTGCAGTATAACAAAAATAGAGAATCCACCCGAGACAGCATCTAACACCCACTATAGTCGAGGTCTACCTAATTTTCTGAAAAACTAGTCTAGCCACGAGTATTAATGATGGTGTGGCCAACAAACTGTCGAGTCGAAAGATCAATAGCACGAACAACTGCCGCAGCAAATGTCCTCTCACCTATTGCCTCTCTAGTTCTTTCAGCAATATCGGTGAGACTTCCGCTCATATCTACAAAGTAAGGATCCTCAGTAAAGTGAGGCACGGGAGTTTCTTTATCATCAGGGTCGTTTACGCCGTACGTCTGTATCGCAAAACCTTCCCCAGGGCTAATATCGTCTAAGTGTGCTTCAAATGTTTTTCTAATTGGCATTCCAGATTCGGGATCTTTACGAACTACCGCCATTCCAAAAGGTAAACTTGCATCTTCGCGCAAATCAATTACCCCAGTTATGCGAGGCGTGTTGATAGGTGCGTCAGGCTCAAAGCTTGATAAGTCGATTGGAACATCCCTGCCCTCCATCATTCCTAAAACTGTCGGCGCATTTCTGACAGCGTCTATAAGCGGCGACCCTTGTTCTACGGCTTCCAATACTGGGCGCGTCTGCGCTCCGTTAGATGCTGCGAATACTCCATTTTTTGTATCACTTGCATGATAGTAAACCAACGCTGCATCAGATACTTGAGCCATCTGTTCACTCGTCATACCTGGAGCTACTAAGCGAACAGCACTTCCTTCAAGAATTGCTGTTCTATTTTTTGAGCCATCGCTACGACCACCAAACGAGTATGCAATGATAAACTCGCCCTCGTGTATGCCCTCTCCGCGCCCCATAGCAAGCCATCTACCAGGGTAGCCGTTATCCTGCATTAGCTCTTGTTGACGAGCTGGGTTGCGATCAAACTCGTGATAACCATACGATTCTAAATGGGCTGCTGACATGACTAGCTCCTTTAATATAATTGTGTCTAGTATCTTACCTGGCAAGATTTATTGCAAGCATAAGAAAAGCTCCTCAGACGAGGAGCTTAACCATAACCGGGATTGGAGGGCCATCGTAGACGTTATTGGAACTTTTATCCAAAAAAGCCGTCAGGATCAATTCTATCAACAAGCATAGTTTTTATGCCATGTTGCGATGCTCCCCACACATCATCAAACGGATTATCACCGATCATGACTACAGATTCAGGTGGCACCGCAAGAGTTGCAAGAATATGCTCGTAATATACCTTGCCGGGTTTATAGGGCAACATCGTTCCTTCCTGATACGGTTGAAAGAGGTGCGTAAGGCCAAATCGTTCACCTAATGTTGTCACATCCAATTCGTTGTTAGTAGCTAGCGATACTGTCTTCATTGCTGATCTCATTGCTATGAGCGCAGCAGTTACTTCATCTGTAAGTTCATCATGTCGGTAAGCTGGGGTTAGGCAACCATCAAGGTCCAAAAGTACATGCTCGACTCCATTGTGCAACAGCAGTCCTACGTCAAAATGAACAAAACTTGGCAAGTGCCATGTAGCATCGTGCCCTTCCTCTTCTGTGAATAGCCTGATTCTGTCCTGCTCAGAAAATGCAAGTCCTGCTTTTGGATCAGTACCTTCAAATGGAAAACTCATAGCAAATATAGTAACAAAAACAGAGGCTAATTACCTCTGTTGTAAGCATAATCGTAGTGGAGGGCCATCGTGGAACTAATTGCAACCACTTTCTCAACTAAAGACAGCCGACTTACTGCTATGACTTGCTTAACCTCAGCGCTTCAGTAAGAGCATCTCTTGCTTGTTCAATAACTATCTTGGCTCTAAGGGCACCATTGTGCTCAAGTTCAGTTAGGCTGAACCATTGATATGCCATTAACTCGTCCCTTTTCAAGACAATATCGCCCTTTAGTTCTCCCATAAAAGTATCGATTATAAGCTCGCCGCGAGGAGTAATTATCCTGTAGCTCTTTAAGAAGAGTGGATTAGCTAAACGTGCTCCCAATTCTTCTTTAACCTCACGGACAACAGCCTGTTTCGAAGTCTCGCCTTCCTCAACGGCTCCACCAGGAAAACTCCAAAGGCCTTTGGCTATTTCTTTTCTTTGCTGGACAAGTAAAACCTTGTCATTTTCTATAAATACTACGTCCGCTACTTTCATATAAACATGATAACAAAAAGACGCTTTCGCGTCTTTTAAGCATAACCGGGATTGGAGGGCCCAGTGGGATTCGACTCACCTTCGGCGAGCCCGTCGCAACTTCTTTGCAAACAAGTGTGTAAGAGTTGACTCCCTTGCGAAATGCCGCAGGCATTTCTCACCACTCCACGCTCCACGTTTCGTGGCTAGATTCAATGAGCTCCAATTTTAAAACCCCACTTTCGTGAGGTTCAAAAATTGGAGGGCCCAGTGGGATTCGAACCCACGACACGTGGCTTAAAAGGCCACTGCTCTAACCAACTGAGCTATGGGCCCGTAGTTGACGGGCAGCAAATTAACTCCTTATATTATCTATTTTTTGCCCAAAAAGTCAATCTGTTTACTCTACTGAGTATGCTTCTGTTGTACAGTCAACTATACTAAGTTTATATGGGTCTTCCGATTTGGTATTTTACGCTTCTTGTATATTTTATTGGCTCAACAACCAATAGTCTTTTGCAGCGCAAGCTAGCAGTTAACAGTAAGCTACCGCCAAAGCTTGTTACAGCCATTTTATACTCGTGCTTCTTGATGCCACTTGGGTTTGTTATTGCTGGAACTCAGCGAAACTTTTGGATTAACTGGCAGCCAATAACCGTACTGCTTTTGTTGCTGCAAGCAGTGTGTATTGCCGGCTTCTTTGCAAGAGCGTTTCAATTAAACAGAGTTTTAGATGCCACCCAGTATGTAGTCATCATGAATATGTACACCATAGTCACGGTATTGATTGGCATCTTTATTCTGCATGAAGATTTCACTGGTTCGCAGTTTATCGGAACATTGTTGCTCATTCTGGGAGGTATATTGGTAGTGATAAAAGGCTTCACCAAAGAAGCAATGCGTTTTGACCGACACACCTTGGAAATGTTTGCGCTGTCTATGGCGTTAGGTGTTGGTTTAGCTGCCGAGCGTGGTGCGCTGAACTACATGAGTTACTCGGTGTACGCCGTTTTGGGCTGGGGTCTGCAAACATTGTTCTTATGTGTAGTCGCACGAAAAGACTGGAAGAAACTATCCAAAATCACCAAGAAAGAGTGGAAAGATATCGCCAAACTTGGCACAGCGCGAGCATTTCATAACAGTGGATTTTTTCTATCTGTCGCCCTATCAAAGAATATTGCGTTGATTGCGTCGGTTAGCAGCTTTCGTATCCCGTTAGTTTTTATAGCCAGTTTTCTGTTTCTTAACGAACGAGACCATCTGTTACGACGCTTTGCTGGTGTTACTATTGCTACAATTGGGCTAATTTTAATCTAGGCTTCGGGTTAAAACAGCGTAGTTATTTCTTGCCAAGTCTTTTTTTGCCACCGTGTCCACCTTTATTGCTTGACCAAAGAATCAAAAAGCTCGCTAATGCAGCAGCGCCTACCGTTACACCTTGGAATTGTTGCAAGGTGTTCCACGCGTCCGAAGACATAATTGTGTAGGCAGTTCCGTCTGCGAGTAAAGGTACTACCAGTAACGTTAGTAGCACTCCGCTAAGTAGCGCCGGAATAAGGTTCAGTAAAAATTTACTAGCTCCAACACTTTTACGCATAAAAATCATGGTTAACACTGCTGGCAAAACTAAAAACCCAATTGTTGCTGCCGAATGGACACCCGTGCTCGAAGTCGGGAAGAACGAGTTAAAGAATTGCAGGAAATCGCTGCCTAAAAATTCGTTGACTACGCTACCCGCACATAACGCTAGGAAAACCAAGGCTGCGTTAATACGGAATACTAATATTAGCACCGCGGGAACAACAGTAAGCGCGCCGATAACAATAAGCGGATTCATGCTGTTAGTCTAGCATATCAACCGAATCAGCAGGACCTTCTACAACCTTGCGGAATGCCGCAATAAGAAACTGCCCGCTAAGCCCAACCATGTCAGTTCTGTAGTTCTCGAATGCCATATCTTGCATGCAAAAATCTATCAACTCTTCGCTGGTCTTAACTCCATCATCCGAGAAATTGCTCGTAAATCCACGGTCCGGCTTGTTGGCTATCACCACAAAACCACCGAGCTTTAGCCTTTGACCGAACCAGCGCAGCGCTCGCTTGTAGTCGATATAATTTAATATGTCAGAGAATACCACTAGATCTGCTTGCGGCTCGCCTGTATCGCTATGTTCAGCCAGATACTGATCAATAGCAAACTCGCATTCGGGCTCTTGCCCGGCAGTTAGTGAATCTATGTCAACCGCAAACTCCTGGTTGCCACCAATCATTGATCCATGATCTGACAACGCTATGTCTATCATCGCGGTCGGCAAGCGCCGCCCATTAACTTGCGCGCGTGACGCCATAGACTGAACTCCACTGCCCACGTCTATAGCAACTGGATTGGTCGAAGGATAATCGAGAGCTTCGATCACCGGGACGAGATGTGGGTCCTTAATGCTCGCAACGTCGTAGCATCTGCCGCCGAGTCGCTGCCACTGTTCTAATATTTCAGGATTGGTCATATTATTTAGATTTTTCTCTCAATATAAAGCTTCGTTACAAACGATAGGTTCATACCAACGGTAACCGCGCAAAAGTTCTTAGCACTAGTTACTTTGATACTTCACCTGTTAACTGGTGAGGTTGGATTGCTGGAAGCCAACCACGAATATAGACACCAACTCCCGCAACAAAATC
>CAZXLT010000008.1:0-39203 GCA_964641545.1 uncultured Candidatus Saccharibacteria bacterium
GATTTGTGGCGGGGAGAGGTTTTAAACAGGTCGACTCTTCTCGAAATATAAACTAACACCACGAAGGAGGTGGAGTTATGAGAAATCCTTATTTCCATATATTCCAAGATCGTGCTGGTGAGTGGCGCTGGACCCTGATTGCAGGCAACGGCGAAGCAGTCGCTACAAGCGAAGGCTACACCACAAAATACAGCGCTGAACGATCAGCCGCTCGAGTTAAGGAGATTGCTGCTTACGCAGTAATTAACTAACGAGAGTTAACCTGCCAGTATTTCAGAGGGCTATTTTTTATCAAGCTGTTGCTCGTCAAAGTCCGTATGTTCTATTACCCATTGTGTAATCCTTGGGCCAACCCAGAACCCGTATATACCTAGAGTGATAATGCACAAGAAAAACCACTTGATCCAGTTTCCAAATAGACCAATTCCCGTTCCAGTAAATTTAAGTCGATATCCGCGAACATAGGTGTGCTTAGCTTTCCAGCGTTGCTTGAGAACTAGTGCATATGGATAAGCTATTCCAAGTGTGAGAACTGTGATTAGAAATGCAAGGATGTTTGTTCCCAGAAAAGTTGCAGCACCACCGTCAAATACGAAGTTTTTTGATTTAGTCATTATTACTATCAATTGTATTACTCAACAATAACTTCGACAATACATCAATTTTAGATCTGTTTGGGTTATTAGGATGCTGAAGCTATAATATTTACACATGCAGAAAATCATAGGATCCACACTTAATGTCTAAAAAACTTGAAGAATACACAAAAGAGGAGCTAATTGAGGCTGTAAAGCACCTTAAGCGACGAAAAAGGTTTGGCCTCGTTTGGGAAAATAAGCTCGAAGATGTGGTCAAGCAGTGTCAACTGGAGCTACCAGTTCTTGAAGAGGTAGAAGATCGTGCTGTATCAAAAAACGAAGAACTTGCCACTGATCTTATAATTGAGGGTGACAACTACCACGCTCTATCAGTACTTAACTACACTCACGGTGGGAAAATTGATGCGATCTATATTGACCCCCCTTACAATACTGGGGCTAAGGATTGGACATACAATAATAACTATGTAGATTCTGAAGACCCATACCGGCACACCAAATGGATCTCATTCATGGAACACAGGTTACGTTTATCAAGAAGTTTGCTTGCTCCTGACGGAATGATTTGTGTAACGATTGATGATTATGAATTTCCAAGGCTGGTAATGTTGATGGACGAGATATTTGGTGAACAATGTAGGTTAGGAACCGCTGTGATTAGAAATAATCCTCAAGGACGGTCAACCGTAAAAGGGTTCTCTATTAATCATGAGTATGCTTTATTCTACGGTAGATCGATTAAATCACGTGTTGGTAGATTGCCTAGATCTGAAAAGCAAATGGATAGATACCCTGAAATAGACGAGAAGGGACAAAATTACTTATGGGAAAACTTTAGAAAAACTGGGTCTGACTCAAGTCGCCAAGACCGACCCAAACAATTCTACCCGCTTTATATTTCCGGAAAGAATATACGATTACCAAAAATGGAGTGGGAAGATGATAAAAAAGCATGGAAAGTTAAAGAAGCCCCTGCCGATAATGAAGTCGAGCTTTGGCCGGTTGATAACCTAAAGAATGAACGAGTATGGAAATGGGGCTATGAGCGAGTGCTAGCAAATCCTACTCACTTACGAGTAAGAAAAACAACTTCAGGAAAGTTCGAAGTCTACAGAAGAAACTACCCATCTGAGGGATCTTTGCCAAACACGCTTTGGGATAAACCACAGTATGCTGCTGGTTCTCATGGTACCAATCTTCTAACAAAGATGTTTAGTAAAAGCCACATATTTGATTTCCCTAAATCACTTTACGCTGTTCAAGATTGTATTAGGGTCTGTAGTTCGAAGAAGGATGCGATCGTACTTGATTATTTTGCCGGATCAGGAACAACTGGACATGCAATCTTAAGAATGAATCAAGAAGATGGTGGTAACAGAAGTTTTATTCTCTGTACAAATAACGAGAATAAGATAGCAGAAGAAGTAACTTATCCTCGTATCAAAAAAGTAATTGACGGCTATGATTCCACTAAAGGCATCCCAGCTAATATTCGTTACTTTAGAACTTCTTTCGTGACAAAATCAACAGTGACAGATGACACTAGGTACCAGCTTGTACGTCGCTCTTCTGATATGCTTTGTGTGCGAGAAGGCACCTATACTACTGTTATAGATAAGCCTGGATATAAAGTATTCGAGAATTCGAATCACTATACGGCTATTCTCTTCGATATTGATATGATCCAGGATCTGAAGGAAACACTTAAATCTCTTAGCAATAAGTCAATAAGCTTTTACGTCTTTACTCTTACAAACGATACTTATGATGACGATTTTGCAGACGTCTCTCAGCCCCACAAGTTATGCCCAATACCTGAGTCAATACTGGATGTATATAGAAAGATTTTTAAGGAGCGTCCCGAATGGAATTAAAGAATTATCAGAAAAAGGCAGTTGACACCCTTTTAAATCAATCAAAGCAATTGCTTGCAAAAGACGGGGGTCGGGTTAGTGTATTTAAGGCGCCAACGGGTTCAGGTAAAACAATCATGGTGGCTGACTTTCTTGATCAGCTCGGGAAAGAGCCATTAGGTGCCTCCTATGCTTTTCTTTGGATAAGCGGAAACAACTTGCACGAACAAAGTTACGATAAACTGCAAAGTTACCTTCATGACAGCAAATACAGACTTTCATATTTAGATGACGTACAAAATATGGAATTAGCAGCAAACGAAATAGTTTTTGTAAACTGGCATAGCCTTACAAAAAAAGATAGAAAAACTGGTGAATATATCAACTCCTACATGCGTGATCAAGAAAGCGATCGAACGCTGCAAAAGTTTATTTCAAATACTAAAGATAATGGGAAAGAAATCATTTTAATTGTTGATGAAAGCCATTATCATTACTGGTCAAACGATACACAGGAATTTGTTCAAACGATTATTGGCCCGAAGCTTACAATTGAAGTTTCTGCTACGCCAAAAATAACGCCAACACCAGATGAAGTAGTAAACCTTGAAAAAGGATACGTAGTAGTAAACTTCGAAGATGTTGTTGCTGAAGGCATGATCAAATCCAGTGTTGTTATTAACGAATCTCTCGACAAACAAGCTAAACTTTTTGGTGCTAAAGACGAGCTGATTGTTGACGCTGCTCTGGCAAAGCAAACAGAACTTCAAAAAGAATATTCCAAACAAAAGTCTGGCGTGAGACCTCTAGTACTGATTCAGTTACCCAGCGAGCAATCAAGTATGAGTGCTCTCGATGAAACAAAGAAGGAGTTTTTAACTAATTACTTAAATAAGCAGTATGGCATTAATGTTGAGAATGGCAGACTTGCAATATGGCTAAGTAACGAAAAGGCAAACATAGAGGGATTGTCGAATAATGATAACGAAGTTGACGTATTAATTTTCAAACAAGCAATTGCTCTAGGTTGGGACTGTCCGCGTGCTCAAATACTTGTAATGTTTAGGGATATTAAAAGCGTAACTTTTGAAGTTCAAACCGTTGGTAGAATCCTACGCATGCCAGAAGCTGCACATTATGGTATCGAGGAAATTGACCGGGCGTACGTATACACTAATTTGGATCGAGTGAATATTGCCGATAACAAAACTGATAGGGGCTACTTCAAAACAAAACATAGTGTTCGTTCTGATGACTTTGAGCCTTTAGATATCCCAAGCGTGTACCATAGCAGAATTGATTACGGCGATCTAACGGCCGCTTATCATAAATGCTTTTACAAGGCTGCAAACGTATATTTTGGGATAAAACAAGGTGATATGGCAAGCGAGGCATTGCGCAAGGCCGATGTGCATTTAGAGCTAGAGCCTAATGAGTTAACTAGGCCAGTTCTCGTAGATGCAATTATTGAAGACTTGGATAAAGCGATTGCAGCAGAAATTGTCGGTGCGGGTGACCTACAAATCAGTGTTTCTGAAGCTGATATTAAGTTGCTATTTACGATTTTTGCCAAAACAGCTTCCTTGCCTTATGCACCAGTACGATCACATACAAAAGTTCAGCAAGCACTTTATAATTGGTTTGACAGCTATCTTGGTTTCAAACAAAAGAGTCGCATAGACATCCAGCGTATAGTTGTTTGCTCAGATAAAAACATCAAAATATTCAAACAAATTATCGAGGATGCTAAACATCGTTTTCGCGTTGTAGATGAAGAGCAAAAAGCCCTTAGACGAAAGCGAAAAGATACACCAAAATGGAACCCCCCAGTACATGAGTACCTCAGCGATAACTACACCGAAGTTACTTGTGCAAACTCTCTAATGCAACCACTGTTTATTGAGCCAAAACCAAGCGAGCCTGAAAAAGATTTCATGGAGATGCTAAAGTCTTCAAAAGAGATCCTATGGTGGTATAGAAACGGAGCAAATAAAGAATCTTACCTGGGTATCCCGTACTTTAGCGAGCTTAACAAACGAGATGACACTTTCTACCCAGACTTCTTAATAAAATACAAAAACGGTGATTTGGGTATATATGACACAAAAAGGGGTATTACTGTTCAGATGGATGATACGGCAGAGAAATCAGACGCTCTTCGGATGTATCTAAAAAAGAATTCGCACAAAGAACAGAAAATGATAGGTGGCATTGTAGATACCAGGTCTTCAGGGTTCTTTGTATTTACTGGTGACAAGTACAATAAAGATCCAGGTGACAAGAACTGGGAGAGATTTGTCATATAGGAACATGAACATACCTAAATTAGACAGAGACAAAAACGAAAAACCTCTGCCTACTTTGAAAAATCGTGAAGTTATCTATGCCCTCGAGAAAAAGCTTGGTGGCCTAAAAGTGATGGAAGATTACCATGACGACTTTTTAGAATATACCAAGTGGGTTTTGTTTGATCCTCGAAGCAATCAGCATATGGTTGTCTATAAAACGCCCGAGCAAGCCAAAGCTGCAAAAGAATATTGGGACAAGATTGAGAAGCTAGATCAGGAGTATCTCAAATCAAAGGATAAAAAATGAACATTTATCTAGACATTGACGGCGTTCTTCTGGCGAATGATCTAAATCCTGCGAATCATGCAAATGAATTCTTGCGATATATTCTAGAGAAGTACCCCGACTCAACATATTGGCTAACAACACACTGTCAGGGCGATCCTAACGTACCCATTCAGCATATTGGGCATCTGTTTGACGATGACGTAGTGCAGCTCATGAAGCTTATCAAACCAACAACATGGGACTTGGCAAAGACCCGAGCAATTGATTTTTCACAGCCCTTCCTATGGTTTGATGATGATCTTTTTCATGAGGAGAAACTTGATCTGGCTAAGAACAATGCTTCAGACAACTGGATAGAAGTTGATCTAGCGAAAAATCCGAATCAGCTTGAAAAGTTCCTGACTTCGTTCCCGATCCCTGTTTAAGCTGCTTGCGTTTACTTGATATAATGTAATTGTGAAAACTAAAACAAAAACTATGAAGAAAAAGTCTACAAAGCGACGAAGCTCCTTGTACCCATTTATAGATAGTCCGTCAAAATTGACCTAAGTCCACATAGGTTGTATAGTAATACATTAATGACCGACCAACAGACTCAAAAAGTAATTGGGAAGAATATTAAGGAAGCCCGTGCAGCAGCAAGGCTTACTCAACTTGAAGTTGCTGAAAAGGCAGATATTAACGTCAATTATTACGCAAAGATTGAACGTGGTGAGGCAATATCCTCACTTATGACACTTAAAAAGATACTCAAGGCCGTTGGGGCGCATTCTTCAAAGGTGTTGCCCTTTTAATTAATCTTCTTTGTTTTGAAGAGCTTTTTGAATATCTTCGGAAGTAAGACCTTCAGCGGATCGAACTAATTCACCAGCAGTAGCCTGTAAGGATTCTAAGAACTGGATTGCATAGTCACGATCAGCATTTTTAGGATCGTGTATTTCTAGATACCGAATAACAGTTTCGATATCTTTTTCGTTGATTTGATAATCATCTTTCATGGTTAGCTCCATTCTACCAATAAAACCTTTTCATCCCCAGGAAACTCATCATTTGTCTTGTAAGTTCAACCGACTCGATTCGACGCATGATCTCACGGCTTCGGTTCTGAGAAAGAATATTCAAACTACCTTCGTAAAGAATCTGGCCATCTAGCACAGCAATTTTGCGGTGGTGGTAGTCGTGAAAATACCATACTTGAACACCGATGGATTTAAGAGTTTTTGTAGCCTGATAGGACTGAATTCTTAGTAAGCTATCGTGATGCTCAGGAAAGCGGGTGTTAATACGTACTTTTACCCCTCGTTTTACTAGTTTCTTTAAGATCGGCTTTAGCATGTCCACACGGGCATTTGTCATGTAGGGACTCTCTATAACAACTTGTTTCTTGCAGTGCCTCAGATCCTTGCTAAACGCTGTATAGAAGCATTTTTCATCAAAGAGCTGTGAAGATAAGAGATCATCTGGCTTAGGTCGTCGAAAACTAAACATTTCGAACCTCCTCGCCTTGCAAATAGACCATCTGCCCGTCGACTTCCACGATGCCTAGTTTTTCCAGTTTTTTATCTAAGGATTCCAATTTACAGATCAAAGTGTTCCATCTAAATCCCCTTGGGCTCACCAGTAAAAGCGCCCGTCGATAGGACGGGCTTTTTTACTGGTCAATCCGCAATGCGGATTGGAAGCGAACACCGGTTCGAAGACAAGGAGCACGCACAGATGCTTGTATCGAGCATGATCCGCAGTCGCAAGGCGTAGGCCTTATTCCCCTTGAGGTCACCAATTTGAGAAGCCTACTTAAAGCGGACTTTGTTTTTGTAGCCTGCAAGAAATCGTGACAAAACACTATGGGAACAACTACAATACAAAACATGAGAGGAACGATTGCTAAAAGGGCAGGATCGCAACAGACTATTGATGTAGCACTTATTGAGGATGACATAGCTATATCGACTATGTACAAACAGCGTTTTGATATGGAGGGTGGTTTTACGGTTAAGATTGCCAATAATGGCCAAGAAGGCTTAGAACTTCTTAAAACCTATCAGCCAGATGTGATTCTTCTTGATATGATGATGCCTAAAATGTCTGGATTAGAAACCTTGCAGCACATCCGCAAGCTGCCGGTGGGCGACAAACTCAAGGTCATTGCACTGACTAACATGAACGACCCCGATACCGTAAAAGCAATGGAAAACCTTGGTGTTATTCAACACATTGTTAAGGCCAACTCCAGCCCTGGAATTATTGTCGAAACGGTTCGTGCTGTAGTTAGCGTAAAACACTAGCATACGGTTCGACTTTCGGCTTATAATAAGCGTAAGCAGGGGTAGTGTTGTTGCAGGCAAGCTGACTGACTCGTGGCGCTGAAATTACTGTCTTTGCGTAGGGTAGGTTGTTGGTACTAATATGCTAAGTGTAATAAAACAGACTTTAAAGAGGGTAACAGCGGCTGGCGTGGCTTTAATGATAGCTGTGTCTTTGATTGTTGGTACACTGCCGGCTCGACCCGTGGAAGCAGCTGGTCCAAATGGTATGGCGGGGCAAGGGATGCTTGGAGTGCCATATCTGGTGGAAACATGTGATGATTTCCAAGCAATTAATGAGGATTTGACTGCATATTACCGATTGCAAAACGACATTAACTGCTCTGATACCGTCAACTGGCATGGGGGCGAAGGATTTCGTCCAATAGGCTGGGACGATAACAACGTGCTGCGTGAATTCACAGGGCATCTTGACGGTAGAAGCCACACTGTCAGTGGAATGTATATGGACTACTCCTCGGTTGTGCGCAGCCGTGTTGGTATCTTTGAACAACTTGGATCAGGTGCCAAAATACTAAATACTTACTTTGATACTACGACTATTGTGGGTCCAGAACCTAACAGTGGTGGCAACAGTTTCGTAGGTGGTTTAGCCGGCGGTGCTTCCGGCGCAAGCACGATCGATACTGTGCGCATGAATACTCTTGACATAGATATTCCCTGCAGCACAACCGATAATCATCGGGTACTTGTGGGTGGCATGGTGGGGTCGTTCAACGGGGTGGTTACGCGTTCATACGTTGCATCTGGGGGGAGCATCTCAGCAATAAACTGTCCGTCACAAATGGTTTCGATTGGAGGTATCGCTGGAAAATCTAATGGCGGTACGATACGAGACAGTTGGTCAGGGGTCGGTATAGTGGCCGACTCGCAAAGTATCAATGCGGACGAACCACGACAAATCGGGGGTATCGTTGGTTCGGCGTATGACTCGGCGGTTACCAATTCATACACCAATGGCAGTATTACCATGAACTATACAGCTGGCGATTGGCAAAACTGGGATATCGGTGGGCTCATCGGCTACAGTAACCATACCCAGATTACGTCCTCATTTACCATGGGAAGCGTAAGCGCTACGTGTAGTGGTGTGGAATGCGGTGCTAGTACGCAAAACGTTGGCACTATGATTGGGTCAAACGCGACCGGAGAGGGTGTGGCTGGAAGTTACTATGACGAGACGAGGTTTGGTATGAGCGCGTCCTGTGATGGAGGTGGGGGTGCTTCGTGTACAGCAGTAAACACGTCTGGTTTGCCCGATCCAAACTATTTCTTTAATCAGCCGACAAATCCACCCATGGATATGTGGGACTTTACTGTCGGCTGGGATACGGGTTGCACAGGGTGTACTCCTGGAGTGCCTGGTCCTTCAGCACTTTATCCTGATGCGCCGTACCAACTTTCCACCCAGGTGATAAGCACTACATCTATTAATGTTGTAGCTCAATATGGAGACTATACTCCTCCTGGAAATTCATATAGAGCACACGATCTGCTATACAAGAAATCGTCCGATACAGAGTGGCAATCGACTGGTCAGTCCTTCGACGGGTTTGGCGATATCCCAAGTTCAATAGATGGTCTCGAGCCAGGAACACAGTACGATTTTATGTTTGTTGTTCAGATAGACAAAGGCTACTACGCGGTTAGTGATACGGTATCTGGTCGTACTGCGCGAGAAGGCTTTACCCTGATAACAAATTGCCAACAACTCCAGGATATAGATCTGGCACTCAGGGATAATTATGAACTTGGCAATGACATTGATTGCTCGGACACAATAAACTGGAATAGTGGGGCTGGATTTGACCCAATCGGCTACATTTCGCCAGACTTTCAGACTATCGAATCGTTTTCGGGTGTCTTTGCTGGAAACAACTATGCAATCTCGGATGTATACATAGACAGCACTGGTGTTTCGATTGCCAGTGCACTCTTTGCTATTACATATAGAGCTCGCATACAAGACGTGCGCATTATTGGCATGACACAGCTATGCTATTCCATTTGCGGTGGTGGTAGCCTGGTAGCTAATGCGGGTGAATCATCTATAACCAATATCCAAATTAGCGGTGGTGTAGCAGAAGGTTCCTTTATGTCGTATGGCGGCATTGCGGGCGCGATCATTATCAATAACCCAGGGACCTACACCTTAACGAAAAGCTCGTATGACGGAATAATGACATTGGTTGATACTGTGGATTTACCCGGGATTACTGAGAGTTACGGTGGATTAGTGGGACAAATCAACAACAGTAGCTCGGATGTCAACCTGAACATAAAGGATAATTATTCTGTAAATAGTCTTGATGATGTATCGGGAACCGTGGCACGCGGTGGGGCGATTGGATTTATATTTAATGGGGGCTCAACGAACGCCTATGTCACTATGGAAAATGTGTATGCCGATGGCGTCATGCAGCTTTCAGACACGTATACACCTATGAATGTTGCCGCCGGTATTGTGGCTGTATCCGTTGGGCAGGGTATGACTATCCGAAATAGCTTTTCCTATCTTGACCTCGCCGATTCAGGCAGTGTTTTTACCGGCAAAGGTGGGATAGTTGGTGCTAGTGTTGATTCTTTTGGCTCACCCCTTGCGGCGGATCTTACCAGTAGTTACTTTGATGCCGATCAAGCGAGTATCACGAATTGTGATTCATACAGTTTAAGCTCATGTAATGTGGTGCTTGGTGAGCCGAACTACTTCTTCAATAACACCACTAACCCACCACTGAACAGCTGGGACTTCACCAATATCTGGCAAACTACCAGTACGCTACCTGTGTTTGGCCAAAGTGTTACGCAGACGGTTTCGGAAATTCCTGCTCAGTATCTTACAACAGGAGGGGGCTCTGGCTCCGGTGGTGGTCCTGCCGCAACGAATGGTGAGCCTATTAAGCAAGACGCGACTACGGTTACTAAAGTTGTAGAGCGTGCATTTGGTAACCCTACTTCTTCGTCTACGGATAATCGCAACGCGTTCGAAAAGATTGCCGACAAAGTTCGTGAGTTACTTCGTTCCCTGCCCGAACCGGTTGTCCGAGCTTTTCCGTTTGTGTTGTTCATCGGGACCATTGCTGGCACCGGTATCATGGCGCTAGAGACTCGTCGGCAAGCTCGCAGGCTGCAGATTCTGCGAAGTCTTATTACAAAGCAGCGCTCGCTGGCTCAGCAACGCGATACCTTTTGGCATTTGGCTGCAAACTATCTAAGGGCTCCGGTAACTTTACTTATGGGGGGTGTAGAGCTTCTGATGTTGAATACTCCAAAAACCACTGCCGCAAAAAGTCTTGGCGCTGCTGTGGCTAAGGACGCTAATATCTCATCCACCAATGCAGCAGCGGTAGAAAAGATTGCTAAGCTTGTAAAAAATATGCAGATGAAAGTTGCGGCCATTATGGATGAGATTGAATCGAGTCAAACTCTTCGTGGTATTGAGTGGCCGGCTGACGCGCCAGTGCGCGTTATGCGCTCGCTTGGTTTTTGGATTACTGCGGTGTTTCTGGCCGGGTTCCTGGGGTTGGCAAACTATGTTGCTGTGGGCTTTCGTCATCTCAGTGTTGGGACTACCACCTATCTGACTCAAGTGGTGCTTTTTGGGCTAGTAGCCTATGCTCTCTACTGGGCTTTCGGCGGGCTCCGTGGCATGAAGCGCAAGGTTAAGACAGCAGAAGCGTTGATGGCAGAACAAGCCAAAGCCTTGACGGCTGCTCGCAGTAAGCTCATGGGTAAAACAGTCCAAACACTCGAGAATGATGTAGTGAAACTGCAGGATGCCCTTGACGACCTAACCGTTAATAACTTTGCCGCTATCAACACGCTCAGGGAGGGTTCGAATCGGCTTCGATCGATCATAAATTCTTTCCAGCTGCTCAATGCAGCTGAAACTAATCAACTGAGCTCACTATCGCCAATCGGCGCGGTATCAAAAGTCGACTCAATACTGAAGGATTTGACTGACAGCGAGCAAGCCATGCTAGATGCAAAGCGAGCAACCCTGGATAAACCCGTTGCTACCAACCTAACTATTCCTGGCGATGACAAGCTCAGTCACCAGGTTATTGGCACCGTGCTTGATAATGCTATTGCCTTCAGCCCAGAGGGCGGCACGATAGAGTTGGAACTTCTATCCAAGCCTGGTTTCGAAGGGATTGCAATTCATGATCACGGCAAAGGTGTTGATAAAGACCAATTAACACATATGTTTGAGCCTTTTACCAAAGCTGACGGGGATGATGCTCTCCGCATGAATCACGAAGGTCTTGGTATAGATCTGTATCTCAACAAGCTCATTATGGACTTCTTAGGGGGTGATATATCGGTAAAAAGTGCTTTGGGTAAGGGTACAACCGTAAGTATGTGGTGGCCAAGAGCTAAGGTATAGTATAACTGTTGAGCTCTGCCACGATACTCTATCACTTATTTTTCAGATCAAAGTCCCCGTCTAATTCTCTAGGGTCACCAACCTAAGATGTTCACTGCAAAGTGTTCAGGCTGTTGCGCGAGTCGTATAGATTCCTTTTAAGTGTTCTTTTCTGTATTTTCCGAGCTTAAGTGATTTTTGTGTGATTGGTGCTATCCAATAGATCATAATGCATGTCCAAAAACCTGAGAAACCAAATATAAGAGAAGGTCCGTAGTTCAAAAGATTATAAACCATGCCAGCGATACCCACTCCAATAAAAACAAGCTGAGGTGTTACAAGCAAGATTTCTCTTTGACCCATGTCAACTTTTGGCGTAACTTTATAGCGCGGAATCTTCTTTCTGAAAAGTAAGGCTATGAATGCGGCCTTTGCGTACACCGGGAAAAGCCCAGTCCATACACGTGATGTTAGCTGCCCTCGACTGAGATATCCAAAGAACCACAAGGTAGTTAATAGTGCGGGTAAGCGAAACGCTATATACCAAAGTTCGCCATCCTGAATTAACTGATTTGAGAAAAGCGTATAGAAATTAATGAGATAAATCGAAGGTAAAAATAACCCACTAACAAGATAGCAATATGCCATTTCAAAATCTTGACTCGCCCTCGCGCGAACTAGACTTTAAGATGAGTGGCGCTATCGACTACATTGTTAAGTCAAACACAAGCCTTGCAGACATCGTAAAGAAGACCCAAGCATTCATTGGTTAGAGTTATTATTTTGAGCAAGGGTTCTTCAATACATCGACGTTATTGGCGATAGATTATTTCTGATACTCTCTCTGCTCCCGTGTTCACTTCAAACGCATGAAGTTGTGAGGGGTCAAAAATGATTAAATCGGTATTACGAATCTCTACGCTCATCACGCGGGTTGGCGGAACCGCAAATGCATTCACATCATATTTGCCACGGTGCACTTCTTGGGCAGTAGGATGTGATTTATAGTTAGCAAGTTGAGCATCCACCAAAAAAACACCAACGAGTGGCCCACCTTCAGTGTAGTGTGCTGTTACCGGGAAGCCGGTCAGGCTGTCGTCTGTATGAAGGCGGCTGGAACGAGTAATCTGACCTTTTCCTCGTTTTGCGGGTTTACCGTTGTAAAACATGTGTTGCTCACAAGCCTCAAATGTCTCGTAGCCAGCGTTGCGTATAATATACGCTCCAAAACTTACCGCATGCATCCGCTCTCTGATTTTTAAATATTCAAACAAAAACTGCAGTGAATAACGAGAGACCTCAGGCACTTTTTCTGGGATTAAATTGTTGATTTCACACTGGCTCGGACTTGCTTGATCTGTAGAGGACATTTTTTTATTAAACCACATAGAGTACTGTATGCGATTTACTCAAACTCGCAGAAGCACTATGTATGCGGCAAAATTTCTTCTTCCGTTGTTACGTCTAAGGACATGCCGGTGGCTTCTACGGGTGGGCGGGCACGTCCACGAGTCGATTCGGGTGGTTCTCGTACCACGGCACGAGACTGCCATTCACAGGAACGCTCGGGCGCTTTCCTGCCTGACCATCACACATATTCGCATTGTTAGCATTCTGGTATCCTTTGAGACAGTTGTCGATCCATCGTTTCATAATTACGTCGTCCCACGCACCAAACCAGTCGGCATGCAGAGATTTGCCGTTAGGGTAGGTCATAGCTCCGTGTCGATCAGATGAAAGGTACCAGTTTCCCATCTGGGCAGCATCACCAGTCCGTATGCTCCATTTTGTAATGATAGTAAATTCGGGTATATGAAATGGGTGAGAGGCCGGGCAAATGTTCTCGTAGTTGTCTGGAAAAACAACATGTGTTCTATGGTTATTGCTGTCAATTATCTTATCTTTGTTCCAACAGAACGGAAATGGCACCGCAGCGTATAGGCTGTCCCCATCCTGGCACTGGGGTATCCTGTCGGACTGATTCCTTTGTGCGCCGGCGCTATCGTAACACTTCCATATCGGACTTTGATAGTAATTACCTGGCACATCGGGGTTGTATGGACCGTATACCTGCGCTTCGGTTGCCCCGGAGTTCATAGGGTTACCGGCGATATATCGGAGTCCTCTTGGGATATAGCTTAACTTCGGAATCTCGGATTGTCTAACCTTATAATAAACCTGAGTGTAGTCGGGCAGAATGACCTTATTTGACCCATTGATCAGAGCTGGTATCCAGTAGGCGCTTCGGTTTATAGCGCCTCCTTCGCATGTGCCCGTACCATTCTTTCTTAAAGATTCATAGGTGGAATTGCCGTTAGCGGTTTCGTTGCCATAAAACAGATGCAAATGAGATGCCCCGGGCTGCCCTGGGTTTACGATTGGGTCGTCATATATTAGATGGCTGGGCTTGCATTGGAAGCGGAATGCCCCTTCGCCGTTCGGTGGGTCGGCTGGACTCCAGGGTTGGAGCCACTGATTCACGAGCCCGGCTGCCGATGGATACTCTGCAAGTTCTCCCATGACACCTCGGACATCTTCACCACCGGCTCCTGTGCTCGCGCAAACATTCGTAGCAAACTTAACATGACTATTATTTGAGGCACCTGTAATGCCCGATTTTTGAAGGTTGGGACTACACTTCGTGCCGTTTTCTGGTTCGATACTCACCGAAGATGTCGTTGCTTTACTCAGTATTACGGATGCAACACCAAGTAGTACGGTAATAGCAATAAGTATTAGACTTTGAGAGTTTTTTTTAATCTTACGTGCCCAATTGTTACGAACACTCTTGATCATTTGTTCAAGCATTACCATCTATTATAGTTTTATAGTAAACAGATGTAAATTAGTATAAAGATACGCGGCTGGAAAAAATAAGCATTAGCACGTAAACTTAGTGTAATGGATGTCACCAGTGTTGTTCCCAATGTTCCGATCTCTAAGTTTAAACGGACCAAGATTATTGTTACCCTTGGACCTGCTACGAACAGCTACGAAGCTATTTTGGCATTGATCAAGTCGGGCGCGAATGGTTTTCGACTTAATTTTAGCCACGCTACCCACGAAGACGCAGAACAACAGATAAAGTGGATCCGTAAGGCAAGCAAAGAATATGGCAAACCGGTCGCGATCATCCAAGATCTTGCTGGACCAAAAATTCGTCTTGGAGAGATAGAGGGGGTTGTCACGGTGCAGGCTGGACAAACTATTCGCTTTGGGTACAATTCCGACTACACTGCAACAGGTGTGCTTCCCACTCAATATGACCTTGCTAAGAAAGTTCGGCGTGGTGAGCGATTATTTTTATTTGATGGACGAATCCGCACAACTATTACAAGCGTACAGTCGGGGCTAGTGTACGCCAGAGTTGAAAATGACGGCGTGCTAGTTAGCCGAAAGGGCATAAATTTACCTGACACTGATTTAGAAGGCGACATCATTACCACAAAAGATCGCAAAGATCTGACGTTTGGCTCAACGCAGGATATCGACTATGTTGCGCTCAGTTTTGTGCAGCACAGTAGCGACGTTATTAAATTACGTACTGTTTTAAGAAATCTAGGAAGCACTGCCAAAATTATTGCCAAAATTGAGACCAAGGCAGCGACAGAAGATATTGAGGACATTGTAAAAGAGTCCGACATGGTTATGGTTGCGCGGGGCGACCTAGCTATTGAAACGTTGCCAGAAAGCGTGCCCGTTATGCAGCGGAAGATTATTGGGCTTGGCGTGCGCTATGCAACGCCGACTATTGTTGCTACCCAAATGCTAGCCAGCATGACCGAAGAGCCAGAGCCGACTCGGGCAGAGGTAAGCGATATTGCTGCGGCGGTGATTCTAGGAGCTGATTGCGTGATGCTGAGTGATGAGACGACAACGGGGCGATACCCGATAGAAGCAGTTACAACCATGAAGCGGGTAATTTTGTACGTACAGGATCATAATCCGGTGCATGTTTCTTTTGATGCGCCGTCGGGTGCAACCAAGCAGCGGGCGATATCAAATGCTGTAATTAAACTCGCACAAACCATTGAAGCAAGTGCTATTGTGGCAGAGACAACATCTGGCGAAACTGCATTACAAGTGGTGACGCATCGTTCGCCAATTCCATTAATTGCTGTGACGTCGATTCGTCGTGTTTCGCAACAGCTTGCTCTGGTGTATGGAACTAAGAGCTACTTACGCCCTGCCGAAAAGTTGGCAGCTACAAAGCTAACCAACTGGCTGTTACAAAATAAAGTTCTCAAAAAAGGCGAAACGGTTGTTACTGTATCCGGTAAGTATCCTGGAGTTGTTGGAACAACCGACACAATTAAAGTGCGGGTGCTTTAGGAAAGAAACGGTGGGATGAGCTTTACAAAGAAGACCATAAAAGACATCGACCTTAAAGGTAAAACTGTTATTTTGCGTGCCGATTACAATGTGCCTGTAGGTGACGACGGCAAGATTACCGATGACTACCGCATGCAACAATCGCTGCCGACTATCCAATACCTCCAAAAACAAAATTGCAAAATTATAATTATCAGTCATCTGGGACGCCCCAAAGATTCACACGATACCAAAGCTAGTCTGTGGCCGGTTGCAAAACGCTTAACTGATATGCTGGACAGTACGGTAAGCTTTGCGCGTGACTGTGTGGGGCCCGAGGCGGAAAAAGCAGTTGCAGCACTAAGGCCCAAAGAAATATTGCTTCTCGAAAACCTGCGCTATCACGCTGAAGAAGAGGCTAATGATAGCGAGTTCGCAAAACAAATAGCGAATTTAGGGGATGTATTTGTGCAAGATGGGTTTGGGGTTGTACATAGGACCCACGCGAGTACGAGTGCTATTACTAAATTCTTGCCGAGCGTTGCGGGTTTGTTGCTTGAACGAGAAGTAGATACGATTACGAACGTCATGGAGAAACCCGTGCGCCCTCTTATGGCTGTTGTTGGTGGTGCCAAAATTGCCGACAAGATTGAAGTTTTGAGTAAATTTATCAAAATTGCCGACGTTTTGGTGGTTGGCGGTGCAATGGCAAATACTTTCTTGAGTGCTGAGGGAATCGAGATTGGCGAAAGTAAAACAGACGAAGATGATAAGCCGTTAGCACGACAAATTATCGCCAGCGCCAAAGCAGAAGCAAAAAAGCGTCACTTTGTTTTTTACCTGCCGCAGGATGGCGTAGTAGCAGATGGTGTAGATAAAACGGCTAAAACGAGGATCGTAGACTGGGATGCACATGTTATTGCCGACATCGAGAACTACCCGGGCAAACCACCTATGCGCGCAAGCAAAATTCTTCACGATGAGTTAATTCTAGACATTGGTCCTTTTTCGGGTGCGTTTATATCCGGGAGCATGCAACTGGCTAACACAGTTGTATGGAATGGCTCTATGGGCGTAACCGAAACACCTGCGGTGCATGGACCAACGGGACCTTTCTCGCACGGAACAGAGATGCTGGTAGGCGCAATATTGGGTGAATATGGTCATCGGCCATTTAGCCTTGTTGGAGGTGGAGATACGGTGGGCTATATTGAATCGCGAAAGCTAACGGCTAATTTTGACCATGTTTCAACTGGTGGAGGGGCTAGCTTAGAGCTTATGGCGGGCAAAAAACTACCTGGCGTGGAATGCTTACTAGACAAGGGTAAGGCAGCGAAATGATACTGTACAATGTAAACATAAGCAAAATGCCATGATTGATAAACGAACTCTTATTGTCGGTAACTGGAAGATGAACCTGGACGTTCAAGGGGCTAGTTTACTGGTGCATCGCTTGAGTGAACGAATCCGTATTCATCGAGATGTGGAAGTGGTACTTGCTCCAAGCATGCTTACGCTTCAGCCGCTTAGCTTACAGATTGATCGGCGTAAATTTCGTTTAGCCGCTCAAAATGCCTACTTTCAGGACAGCGGCCCCTTTACAGGAGAGGTTTCGTTTACGATGCTACAGGACTTGGTGCACTATGTGATAGTCGGCCATTCCGATCGCCGCTATAAATTTAATGAAGGTCTGGAAGCGGTGCGTGATAAGGTAGCCGCTGCTTTGCGCAACGATATTTCACCAATTTTATGTGTTGGTGAAACTAAGCACGAGCGTAATGCTCGCGAAACCAAGCAAGTATTACACGATCAACTTACTACCGGGCTGGCGAACGTTACATCAGAAGAGATAGAACGAGTCGTAATTGCGTATGAGCCTGTCTGGGCATTAAGCACTGGGACGGACTATGCCCGTCATGAAATTCCAACACCGGAAAAAATAAAAGAGGCAGTTGAAACAATTCGCTATAATATTGCACACTTGTACGGAAAAAAAGTTGCGGAAGGTGTCAGGGTTTTGTACGGAGGAAGCGCTAGCAACTCAACGGCTTCGGGCCTTTTGGCAGTAGACGGTGTCGATGGTTTATTAGTTGGGGGCGCGAGCCTTAATTACGAAGAGTTTTCTGGCATTGTTGATGCTGCATATCGATTGAAGCGCCTACCCGATGAGGATAGCCGTGGTTGACTCTGGTGGTAATAAGTTCTTTGATGTGACTCACCCCGGTAGAAGTGCAGCAGATGCGTCTTCGCGGCCAGTGATCGTCAGCAACCGTCCAATTATGGATGATCCCATGATGCGACCGTCTGACAAAGCAAAAATACATGAACATACTAAAGAACAGGTCGAACCTACGGGAAGCGATCTTGCAGAGAAAAATGATCTTCCAATAAACCAACAAGACACGCTGGAAGGTCCGGCGAATCTCGAACTTGATCCTGCCGTGGAACAGTTAACCGAGGAAAAAACTTACTTTGTTCACATAAAAGGAGCAAAAAAAGGTAAGCTCCTCAAGCATCTATTGCTATTGGTTGGACTTGGCGTAATGGCTGGCATTGGATATTACGCAGTAACCTACTTAATGCAGTAAGCTGTTAAAATAGTTTGGTGGAGAGCGACTTACTTACGGGTTTAAATCCCGAACAAAAACGGGCTGTAGAGGCGACCGAAGGACCGCTGCTTATTCAGGCCGGGGCTGGGAGTGGCAAAACAAAAGTCTTGACACACAGAATTGCGCATATTATCGCTGAGAACAAGGCAACTCCTTACAACATCCTCGCCGTTACGTTCACAAACAAAGCAGCTAAAGAAATGCGTGCAAGAGTAGCGAGTTTACTTGGTCAGAGTGCTGATAACCGGAGTTTTATGCCTTGGATGGGGACGTTTCATAGCATTTGTGTCCGCTTACTGCGACAAGACGGAGAACACATGGGTTTGCCCCGAACATTCGTCATCTTTGATGAGCAAGATCGTCAGAGCGCGGTTAAGCAAGCCAGCAAGCAGCTTATGCTGGACGAGAAGAGTTTTCCGGCACGTGTGTTGTCGGGGCTTATAAGCAGTGCAAAAAACGATATGATCTCTCCGGCAGAGTATGGCCAAACAGCCAATGGGCCCGTTCAGCATGCGGCCGCACAAGTTTTCCCCCTCTACGAAAAAATTTTAAAAGAAGCGTCTGCACTTGATTTTGATGACCTCATTTCTAAAACTGTTCATTTGCTGCAACAGCATAAAGAAGTCCGCGAGAAATGGCAAAATCAATTTAAGTACATCATGATTGATGAGTATCAAGATACCAACGCGGCGCAGTACAAACTTATAAAACTACTCACAGCAGCCCACCAAAATATTGCAGTGGTTGGTGATGACTGGCAGTCGATTTACTCATGGCGAGGCGCAGACTTTAGGAATATTTTGAATTTTGAAAAAGACCACAAGGAATGCACAGTCATTAAGCTTGAACAGAACTATCGCAGTACTAAGCCAATCCTTGATGCGGCACACGCTATCATCTCGAAAAATGCACAACGTAGTGATAAAAAATTATGGACTGCCGAAACCGGAGGAATGCCTGTACAAATTAATCAGGTCAATGGAGAACGGGCAGAAGGCGAGGCGCTCGTTCGGCGAATAAAAAACAACCTTGATGCAGGCCTGAAACGATATAAAGATTTCGCCGTTTTGTATCGTACGAATGCTCAAAGCCGATCGATCGAAGAAGCGTTCGTGCATTATGGAATTCCTTATCGTATTGTTGGGGGTCTAAGGTTTTATGATCGAAAAGAAATCAAAGACATCATTGCCTATCTGCGTCTTATTTTTCAACCGGAAGATCAGGTCAGCTTTGAGCGAGTAGTAAACATCCCGACAAGAGGTTTAGGGACTACTTCTATACAAAAATTCTTAACATGGCGCACCGACAATCACTTAAATCTGGAAGCTGCCTTGGCTGAGGTTGAAGAGTGCGAAGTCATTACACCTAAGGCGCGAGGGAGGTTGGCCGAGTTTAATGATATTTTGGTATCGTTACGAACAGTTACGGAAGACGCCGCTGTCTCTGGGCTAATCGACTCATTGCTGCGCCGTATTGAGTATCTCGAATTTGTAAACGACGGATCAGCTCAGGGCGAATCACGTGCCGAGAACGTGCGTGAACTGATGAGCGTTGCCCAGGAATACCAAGAACTTGGGCTTGAAGGATTTCTGGAGGAGGTCGCACTTATTAGTGATCTAGATGGGGTCGACTTTAAGGGTGACGTGGTTACGCTTATGACACTGCATGCTGCAAAGGGTCTGGAATTTCCCGTTGTGTTCATGGTGGGAATGGAAGAAACAATTTTTCCTCACTCCAGGGCACTGTATGATCAATCGGAGATGGAAGAAGAGCGGCGACTTTGTTATGTGGGAATGACACGAGCAAAACAAGAACTGTACTTGTTTTATGCATCGAGTCGCGTTCTATACGGCGGGGTGCAGCATAATCCTCCTTCTCGATTCTTATCAGAAATAGACGGGGAGTTTTCTCCTGGAGCAGACTTTGCATTGCAGGAAACCGCGGGCTTTGGGCGTAGCAGTACAAACTTCGGTCCTTTGCAGTCATCGTTGCCAGGTGGCGGTTCCTCGCATCTGCAGAAAACTCAAACAGATGAGCCGCGGTACGTGCAAGACCTCAGTGAAGGAGATGGAGTGCGACACAAGTTGTTTGGAGAAGGGCAGGTTATGGAAATAGATGGAGATAATGCTGTTATTTACTTCAAAGGAAAAGGACCCCGAAAGCTCAACATTGCTTTTGCGCCTCTGGAAAAATTATGAATAAACTTCATAAGAATATAGGGCTTGCTCTGTTTGTTGTTGCCGCGCCTTTGATTCGACTTGTAATTAGCAGGACAACAAGAACGCGAGTTGCGATCATTGCGGACGGGAACGTTCTGCTTATAAAAAACTGGTTAGGAAAAAACCAGTGGTCGTTACCTGGCGGTGGTGTGCGAGCCCGGGAAGATGCGGCTGGTGCAGCGTGCAGAGAGTTGTCCGAGGAATTAAACTTGTCGGTTAAACCGCAGCAACTCAAAGCCATTTCAAATAAACCATTTAACTATATCGACCATGGTAAGTCGTTTCGGTTTTATGGATTTGTGCTACTGGTGCCGGCCGCGGCAGTATACAAACGTCGCAAAACAGAAATTACCGAATCAAAATGGGTAAGCCTTGAACAAACTTTTGAGCTTAGTTTAAGCCTTGAAGCAAACTTGCTACTGACGGCTTTAAAGGATAGACCCAATCTGTTAAAATAAAACTAGGCTTCGTGGGGGGTAGCTTTTATGTAATTCTCTGCGCAAGCTGTCTAGCTATGCAAAGGTATAAAAGACTCTCACGGCGCTACCAAGCGCATTTTCGACGTCACCGTAAAAAAACGCACAAACGGCTGCTACACATTAAAGGTCATCCGTTTATTGTGCCTGTTACCACTTTTTTATTATTGTTTTTTGTGTCCAGCATTGGACTAGTGCTTTTTGGCAGCCAGACAATTGGAGCCAGTGATTCGCACTTAGTGCACATTTCAATTGATGGTCAAAAACGCACAGTACCAACAAGAGCCAACACGGTTAAGGATCTACTGCAACGGCTTCAGCTAAGTTATGTGCCAGAAGACGTAATCGAACCTAAACTTGATACACCAATTTTGGAAGATAACCTTACAGTAAGCGTCTATCGTGCCCGACCAGTTACAGTGGTTGATGGGTCTCATAGGCAAACCATTTTGAGTGCTCATCGTCAACCGCGCAAGGTTGCCGTACAGGCTGGTGTTGAACTCTATCCCGAGGACGGCATTAAGGTTGAGAAGGCACCAGATTTGAGTCAAGATATTGTACTTGGCGAGCAGGTGGTTATAGATCGGGCAACGCCGGCTAACATCAACTTATATGGCAACGCTATTGCAATAAGGACGCGTGCTAAAACCGTTGGCGAACTGCTCGACCAAAAGAGCATCAAACCCTTAGAGGGGGACACAGTTCAGCCGAGTAGGGATACCCCAATAACGAATGATGTGCAGATATTTATCGTACGACTAGGCAAGCAAATCTTAAGCGAAGAAATTAGTATTCCTGCCCCTATCAAAACGGTAGATGATCCAAACCTAGCGGCTGGGGCAAGTGAGGTCAAAGAAGCCGGAAGCGACGGCAAAAAAATTGTTACATACGAGCTTGAACTTCAGAACGGACGTGAAGTTAGCCGCAAACTAATTCAGGAAGTCGTTGCGGTAAATCCAACTAACAGGGTGATATCGAAAGGAACTAAAGTTCTGCTCACGGGCAGCAAAGAGGATTGGTTAGTTGCGGCCGGGGTTGATCCAAGCCAATATGCAGGAGCCGATTACATCATTAGTCGAGAATCAGGCTGGTGTCCTACGAAGTGGCAGGGTGAATACGGCGGCTGTCCAGCCTATCATGGAGCGCCAACAAGTAATATCGGTTATGGACTCTGCCAGGCCACGCCCGGCTCAAAGATGTCCACTGCTGGTGCGGACTGGGCGGTTAACCCAGTTACCCAACTCAAATGGTGTACCAATTATGCAAACACTCGCTATGGTAGCTGGAACCGTGCTTACGAATTTTGGGTCGTAAACCACTGGTGGTAAACACCAACTGTTACAATACAATGAATGACTAATACAGAACTTGCTGTTTATTGTGTGCTTGCATTTTTCACCTCGATACTAAGTGGTATTAGTGGTGGCGGCGGTGGTTTTATCATGACTCCCTTAGGAATTTTCTTTGGCCTCACTCCGGCACAATCAGTTTCCACGGGAAAACTGAGCGGCCTTACTGTCACCATAGGCTCGCTGGCTGGTCTCAAAAAACAGTGGCATCTCGCGTCTAAGCGAAAAATAATACCCCTCATGGTGCTGGCATTCTTGATAGGTCTTGTTGTTCCATTCGTAATTAAGACGCTCGACCAAGATATCTACAGAACACTTATCGGTTCAGTTATCCTGGGCATGATACCCTTTGTGATCATTAAAAAAATAGGCGTAAAGAAGCATCACCCGGTATGGTGGCAAAAATATGTGGGCGTAGCATTGATGGCTGTTATTTATTTTCTTGTTGGTGTTTTTAGCGGTGGGATTGGTATTTTGCTCAACTTAGTTTTGATGAGCTTTATGGGTATGACTGCACTTGAGGCGAATCTTACAAAACGCTTTTCTCAAATTATATTGAACACGACAGTGTTTTTAGGAGTCCTAACCAGCGGACTGATTATGTGGAAAATTGCTATTCTGAGTAGCGTTGCTTGTTTTATTGGTGGCGCAATTGGTGGCCACATGGCAGTGAAACACGGCGACGAACTAATCATGAAAATTACAATACTTTTGATGTTTACCTCTGGCGTTGCACTTATACTAGGGAACTAGCCATTCCTTCAATGGTAGAATGAAGATACATGGGAATAGTTCCAAATAAATCTCTTGGGCAACACTGGTTAGCTGACGAAACAGCGTTAGCAGCCATGTGCGATGCGGCTGATTTAGATGCCAACGATATTGTGCTAGAAATCGGACCGGGGCTTGGAACGCTCACTCAGCTGCTCGTGCAACGCGCCCGACAGGTTATTGCAGTGGAGTTTGACCTCCAGCTAGCGGCAAAGCTGCCAGAGCTTGTTACGGCAGACAATCTGCAGGTGACTGCCGCTGATATTTTGCGATTTGACCTTAATCACCTTCCCAAGGGTTACAAAGTTGTTGCAAACATCCCCTATTATCTTACGAGCAATCTATTACAGGTTCTGTGCGAAGCCGAAAACCCGCCTAAGCAGATGGCGCTATTGGTGCAAAAAGAGGTTGCGGAGCGGGTGGCGGCTCGAGCTGGAGATATGTCGCTGCTGAGTGTGACTGTGCAATATTACTGTAAAGCCGAGCTAGGCATGGTGGTACCGGCACGTTTGTTTACGCCGCCGCCAAAAGTAGATTCACAGATATTAAAGTTGGAATTTCGAAGACGGCCCCTGTTTACGGATGTTAATCCGAAAACATTTTTCCAGCTTGTAAAGGCTGGATTCTCGCAACGACGAAAAAAACTACGAAGCAGCTTGAGTGCTGGGCTACGGGTTTCAAAAGGGGAGGTAGAGACGCTGCTGCTGGCTGCTGATCTCGACCCCAACAGTCGTCCACAAGAACTTTCGCTAGAAGACTGGCATAAGATTTATCGGTTGTGGCAAAAATAGCCGTAGTACCGCTCGTGCTTTATACTGTAAGTAACAAACTAAGGATGAGTGTGCTTGAAAAGGTTAGTATCAAGAATATCTAAAAACTATCTTAAGTCGGCTTGGACTACTCTTGCGCTGGTTGTTTTTGGGATAGTCGCACTGGCTCTCACTCGTGCTGCCTCATCATCGCTCAGCATTGAAGCAGAACAAGGTTCAAGATCTGGCAACGCTCACGTCCACAGTAGCGCAACAGCATCTGGAGGTCAGGGCATACATTTTGGTATGGATATGAACAATAATTTCGGCAATTTTCTTATCAACCCAACGCTCGATTCTCGAACTAACCAGTACAAAAACGACAACGAAGCTACCGTCACAGCCAATTTAACGAATCGTGGTAATTTCGAGACGAGCCCAGGTGGCTATAACCCGGCCAACGGCCAAGGACAATTCCGTTTTTGGTGCAAATACTCCCACTTTAATTACGACGATCCCATTGTGTATCCTGGGCAGCCCGGAAAGGCGCACCTGCACATGTATTGGGGGAACACGCTCGCTAACGGCAATACAACTGACAACAGTTTGGTGAATACCGGCGGTGGGTCTTGTGCGGGATACGAAGCCAACAGGACAGCCTACTGGATGCCTGCAGTTCTAGATGGAAACAACAAAGCCGTTATTCCTAAAAATATTCTTATGTATTATAAAACAGAGGGAACACCTTCGTTGACTAAGACTATGCCTGCCGGGCTTAAGATGATCGCAGGAAATGCGAACGGGAACACTGATCCATCACTTATGAATGAAAATGGAATCCAGTGGCAATGTTATACAGGCGTCACGACATATACCTACGAAGGGCAAACTATTCCCGACACGTGTCCACCAAACCCAAACACCTCAGGAGATACCTATCCAATTAACCTGGTGGCCATCATCTACTTCCCGGCCTGTGTTGCAGTAAGCGCCGGTGGGCAGCCTATCTTGGATACTTCTGAAGACCTTGCTCGATTTCCAAGCAATAACCACAAAGATCATGTGAAATACTTTACTTCAAACTCTGGGAATCCTTGCCCCGCTTCTCACCCGTACATTATGCCGCGAGTCAGCTACCACATAGAGTTCCCGGGCAATCTGAACTATTCTGGCTGGCATTTGTCGTCCGATCGGATGTCGGGCAAGCCCATTCAACCAGACGGTACTACCTTACACGCTGACTGGTATGGTGGCTGGAACAGCCAGGTTATGGAGCATTGGACACGTGGCTGTATCCAAAAAGGGCAAAACTGCAGCAACGGGGTACTTGGTTTTGCAGATGGCTATCCGAGTCGACAGCTTAAGACGTTTACGACTGATTATACGGGGCCCAATAATCTGACAGTTCCGGGTGGATAATGAAACGCGCAAAAAAATTCAATCCTAGGTGGCAGCAGAAAGTGCATTTTGCTTGGGGCGTGCTAGCTAGCATCCTCATAGGAGTGCTTCTGTTGGTGCTTTCTAAAGCAGCTGTCTCAACGCAAAGTTTAGAGGCGGAAAGCGGTGGTCTTACCGGTAGAATACAAAATATATTTAATGTAACTGCGTCAAATCAAGGAGCCGTTAAGTTTGGTGCACCCTCAGCCGTTTGCACTAAAAATAAATTCTATATCGTCGGCAAACAGATTATTGACCCTAACTGCAGAATATTTTTACCGATGGGGGCGAATGTTGGTATGCGCCAGGCGCCATATTTAGAGCACAACTACTTATTCAACTACTTTGGTACTGCCAACGATCAAAGTGACTCAGTGCGAGCGTGGGGATGGAATACGATTCGACCAAATATAAATTGTGCGCCAACATCAAGTCCAAGCTATGCGGAAACTATGGCAGGCCTAGATCAACTAGTAAATGAATATACAGTCAACACCCAGGGGAAAGAGAAGATTGTTGTGATGATAACTTGCCGAGTTACAGTTGGCACAGACTACTCATATAACAGTTCCCAGATCCAAGCCTCACTACCAATGATAAAAGCAATAGCTCAAAAGTATAAAGATAACCCATACGTCTGGATGAATACATTCAATGAGCCAATTGTGAACCAAAGTGCCTGGGCGTCGCTTAATCAAAGCCTTTACGATGACGTGCGTGCATTAGCCCCAGACATGATTTTTGTGGTTGATTTAGCTGGAATGGGCAATCAAATCGAGGCGCTGGCAGATGGTAATTTAGCAACCACTTTTGGGAGCGGGAAATGTAACGTTTTGTATGACTGGCATGCCTATGGATTTATAAACGGCCAATGGGCAGACGATGTGACCCACAAAACTTATATAAACAGTGTTGCTTCCAAAAGTATACCTCTAGTTGTAGGTGAGTTCGGCGACCCAATTAGGGATGGTGGAAGTCCTTATCATTTCGAAGACAATGATATTCCTGGGGGTGTAGCCGGTAACCCAGACCAAAATCGCATCGGGGCAAATGCCGTGCTTAAGTACGGACCAATTGCTAATGTTGGCCTTGTGTGGTGGATTGCAACAGGTGACTCAAATCAGGGGATAGTCTATTCGCTGACAAAGGATAAATCATCACCATGGACAGTCAATGCTGGGAACGCCTCCTCCAAACTAGCTCCAGCTGGAAAGTTGTTTTGGGATTTAACACACCCTCAACGCCCAACCACATCGTTTACTGGGAATCTCGCAAACAGTGGATGCGCATCGGCGCAATAATGCAAACTTGACTTGTTAAGTTTCAAAGCCTATTATTGAATTGATGTTAGAAACACAAAATCTTGGGTATCTCCTGAATCATCTGGCTTTCGTGCTGAGCCGGCAGTCAGACCAAGTACTCCAAGAGCGCCTCGGGGTTGGTTTTAGCCAGTTCAAGATCATGATGGTTTTGCGCTGGAATCCAAACGTGCAGCAAAAGCAGATCGCGGAAAGGCTTGGGCAGACCGAGGCAAGTATAAGCCGCCAAATTAAACTACTGTTCGACCAGGGTTTATTGCAGTCGGTAAAACGTCCCGAAAATCGCCGCGAACACATCACAACGCTCACCAGCAAAGGCGAGCGATTCACTGACGAAGCACTTGATATCCTCAATAACTATCATGCTCCAGTCTTTGAAAAGCTGAATGAAAAACAGCAAGAAATATTAACCCAGAGTTTATCGCAGATGCACGATGAAGTATGCCGATCAGATCGTCCCAATGCGTGTCAGCATATGTTCGAAAAATAACCATACAAGAAAGGAAAAAAATGAAGAATTTATCAGAAAAATTAGAAAAGAGAGCATTGCCAATCGTACTGTTTACGGTGTTTCTTGATGTGCTTGGCGTAGGTATTTTAATTCCTGTTTTACCCCAGCTCATTTTTACCATCTTTATGCCTGCAGGATATTCACGAAACGAATCGCTCATTGCCTTGGGGTGGCTGACGGCAATTTTTCCTCTCATGCAGTTCTTCGCAACACCAATATTAGGGCAGCTTTCGGATCGTTATGGTCGTAAACGGGTACTCGGTTTTAGTCTTGCGGGGACAGGGCTGGGATATGTGCTGTTCGCGTTCGCCATTATTACAAAGAATATTCCGCTTTTATTCTTTGCTCGTGCTCTTGATGGAATTACCGGTGGGAACATCAGTGTTGCACGCGCAGTGGTTGCGGATGTGAGTAGCAAAGAGCATCGCACTAGAAACTTTGGCCTCATTGGTGCTTGTTTTGGACTTGGTTTCGTTATGGGGCCGTACTTGGGTGCACGACTAGCAACACCGAATATTAATTTTTTTGGACTCTTTGACACTCCCGGCTGGTTTGGCCCCTCAACTCCGTTTTGGTTTACGGCGATACTCAGTGCAATCAATGTTGTATTGCTCTTAACATTCTTGCCGGAAACACATAAACACATTAACGACAAACTTAAGCTAATTTGGAACAAATCACTTCGAAACATTCAGCAAGCGGTACTTAGCCCTGGTTTACGGATTGTTTTTATGTCGAACTTCATGTACTGGGGTGGCTTTACGTTCTTTACGACATTCTTCCAGATTTTACTTATCGAAAAGTTAGGCTTTAAACAGAACAACGTCGGTGACTTCTTTGCCTACATTGGTCTTTGGATCGCGTTTAGCCAGGCAACACTCACACCACTACTGTCTCGTTTTAAAAATAGTAGTATTTTACGCTTCAGCATTATCGGTACCGGCGTTGCCTTGTTCCTGCAACTTTTGCCAAACAATACTACACAGCTACTAATGGTGGCTCCTTTCATTGCTATTTTTAATGGTCTCACGCTGGCAAACGCGACAGCGCTTGTTAGCAAATCGGTTGGACCCGAAATTCAGGGGGAGGTGCTTGGTATCGATTCCAGCGTCCAAGCTTTGGCTCAGGCTATCCCCGCAATCATAAGCGGTTATATCGCGACTTTCGGTATCAATGTACCGGTTATTGTTGGCGGCAGTGTTGTGATTACCGGAGGCATAATTTTCAACTTGCTTTATCGGGCACCAAAAAAAGAGCTACACCAAGTAGTCTAGACATAAGCACAATAAGGGTATATAATATGTTCCCACGGGGCTGAATTTTAAGCTCGACGTTGGACTTTAAAGGTTATATCAGCAGGTCGCTTGTCAGCGTATAGACACATTGAATAATTGCAAAACTATTCAACCGCGTAGCTTCAGCTGTTAAGAACTTTGTTTCTCCTCAGCGTGCTTTCGCAACAGCTAGCGTTTAAGTACGTTAGCCGCGCATGACATGACTTCAGATAATGTCACTAGCGCGCCATATTTTCTGGATGCGCATGTTTTACCGTCCATAGGACGTGCTAAGACTTTCGGACTGCGAAACATAGTTTTTTGGCTGTTTATCGGCTGTGTTTCCAAGACATTTAAATAGCCTATGCCTGTAGACGAATAACTTATAAACCGACGGACGCGGGGGCGGTACCCGCCAGCTCCACCATAAACGCATCAGAGAGATCTGGTGCTTTTTTGTTTGATTTACAGGCTGGCGCCTTCAGTAGCGCCGTGATGGTTGTCGTTGTCGTACGATATGTTGGCTGCTTCAATTGCTGCGAACGTGTCTGATGCAAGTTGGTTTGCCTGCATTGAAACATCGCTACAGTCAGTCGATTTCAAAGTCTGAAGCTTGTTGTAAAGGTTCTGAGCGCCGCTTCGGCTGAAAGCGGAGTGACCGTTTTCATGGTTTCTTAGGTTTGTGATGAAACCATTCCAGCGACCAGATAACGCGTTATTGCTGTTTTGCCAGGCAGGCAAAACTTGAAAATTCGTTAGCGAAACACTTGTATCTGTTACTGTACAAAAACCAGTGTTGTCGAACGTCAAATTATATGTCCAACTTAACCAATAGTCAGCACTCGCTCCATAGTGCTCACCGTTAATAACAGGACCACAGGCAAACATTTGGTTATTAATCTCTTCGACGCTGTTACCATACACTTTATACTCCTCAACCAGGTTTTGTTCGTGATATCCTGGCTTTAAAGCGCTAGAGCTGTTCCTGGGAGCGCGAATGTTAGTTGCAGGCGAACAATTTGGCACGGGTGAAGGTATGGATGCTGATTTCTTAGCTGCGGCGATGGATTTAATATTCGTCTGGGTAGTCGTCCCGGCAACAGGAGTTTCAGGTTGCAAGGTAGGTTTTTCCTGTACCTTCTTAACGGGGGGTAACGGCTGCTCAATAGTCGCGGTCATTTGTTTTGCTGCAGCAGCAGATACGCCAAGCAACAGCGTGCTGGCAATAATACCCGCCAAAATCCATCGAAATGTAATAAATTGCTTCATATTTCCACCCCTGTTAAACACATGATTCAACAGAAGAAGCATATTATAACAAAAAATAGCAAAAAAAGCAATACTATTTCAAACCATTCTTAATTTCTGATGCTTTCGTGGCAAGATGGAATTAACTGAGGTAAGATAGGGATTATGCATCTGGAAAATGAAGAACAGATACCAAAGAAGGCAATTGATCTGTTTCGGCTTATGGTTCGCCCCTATAAGGCTAAATCGGCGCTCTTCTTCTTTTTAACCTTTGTGGGGACGCTTTGTTGGAGCGGTTCGCCCTTCGTTGTCAGCCGAATTATCGATCGTCTAGGCCGTGACCCGGTTGTTAACGGGTACATATGGAAGCTGGTAATTTTATTTCTCGTTTTGCGTGTAGTAGACGAGATATTTTGGCGTCTTGGAGAAATCACCGTACGGAGCTTTAAGCCACAGATGATTGAGCGCATTCGTGTAACCCTGTTTAACGCCATACTTAAAAAACCCCACACATACTACGTGAATTCGAGTAGTGGGCGTATTGGGCACTGGGTGAATCAAGCAACCGCGACGGCCAGTGAATTTGTGGACCTTACTATCTGGAACGTGTGGGGGCGAATAATTGGTCTGATTTTCGGTGCTATATTTTTATTTACCGTTCATTGGTCGCTGGCGCTGTTGTTTAGCGTTTGGCTTATTTTATTGTTTTGGTTTACGACCCACAGAGGTAAGGAGTTCGGCCGGCTGGTCGCGTTACAAAGTGATGAAACCAGCAAGGCTTCTGGCATAGTGGTGGATTCGCTAAGCAATCATCTGAGCGTGCGTGTTTTTAACGCCCGTGAACGAGAACGGAAACTTCTTATTCAGCAAGAGCATAAAATTATCGAAAAATGGCGTATTTCTTGGGTTCAGAACATTATTACCAATATTACCAAGGGTCAAAGTGCAGCAATCGCAAGCACGGTTGCGTTGGTACTGGCGCTGTATCTATTCGGGCAGGGCATGATCCCGCTTGGTGGCTTGGTTCTATTTATTGCCTACTTCGGCGATGCGAGTAGTAGTTTGTGGCAGTTGGCATGGGCGCTTGACCAGTATTACCGTACGTTTGGAACTGTTCAGAATGCACTGGATGGCCTCCGTTCTGCTGATGAACGACAGGGCAAAGTTGTAGCACCAGCGGAGCTGCCTAGTTCGGTCTCGCTTCGATTGAAAGATCTAAACTTTGCGTATCCTGACCAACCGAAAGAAAAGATCCTCGAGTCTATTAATCTCGAAGTAAAGCAGGGTGAAAAAGTCGGTATTGTTGGGCATAGCGGCGCGGGCAAATCCACCTTGGTGGGCCTACTCCTGGGTTTCTATGAGCCAACAAGCGGGGCTATTTTGGTGAACGGTACGGATATAGGGGCTACAGACCCTTCGTTTATTCGTTCGATTAGTTCATTTGTTCCGCAGGACACCAATTTATTTAATCGGACTGTACGGGAAAATATCGTGTATGCACGTCCAGATGCTTCCGACGCCGAAATTAGGACTGCACTTGCGCAAGCCGAAGCGCTTGATTTTGTTGAGAAATTATCTGATGGGTTAGACACCTTGATCGGTGAGCGCGGTGTAAAGCTTAGTGGCGGTCAACGTCAGCGATTAGCTATTGCGCGTGCCATTTTAAAAGACTCACCACTGCTTCTGCTGGATGAAGCTACGAGCGCACTCGATAGTATCAGCGAGCAGGCGATTCAAAAGTCCTTGCATGCACTAATGAAAAATCGAACCACTATAGTTATTGCACACCGGTTATCGACATTAAAGCATCTCGATAAAATTGTGGTTCTTGAAAACGGCACCATTGCCGAGCAGGGTACCCACGAAGAACTCGTCGCACGCAAGGGTATTTACGCTGATCTTTGGAAGCGGCAAAAAGACGGTTTCATAGCTGAGTAGTTGCTAACGCTTACTTGATTTGAAACAGCAATCCTGCTATAATTTACTAAATCATTGCGCCCTCATTGATACACGGCGCATTTTTTATTAATAACGTGCATGACTTCTACTACTCAAGATCCAAGTAAAATCCGCAACATTGCAATTATTGCGCATGTAGACCACGGCAAAACAACTCTTGTCGATGGGTTATTAAAACAGTCTAAAACGTTTCGTGATAATCAGGCGGAAATGAACCAAGAGCTCATTATGGACAGTGGTGACCAAGAACGCGAACGCGGTATTACCATTACTGCAAAAGTCACCGCTGTGCAGCACGGCGAGTATCGCATAAACATTATTGATACTCCAGGACACGCAGATTTTAGTGGAGAAGTAGAGCGCACACTCAATCTAGCTGATGGTTGTATCCTGATTGTTGACGCTCAAGAAGGTCCGATGCCACAAACAAAGTTCGTACTTACAAAGGCACTGGCTAACGAGCTGAAACCGATTGTTATCATTAATAAAATCGATAAACCGGGTGCAAGGATCAAAGAAGTCGAAGATGAGCTGGCAGACTTGTTCTTGGAGCTTGCCGTTCACGAAGATCAGCTGCATTACCCGGTATACTATGCCGTTGGTCGTTCGGGTAAATCATGGAGTACGCCGCCAGCAAATTTTGAAGAAGAAAGTGACCTGGAACCAATATTTCAGGCAATTATCAAAGATGTTCCAGCACCAGCTGTTGAGCTAGACAGGCCGTTCCAAATGCTTGTCACGGCGCTTTCGTGGGATAGTTTTAAGGGCAAATATGCAATCGGGCGTATTTCTAGGGGGCAAGTCACAGCGGGCGATCAAGTTACGCTTTGCAAAAAAGATGGTTCAGTTGCGAAGGCTAAAATAGATTCCGTGTACATGAGCCACGGAGTGAGTAAGTTTGAAGTCGAGAAGGGTGTTGCGGGTGACATTGTTCAGTTGACTGGACTAGCTGATGCGCAAATTGGTGAAACCGTCGCCGATGCCGATAACCCTGAAGCGTTGCCAGTTCTTGAAGTCGAGGCACCAACTCTAAAGATATACCTAGGACCAAACACCAGCCCTTTTAAGGGTACCGAGGGTGAATTTACGACCAGCCGACAAATTGGTGAGCGGCTTAAAAAAGAGCTCGAAACTAATGTGGGGTTGCGAGTTGAGGAAGATGGAATTGGTTTTTTGGTTTCGGGGAGGGGCGAACTACACCTTAGTGTGCTAATTGAGACAATGCGACGCGAAGGGTTTGAGTTCGAGGTTGGTCGTCCGCAAGTTGTGACGCATGAGGAAAATGGGCAAACTATGGAGCCAGTTGAAGAGGTTATTATTGAGGTTCCTGCCGAGCATGTTGGGACGGTACAGATGGAACTAGGGTCGCGCAAAGCAGTTCTGAAAGATCAATTCGCGAGTCCTAAAGGTGTAACTAAACTGGTCTACACTATGCCTACACGAACATTGATTGGCATGCGCAATATTCTGATGACCAATACCAAAGGGACCTTGATTATGAACTCGCTGGTTGGCGGCTATCAAGCAGAAGGGGCTGCCCTGCAACAACTACGCAACGGTGTTTTGGTAGCATTTGAAACTGGGACAACTACCCCGTATGCACTCCAGATGGCAGAGGAACGAGGTGTTGTTTTTGTTGGTCCAGCTGTCAAGGTATATGCGGGCCAGATAGTTGGGCTTAACAAACGCGGTGACGATTTAGAGATGAATGTATGTAAAGCAAAACATCTTACCAACATGCGAAGCTCATCAAGCGACGGAGTTGTGCAGCTTACGCCCCCAACAATTTTTAGTCTGGAAGAATGTCTGGACTTTATCGAAAACAATGAGCTGCTAGAAGTAACCCCTAAGAACCTTCGACTTCGTAAGCGCGAACTTGACCATAACCAGCGTAAGCGCCAGAACAAAACGTAAGCGCATTTTGACAATGCAACAAAATCGTGCTACAGTGTAGGTAATTGTTTTTATGAATCCGGGTTTGTGTAGATAGTATTCTCGAATTTTCTAAGCAAGCGAGAATAACTAACACAATAAACAAAAGGATTCTTTTTTTATGTCAAACTCATTTCGTAGCACTCGTCCATCTGCTTTTGGTGGCCGAAATCGTGGGCCTCGCTATCCCAGATCAAATTTTAAAGGACGAAGTAAAAGTCAGTATATTGACCCGGCTCGTTTCATTCGCTCGGCCAAAAGTACACAGTCTCAAGAATACGTACCTTCACATCAATTTGCTGACTTCGCAGTGCACGACTTACTTAAGTCTAATCTCAACAGTAAGGGCTATGTGACGCCGTCACCAATTCAAGATCAGACAATTCCAAAAGCGTTAAATGGACAAGATGTCATTGGAATCGCTAATACGGGGACAGGAAAAACTGCGGCTTTTGCTGTACCAATTTTAGACAAGTTGATGAAAGATACCACTGCCCACGCATTGATAATTGCTCCAACACGGGAGCTGGCGCAACAGATTGAAGCTGAGTGTAAGGCAATTGCTCGCGGCAGTCGTTTAACCGGCGCGGTATTGATTGGCGGTGCAGGTATGGGCTCACAACTACGTGATCTGCGCTCTAAGCCGCGAGTCGTAATTGGTACGCCTGGGCGAATCAAGGATCATATCGAACGCGGTACGTTGAAGCTTGAAAAGTTTAACATGGTCGTTCTAGATGAAGTAGACCGAATGCTCGACATGGGCTTCGTAAACGATGTTCGCGAAATCTTAGGGCAGCTTCATATAGCTCGGCAGTCGTTCTTTTTTTCTGCAACTCTTGACGCTCGTGTCAAAGGATTGATCCAAACATTTGCGAACGATCCAGTAACGGTCATGGTTAAGACTGGCGACACTAGTGACAACGTCAACCAAGATATTGTCCGCGTGGCGGGGAGTAGCGAAAAAATTGCCAAACTGCACGATATTTTAATAGATCCCAATGTAGGCAAGACCATTGTCTTTGACTCTACTCAGCGTAGTGTCGAACGGTTGAGCAAGGAATTGTTAGAGCGTGGTTTTGAGGCTGATGCCATTCATGGCGGTAAGTCGCAGGGTCAGCGCCAGCGTGCGCTCGATCGGTTTAAGAAAAACCACGTCAACATCCTCGTTGCCACAGACGTTGCGGCTCGCGGTATTGATGTGGCAGACATTACACATGTTATAAACTTTTCGCAGCCCCAAACATACGAAGACTACATTCATCGTGTTGGTCGTGCTGGTCGTGCTGGGCGTGTCGGGCACGCACTGACCTTTGTCGAACGCTAGTTGTTATTTTGTAATAAATCGACGATTAACTTGCAATTGTCTAAACTTGGGAGTAGAACAATATGTATTGTTTTAGAAAAGGAAACCTCATGTTTTTTAAAGATAGGATTAGCGGGCAGCTTCATGGGATTGAATTTGGAACACCACTTGAAGGTGGCGAGCCCATCCCCATTGAGTGTGGCAGGAACGCGGTTGGGAGCGTAAGGCTGGAAGAAGAAAGCGGTGAAAGCGTTCGAGCGATACCAGTAGGGTTGCTCGTAGACGGTTATGAAATTGTACCTGTAGATGCTACAGACGCTACAGAATTACTTTATTCGGGTGACCCCAGAGTTCGGCAGCCTGGTGCAGCGATTGACTTCGAGGATATTGGTAATATGCAAGGTGCCACGGCAGCAGAGTTCTAGAGTGAATTTTTGTTTTGTAACATCGAAAATATAACTATTACTAACATAAAAACAAACAATGCATGTAACCAGTGAAACAGGTCGAATAAAACGGCTTCTAAAATAATCCAGTCAACAGCGAGAAAACAGTACAGTAAAACACGTCGTCGGCTAAACAAGCGCGAGGAATTAAGAACCAGCGGAATAACTCCATAGCCAAAACCGAGCACAATTCCGGGGATCAAATAATTGCTAACCGGAGTTTTGTCTAGCCAGGCGAGCTGCATATTGACTAGGCTGCCATCGGGTTTAGCCAGCATAAGCATGCCCGCTACAAGCCCTAGTATCCCAGTGAGTGCAAATAGTTTTCGGCCAGTATGCATAAAGAAAGTATGACACTCTGTTGAGTTTTCGTTAAGTTCTTGACGTGTGTCCAATAAGTATCTTAGGCTGAAGGGATGGTACGACAACGTAACTGGTTGCAAAATCTAACTCGCCGGATCAGCGGGCACCAAGGGGCACTGGATAAAAAAACAGTCCAGGACGCGCTCAACTATATAGAAGCGTACTGGGAGCGCCTTACGTTCGAACAGAAGAAAGACGTGGGGACCGTTATCGGTTTGCCGCATCCATATATTCTTCCGGCGAACGACCCAAAAGCGCTGTTTACTCTTAAAGAGCAATATTATTGGGACAGTTATTTTAATTCAATTGGGTTAGCCGGAACAAAGCACCAGGCGGTGGTTGAAGGAATGCTGGAAAACCTGTTGCATTTGTTTGAGCGGTTTCATTTCGTTCCAAACGCTAGCCGTATGCATCATATGAGCCATTCCCAGCCGCCTATACTAACTTCATTTATTCGACTTGTGTATGACTCTGGTGGCAAGGACACCGCTTGGCTGAAGCGTAAAATGAACGTGGCCGAGCGCGAATACAGCACAGTATGGACGAGTACTCAGCACCCCTTTTGGCACGACGTATTTCACGGTCTTTCGCGGTACTACGACATTAATGTCTTGCATGATCTCGCAGAGGCAGAAAGTGGCTGGGATATGACTCCTCGCTTTGAGCGCAAATGCTTGGACTACCTACCGATTGACTTAAACTGCTTGCTCTACAAGTATGAAATGGATTTTGCGTGGGCTGCTCGACAATGCAATAATGATGCAGACGAAAAAAAATGGGTAAAGCGTGCACAAAAACGCCAACACAACATCAATAAGTTTATGTGGCATAAACGGCGTGGGTTTTTCTTTGACTATAACTACAAAAAGCGTGAAAAAGGCAGAAGCTGGTCGTTGGCTGGCTTTTTCCCTATGTGGGTTGGTATGGCGAGCGAGGACCAGGCAGCTCGAATGGTTAAACATCTTGATAAATTTGAATATGCCGGCGGACTTGTTGTCACAACCAAGCCATTGATCGATATGAGTATTTTTGGATCAATGAAAACCCAGTGGGCGTATCCAAATGGATGGGCGCCACTAAACTGGGTCGTCGTTGAGGCGTTAAAAAAATATGGATACGAAGAACATGCCGAACGAATTGCAAAGAAATGGCTTCACGGCAATTTATTATGGTATGAGCGCCACGGAGAATTTTTAGAGAAATACAATGTTGTTAACCCAACCAGACACCCCGTTGAAGGCTTGTATCCAGGGCAAGCTGGCTTTGGTTGGACTAATTCGATCTTTATTGCACTAAGCAACGAGTACGTTCTGAAGTCTAGTGATGTAGAAACAGAAGCTTAAACGCTTCAACAATACCCCAGATTCCCAATACTACAAACGCGATGCTTCCAAGCAAAGAAATGATGGGATTTTTCACAGCCTTTATAGTTCGGGCGGGGGAAATATACAAAAAGATATTTAGGATCATGTGCCCAAAGAACACACCGATAGCAAATCCATACACATTAACGATATTGAATAGCGGTACGTAGCCAGCAAAGTCGTCTAGCCCTAGAATAAAAGGCACAGTAAACGACATAGCCAACAGTGCACCGAACGTTTTACTAGATTTTACTTTGAGCGAGTGAGAGGGAACGATTTTAGATAAAAATGGGCGTGTGACTTTGTTCACGAATAAAATCACGTGCTCAAAATTTTGTACGCCCCGGCGGAACCACCTAGGATACTTTTTATCTTCGTGGTCGACATGTTCTAAGCCGTCTTCGGCAAGACGGAATAATACTAAGCCAGCGACAAAGACCATTATTGCAAGCAGCCAGTTAACTTCTTTAAAGAAAGCCCAAATTGCTAGAATTGCAAACGTACCGACGGCATTACCAAGGGCAGTGCCAATTTCGATTCCAATTCTTCCGCGCAACCCACGGTTTTGATCCATGAGTCGTCCAATAAAGATTGCGAAGTCGATAGCCGTTTTGAGGTAGATGGTCATTCCAACCAAAATATCCTGTGGTCGGATATGCATATGAATTTTTTCACTACCAACTTTGTTAAGTAGGTGTATCTCGCCCCATAAAATAGCTACCATTGCTAAAAATGTGACAACGGTCAGAGTTAGCGCAATCGCCTGGTCGCGCACTACGGTTTTTGCTGTGCTCATCTGTTGAGATTGTATCATACTGGCGGTATACTATTGATAATGAGAAAAGCGAGTCATTGCATAACCAACACGATGATGCCGATCACTATGCCCCTGCGGGCATAGCTTTTCTATTCCTTTTATGTTGCGGTTGATTTCATTTTAAGTACAGCGAAAGGTACAATACACCTATGAATTATTTGGTAACTACATCCATTCCTTATGTGAACGGTGAACCACATATTGGTTTTGGTATGGAGCTTGTCATGGCGGACGTTCTCGCCAGAGCTGCCCGAAAACAAGGTAAGTCAGTGATCTACACAACGGGGACCGATGAGCATGGCGGCAAAATAGCCGAGAAAGCGCAAGAACTCAAACTTACGCCAAAGGCTTTAGCGGACCAAATGAGTGATAAATTTCGAAGTCTCAGCGAGCTACTAAACATCAGTAACGACCGTTTTGTTCGCACGACCGACAAAGCACACGAAGAGCGAGCGCAGATAATTTGGAAACAGCTTGCCAAGGATATTTATAAGAGCAAGTATATTGGTCTTTATTGCACAGGTTGCGAGGCCTTTGTAACCGAAACCGTCGCCAAAGAAAATAAAGGCGTTTGCCCAATTCATAAAAAACCGTATGAAAAAATTGAAGAAGAAAACTATTTCTTCAAGCTGAGTGCATACAGCGAAAAAATCCGTGCAGAGATTGAATCGGGTGATCTTCTAATCGTTCCAGAAAGACGGAGAAACGAGATCCTGAGCGTCATCAAAGAAGGACTTGAGGATGTAAGTATTAGCCGGCCAAAAGATAAGATTAGCTGGGGTATTCCTGTGCCTGGGGACAAAGAACAGGTTATGTATGTGTGGTTTGAAGCGTTAATGAACTATATTACGGTGCTTGGCTACCCCGAACACAAAGATTATAAGGAATTTTGGCCAGCCAATGTACAGGTGATTGGTAAGGATATTATTCGTCACCACGCAGCGATGTGGCCGGGTATGTTGCTCGGTCTTGGCGTCGCACTGCCAAAAGCGCTCTATGTGCATGGGTTTATAAATATTAATAATCA
>CAZXLT010000008.1:39213-40162 GCA_964641545.1 uncultured Candidatus Saccharibacteria bacterium
ATGGCCTGGTGAACGATGAGAATAATCAAAAAATGAGCAAATCGAGCGGGACCTTTGTTACCCCAGCAGATGTCGTAAAAAAATATTCTGCAGATGTCTTTCGTTACTACATTCTTCGGCACATTCCTAGCTACGACGATGGTGACTTTAGTTGGGAGCTGCTTGAGAACGCATACAATAACGAATTGGCAAACGAACTGGGAAACGCGGTTCAACGAACGGCTGCCATGATCCAGAAATACCAGAACGGCATAATCGGTGAAATACCGCCGCCGAATCACGACAACGCTCCATATTGGGCAGCGTTGAACTATTGCAAATTCGACCGCGCTCTCGACGAAGTGTGGGAACAGGTCCGGGGGCTGAATCAGTATGTAGACGAAGAAAAGCCTTGGGAATTGGCCAAGGTTGACGATAAAGATCATCTACAAGAGGTGCTTGCTTATCAAGCAGGCTGCTTGCTAGAAATTGCTGAACTGCTTGAGCCATTCATGCCTGAAACTTCTATTAAAATCCGCCACATCTTTGAAGAAGGCGTAGTCCGTGCTCCGGAAACTACCTTGTTCCCGAAGCACGAAACTGGTGTGAAGCCTAAGAAAGCTTAGTACCGTCCTATAACCAATTAGAACTTGTTCGTAGGCTCCGATACAATACCCATCGCGCCAAGAACGGCAGCGGAGCGTTAAAGGCCATTTGCCTCCATATCCTATCTTTTTGTTGTCTAGTTAGCTCTGGCTGATCAAGGTAGGGTAGTGCTACCTTCTCTAGCTCTATATCAAAAGTCTTCATGACGTGCCCTCAATTCTTCTTGCTTTCTTTTGTTGTGTTCCCGGACGACCGCTCGTCGTGCTTTCATGAGCTGGTCAAGATGCCAAATATGGCCCCCAAGATTAATTTGACGCTTCTGTGTATTCGAAAGATTCGTCCTCCAGGTAACAGCTGGCGATCC
>CAZXLT010000008.1:40172-43596 GCA_964641545.1 uncultured Candidatus Saccharibacteria bacterium
CGTATTGATCTGATTTGTCCCCATAGCAGGTGCTCCAAAATCAATAGTAAGAGTTTGTGTGCTCATACGACCCTCCTTCGTCTTTACACTACTTTGCGATTTAAGTATGTTCCATACTTAGTGTAGTGTCAACACTAATATAAAATTATACTGTGGATAACCCACGTTTAACAGATTACTCAAAGCTACGAGACAGGTATTCCAAACTTTGTTTATTGAATCGATACAATCGTGCTGGACGGTGGGCACCTTCCATACGAGTTTCGTCAGTCGACTGAATTAAACCTAAGCTTAGAAATTTCTTTCGGAAGTTACGTTTATCAAAGCGTTGATCGAGGATTGTCTCGTAGGCGGCTTGTAATTGTGAAAGCGTGAATAACTTAGGGATTAAAGCAAACACAGCGTTAGTGTAGTACAGCTTTGAGCGCAGTCGATTGAGTGCGTAATCAACAATTTTGTGATGATCATATGCCATATTATCCGGTAAGCGTTTGACAGGGAAAAACAGCGGGTACTCTGTGGTTCCGCCGGCAATTGGTGTCAAGTTTCTAGTGAGCCCCAAGTACGTAACAGTTATAGCCTCGGCACGAGGGTCTCTACCAGGCGAATCAAAAGTATACAATTGTTCTACAACACGAAGTTTTTTTAACGCTACTCCTGTTTTTGTGAGTAAAGAGCGTTCCATGGCTTGAAATGTAGTCTCTCCAACAGGATTATATCCTCCAGGTAATGCGCGGAACCCTTTGTATGGTTCGCTCTGGCGTTCTATGAGCAGTACATATAGCTCGCCATCAATTAATTGGAACACAACACTATCAACAGAGACATACGGGCTCTCAAAATCCTTGTACAGCATATTGTATATACTACAGTAACTAGTCAAGCACGCAAGAAAAGTGCATCCATATGAGAAAAATACTACACTGTAAACTATGGTCGAACTAACCGACACACATTGTCATGTGCAGTTTCCAGATTATCCGCTCGATGCCCACGATACGATAGCAGACGCTTTTAGCAACCAAATCTCGCGGCTACTTTTAGTGGGATGCACATTACCTGATAGTGAGGCTGCTATTCAGCTGGCTGGCCAGTTCGAACGAACCTGGGCAACAATAGGTCTGCATCCACACGAAGGATCGATCTACACACATGACGAGGCGGCATTACAGCGGTTTCGTGATTTGGCAACAAAACCCAAAGTTGTGGCAATTGGCGAAACGGGTCTTGATTTTTACTACAATCATTCAAGCAGGACGGATCAGATTAAACTGCTGCGCTTTCAGCTCGAACTAGGCATCGAGCACAATTTACCGTTCATTTTTCATATTCGTGAAGCGTTTGATGAGTTCTGGCAGATACTCGATGAATATAAGGGCATAAGGGGTGTTGTGCATAGTTTTAGCTCTAGTCCGAAAGATCTTGAGGCTGCGCTGAGTAGAGGGCTCTATATAGGTTTGAATGGCATTATGACGTTTACAAAAGTGCCTGAACAGCTGGAGGCTGCAAAATCTGTTCCAGCAGATAGGATGCTGCTAGAAACAGATGCGCCGTTCTTGACTCCAAAGCCATTTCGTGGTAAAATATGTGTGCCAAAACATGTGATTCATACAGCGCAGTTCTTGGCGGACTTAAGAGGTGAAACCATTGAAACATTGGCAGAGTACACAACAGACAACGCTAAAAGCTTGTTTGGGCTGGTGTAATCTGTTACAATACAAGGCTTCCTTATGAGCAGTGACTACTTTTATAGCAACACTAATGCTTCAGGTGCTCCTGGTGAACGTGGTGGTGAGTATCGACCGGATAATCTTGAAGCAGAGGTTGAGCAAAGCGCACTAACGCGTCTTTCTTTTGCAATGTCGCTTATCCGACGCGGTGTCGAAGCAGCACTTGGCTATGTGCCTGGTGACGAGACTGTCGCCCCACGAGAAGGAGAGGTGAGCTTGCGCGCAACTGAAGCAGAAGCGGACATGGAGCGAATTGTTCCTATATCGGCAAAACGCGATCAAGCTGGGCAGGGACCATCTGCGCAGACTACAGCTGTTGATTACGGACAAGGTGCGGCTCCCGCAGTTAATACACAGGAAAGCATGTTGGCAGCAGCGCGTGCGGCTGCAGCACAAATTTACGACGGCGAAGCGTCTGGTGCACTGCCTCCTCGCATAGATGCCGACCTGGCAGAAGCCATTAACTTCCCGGCAACTGGAAGTGCGGTTGTAGAATTACGACCCGAAGTAACACCAACCGCCGTGCCTGATCACAATCAATTAGTGGCCTAGGGAATACTGATAATGATTAAGAAAATCCTGAAGACTATACAAGGCACTACTTATGAAGACCGTAAAGCGAGCTTGCATCGCAATCTTATCCGTCGTGAAGCTAAAATTGGTGGCACGCTATTTGGACCAGTCCCAAAAGGTGGTCGTCGTGAATTCTTTTGCCTAGACGAACGAACTTGGGTATGGCACGAAGAATGGATTGATAAAGTGAGCGGGCAGCTTAAGTCCAAAACTACTCGCTATGATGTTCGTCCTGACGGCATTCTTAAAGCACAAGACGGCCAACAGAGTTATCGCTACGTGAGCCCACAAGAAGCAAAACATTTGTACGAGGCAGCAAAAATTTACGATGAACGTGTTCGCGCAGAACTGTACAATAAACGGTAGTTCCTATGAGTCGATCAATAGTATACCTTGATCACGCTGCGGCGACGCCTATGGACGCGAGCGTAGTAGCGGCTATGAAGCCATATTTGGTAAATCATTTTCATAACCCGAGTGCTTCATACCAAGCGGCACGAGATGTTCGAGCGGATGTAGATTTCGCTCGTGCCCAAATAGCCAAGAGTCTTGGAGTCCGTCCGGTCGAAATAATATTTACTGCGGGTGCGACCGAAGCCAATAACCTGGCAATGCAGGGGGTAATGCGGCGTTTTCCAGGTTGCAATGTTTTAGTGAGTGCCATAGAGCACGATTCTGTTCTTGAGCCGGCAAAACAATTCGAGCACAAAATCATACCAGTAAACGAAAGCGGGCAAGTTGATGTCGCAAAGCTTAAAACGTTGATTGATGATCGAACGGTTCTCGTTAGTGTCATGATGGCTAACAACGAAATTGGAGTATTGCCTCAGCTCGGAGCGGTTGCTGACGTACTAAGCGAAATTAAAAAACAGCGTGCAAATACAGGGAACACCACACCACTCTATCTTCATAGTGATGCTGCGCAGGCGCTGAACTACGTGAGTGTTTTTCCGAACAAGCAACACATAGATCTTTTGAGTCTAAACGGTGGTAAAATCTATGGTCCAAAGCAGAGCGGTCTGTTGTTCGTTAAGACGGGCGTGGAAATTAATTCATTAATTTTCGGAGGTGGTCATGAGCGTGGACTTCGCAGTGGGACTGAAAACGTACCAGCAATTATT
>CAZXLT010000009.1:0-10191 GCA_964641545.1 uncultured Candidatus Saccharibacteria bacterium
GGAAGCAATTACTAAACCACAGTATGTGGTTGATTGGTTGATCAATAGATATGCGGAACAGGTAGATATAAGTTCTGGTCCCGGTAAGCGTAAGCTGAGTGATCAAGTTCTCCAGGTCGTGAAATCTTTGGGCGATTCTGTCGAGCAGGACCATTACATTAAAAAACTTGCAACGCTCTTGTCGGTTAACCCGGCAGCACTACGACAAAAAATGCAAAGTAGTGCCCGACCGGCTGCCTCGCCCTTAAAACGACCAAAGATTACCGTTAGTCTTGATCGTGAACAAGTGGATCAAATTAAAACCGAAAACCATTTTTTGTGCATACTACTGTTACAACCTGAACTCAGGAGTTTGGCTGCTCCAATTACTACAAAAATGTTCTTGCAGGAATTAGCTGTGCAGTTTTTTGAATTCCTGCAACAAAAACCAACATACGTCTTCAACGAAGACCTAGAAATACCCGACGCTGAGAACGTGCAAGAAGTTAAAAATTATGGTAAAATGTTGGCATTACTCTACGAAGAGCTATACAGGGATGTCGAGACTAACGAACTTCAGTACGAAGTCACTCGACTGCAGATCCGTCTAGTTAGTTCATATGTAAAAAACGAAAAAAATAAAATAGTCGGAGTGCTTACGACTGCTGACGACAAGCAGACAGATAAGTTGTTGCAGGCAGCAAAAGCACTCGACGTACTTCTAAAATCAGTTAAGGAGAATACGAACCGTGGCGGAAGACCAGACAGCAAATCAGGCGCATGAAGACGCCAAGAAAGAACTCATAGCAAAAGCTAAAAAAGACGGGAAAATTGACCAGCGAGACATATCTGCAGCACTGCCAGACACTCCCGAAAATGTTGATATTTTAGACAAGCTGTACACCGAACTAGCGGACAACGGTATCAAAATAACAACTGGCAACGACTCTGCTAACGATGACTGGAGCGAAGAAGAAAGCGAAGAAGTCGTACTGCAGGAACAGGTTTATCTTGATGATGTAGCCGATGACTCTGTTCGTTTGTACCTTCGCGAAATTGGCAAGATACCACTGCTCACAGCCGAAGAAGAATTGGCATTAGCCAAGCGTGTTGTCGCTGGTCATAAGGATGCCAAAGACAAAATGGCCGAAGCAAATATGCGTTTAGTTGTTTCAATTGCAAAACGTTATGTTGGTCGCGGACTGGACCTTCTCGATTTGATCCAAGAAGGCAACACTGGTTTGTTACGAGCAGTCGAGAAGTTCGACCCAGACAAAGGCTTTAAGTTTAGTACGTACGCAACCTGGTGGATTCGGCAAGCTATAACTCGCGCCATTGCCGACCAAGCTCGAACCATTCGCATCCCCGTGCACATGGTCGAAACCATCAACAAGCTGCTTCGAACCCAGCGTCGATTAACCCAAGAGCTAAATCGTGAGCCGACCAACGAAGAAATCGCCAAAGCTATGGAGATTGATGTCGACAAAGTCGAGCACATCATGAAGATTAAGCAGGATATTTCTAGTCTTGACGCCTCTGTGCGTGATGATGAGGAAGACTCGGTACTCGGCGACTTTATTGAAGATGAAGACACGGTAAGCCCGGAAGAATCGGCAACAGGACAATTGCTCAAAGAACATGTTAAAGATATGCTGGGCGCACTAACAGAACGTGAACAAAAAATTCTGAAACTACGCTTTGGGCTTGAAGACGGCAAGAGTCACACGCTCGAGGAAGTAGGGCAAGAGTTTAACGTTACTCGCGAACGCATTCGTCAGATTGAAGCTAAAGCCTTGGCAAAACTGCGTAAACATAAAGACGCAAAGAAACTCCACGATTACATCCAGTAAATAACGCGTAAGGGGACGGAGCAATGAAGTTAAGAAATAAAGTTATTGTTATAACCGGGGCAAGTGATGGTATCGGACGGGCTATTGCGGTTCGATTGAGTAAAACAGGTGCGCGACTTGCGCTGATTGCGCGTAATCAGGAGGGTTTGGATAAAACAGTTGCACAATGTGACAATGCGAAGGCATACGCGTGTGATGTTGGGAAGAACAAGGAACTCAAGCAGGCAATCGAAACCATAGCTGCAGACTTTGGCGGAATAGATGGGGTTATTAACAATGCTGGTGTTTGGCAAAAACTTTCTCCAGTTGAAGAGTGTTCAGACGAAACAATAACCGAGCTAATTCAAACAAACTTAGCGGGAACTATCTTTGCTACGAAATATTGTTTACCACATCTTAAGGCACGACCAGAAGCGGTTATCGTGAACATCGTTTCAAAATCTGGATATATAGCGCAAGAAGGTCAAAGTGTTTATTCGGCAACTAAATTTGGTGTCCGCGGTTTCACAGAAGTGATACGGGTTGATCTAAAGGGATCTCATGTAAAGATTGGCGCGGTGTATCAAGCCGGAACTAATACCCAGATGTTTGCTAAAACTGGAGATGACTTTCCGCTAGAGAAATTTACCGAACCCGCAGACCTGGCAGATGCTGTTGAGTATATGCTTAGCCGTCCGCCTAAGATGTGGATTCCTGAATTGCACGTCAACTATCAGTAACGTACTATAGAAAAATGCACACAAAACATGAGGTAATCGGAATCGCAGGAACAAATGGTTCCGGCAAAGATAGCCTTGGGCAATTACTAGCCGACGAGCACGGATATTTATTTATTTCTCTTACCGACATGCTCCGTGAAGAGCTGGGTAAGCGCGGCAAGTCGACTGCACGTGAAAATATGCGCGAACTCAGTGCCGAGTGGCGCCGCCAAAGTGGCCTCGGTGTTCTGGTAGATAAAGCATACGACCGCTATAAGCAGGTGCAACACAACTACAAGGGCCTGGTGGTCGCAAGTTTACGCAACCCGGGCGAAGCAGACTCGGTGCATGAGTTACAAGGCGTAGTTATTTGGGTGGATGCTGATCCAAAAGTCCGATTTGATCGCCTATCTAAGCGCGGACGAGAAGATGACCCGACGTCTTTCGAGCAATTTCTAGAGGATGAGAAAGCCGAAATGCAGCACTCTGGCGATGAGGCGACGCTTAGTACGGCGGCAGTACAGGCCAAGTCCGACATGACGTTACAGAATAATGGCAGTACGCTCGAAGACCTAAAGCAGACAATTTCTAAACTGTTAAGTAATTGACATAAATTCACAAGTAGTATAGAATAAGTGCTTTATTATGAGCATGCGTGACTTTTCGAACTACGAACTAGCCGATTTCGACCCCTTATCGATTGCGGGTGGTGTACTACCTGAAATTGCTAATGCTGCCGGTGTTCAACTAGATCCTAATGACATGATATCGTCGCTTGGCGCGCTCGTTGGCGCTATTGGTCCAAGCAAATTCTTACAAGAAAATATTGAATTGGTACGAGAAACAATTGGAGCGGACGGTGACGAGTATTCTATCGCTGCAGAATGGTTAGGAAGGTCAGGTGTAATGAAACAGTTAGATCGAAGCCTATGGACACCTGACATTTCAACGCCAGACGATGTACCAGCAATTATCTTGTCGGGCGCAGTGGCAAATTGGCAGGACAGGACATACAATTTGCTCGTTAAACGAGTCGCAGAAGGTAAGCCCGCCGGCAGAGTCTACATACCGGTCGGTGATGCAACAATGGACTCCCCAACAGAAGTCAATAATGCCAACGTGCAAGCACTAACTGAAGCGCGTCGTGGTGTTGCTCCAACTCAAACCGATTATGCTAATGAAGTTGGACAGCCATTGCTTGAAGCAGCAGGGTACCGTGTTGAGGTTATCCCATACCCCGGCTTAAACGGTGACCAAATTGCAGAACAATTTGTTGCTGAACGCCCTGGATTTTTTGAATGGGGCGATAGCCGGATAGCGTTTGCTCGTGTTGCAAACGCAGGCGTAATGCTTGCAACCCAATTCCGTCAGGCTGCTCATGCAAAAGGCATGAACTTCGACAAAGACCCAGACAATCCGCAGTTGTTTGTGATAACTGATGAGTTTCCTATTGCTCAGGACGCCGTAGAAGCAAAGAAGAGCAAGGAATTCCAGAACCCGCTTACTGCTTTGCGTATGGTTGCGGTTACAGCCAAGCATTTGCAGGTTGCAAAAGAATCACGCTAATTTACGTCTGCGGACGATCCTTTGTAGCTCTCTGATACTAAGAAATAGTACAGCGGCGGCAAGTGCATACAACCAATCAGTGAATGATAATGGACCCGCTCCGAAGTACTTATTGATTGGTGAATAAATTATTGCAATAACACACGTAACGCTCAAAACCATAGCACCCCATAACTGCTTGTTCCCAAACTGATACCTGGTGAATAAACCGTCTTGGCTACGGCGTTGCAGTATATTGCCGAGTTGACACAAGACGATAGTGAGATACGTCATTGTTGTTGCCTGCATTAAAATCAAAGGATGACCTGTGATGCTGGTCGGATCTACAGCATTTCGACCAAAGAATAATAAAAAGTTTACATAGGCGAGGCCACCAATAAGGAGCCCACACCAGAGTAGATCGATAATAGAGTGTCGCTCGAGAATGTGGTGCTTTGGGTTGCGAGGTGCTTCGTGCATCAGTTCTCGATCGGCAGGGTCCCAGCCCAGGGCTGCGATAGGGAATAGCTCGGCCACAAGGTCTATGGCAAGAATTTGCATAACACTAAGCGCGAGTGGTATCCCCAAGACACTTGCTGCTGCTAAGCTTGTGAGGTTAACCATAAGTTCGGCAGTATTGCTAGTAAAGCAACTGAGTGTGCCTTTCTTTATGTTCTGAAACACGATGCGTCCTTGTTGAACCGCACCAATCAACGTGTGAAAACTGTCATCAAGCAATACTATTTCTGACGACTGTTTGGCAACATCCGTTCCGGTTACTCCCATAGCTACCCCGATATCGGCGCGCTTTAAGGCGGGGGCATCATTAATTCCGTCTCCGGTTACCGCAACCACACGGCCGCTGTCTTTAATAAGCCCAACAATGCGTAGTTTGTCTTCGGGGCTGACCCGAGAAAATATCACACTGCCGGCGCTAGTTAATTCCAAGATTTTAGCATCGCTCATCCCCTCTACTTCAGTACCAAGTACTAGTTTGATATCGTCCTTGCTCTTTGCCAGCCCTGCCTTTAGTGCAATTGCCTGTGCGGTTACCGCGTGGTCACCAGTGATAACCGAGATAGCAATTTGAGCGTTATGCGCATCCGTCATAGCCGCTGGGACTTCGTCACGGAGTGGGTCTATCATTGATACGGTACCAAGAAAGGTTAAGCCCGACTCTAATTTATCCATGGTAAGATGTTCAACTTTTGTTGAAGCGGGAAGAACCTTAAACGCATACCCTAAATTGCGCATTGCGCTTCGTGCCAACTCCTCGTTATTGTCCAGGATATCTTTACGTGACCTTTTATTTAATGGTCGTGTATGGTTGTGGTCCCATAAGTCGACACATTTCTCTAGCACGCTTTCTGGGGCGCCTTTTACAAATACGTACAGCTGTTTACCGTCGCCCCATGTTCTTACTGAGCTCATCCGCTTTCTGGCAGAGTCAAAAGAGAACTCTTTAAGCTCCGGATGAATTTTGTCTAATTGTTCTGTATCGAGCCCAGCTTTACGTGCCAGTGTTATCAAGGCCGCTTCAGTTGGATCCCCGATGGCATACCAGTCACCGTGCTCTTTGTCCGGTGCGCTAATGCGTGCATTGCTAGCAAAGATACCTGCTGCGAAAAATAATTGCATACCCTCAAGTTGGCGAGCAGATAATACGTTATTATTTGCGTCCGAAATTTTGCCATGAGCCTCGTAACCGGTTCCACTAACACGGTATATTGTCTGCCCAATACGGAATTGTTCCACGGTCATTTGATTCTTTGTAAGCGTTCCCGTTTTGTCGGTACATACAATACTCGTTGCTCCTAATGATTCTACGGCTGATAATTTCTTAACCAGCGCACGAGCTCGCGCCAACTTATTTGCAGCCTGAGCAAGGCTGGTATTGATCTCGGCAGGTAACCCCTGAGGGATAATGGAGCTTGCAATTCCTATGGCAAACAGAAAGGCATCATGCAATCCAAGTCCGGCAAACTTGCTTGCGATAGGTAGCAAAACCGCACATAACAACACTGTTCCTTTGGTAACGACGGTTGCAATATTATTTAACTCTCGTTGCAGGGGGCTGATGTCTTGAATTGTTTCCTGGCTTAAGTTGGCGATGCGTCCAAGTTCTGTGTGCATGTTGGTTGCGATTACTACCCCGTACGCGTTACCAGTCGCAACGGTAGTACCCATGAATACGAGATTATGCCGGTCACCAAGAGGTACAGGCTTTGCGATCATGTGCGTGAACTTTCGGCTAGGATTGCTTTCACCAGTAAGCGCGAAGTCATTAGTGCTGAGCTCGGTTTCTTCAATAATTCGTAAATCGGCAGGGACACTATCTCCTTCTTCGATATAAACTATGTCTCCTGGGACTATTTCGTGAGATGCGATTAATTCGGTTTTACTATCTCGTACTACCTTTGCTTGCGGAACAACTAAACGAACCAAACTTTCCATGATGCGTTCGGCCTTGAATTCCTGCGTAAACCCAATAAGAGTATTGAAGGCAACGAGACCGATTAATACAAACCCGGTCCGTTGGTCGCCCAAACCAAAAGAAATAATACTGCTTGCCGAAAGCAGCATAATCATTAAGTCTTTGTATTGTTTGAGATAACGCAGCAGCCAAGACTGCTTATTAGTTTGTTCAAGCTTGTTTGGCCCATATTGCGCGAGTCGTAGAGCAGCTTCGGCGCTGCTAAGCCCCAGTCGACTTGTCTTCAGTCTGTCAGTAACAGTTTTAGCATCTTCAAGATACGCTAGTTTTTCGCCCACCTTATTGTCCATATACATCTCAGTATAGCCTAAAGACGTCTCGTTATAGAGAGCAGCGTAATTTACCCCAGATGGCGTATACTGATAGGTATGGGAGAGACTTCGTCCTCACCGAAGAGAAAACGACTTGCAATCATTGACGGTAAGTCAGTCTTTTATCGTGGCTACTATGCTATGCCAGGATTGAGCACAAAAGATGGTACGCCAACGGGCGGAGTATATGGCTTTGCAGTTATGGCGCTGGAAGTCATAAAGCGTCTTAAGCCCGACTACGTTTGTGTTGCTTGGGATAAACCAAAGACAAACATACGTCGCAGACTAGAACTGTACCCCGAATACAAAGCTGGTCGTAAACCGCCTCCACCAGACTTTTATGAACAAATTCCGTTGCTGCATGATCTTTTAAAGGCATTTGGTTGGCCGTTATATGAGCTGGATGATTTTGAGGCGGATGACATTATGGGCACCCTGGCCGTGAAGGCGACTGCGCAAGATATCGAAACAATGCTTATCACCAGTGATATGGATATGCTGCAGCTGGTGGATCTACATGTGAGTGTATATGCACTGAAAAAGGGTCTTAGCAACATTGAACTGTTTCATCCAGAAAGCTTTACAGAAAAATATGGGCTCTTGCCGAGCCAATTTCTTGATATGAAAGCCTTAAAAGGCGATAGCTCCGATAATATTCCTGGCGTTCCGGGCATCGGCGAAAAGGGGGCAATCGATCTGCTGAAAAGTTATTACACGCTAGATGGTGTGTACGAAAACCTAGAATTGATAAAGGAAAGTACACGCAAAAAACTGGTAGAAGGCAAAAAACTGGCATATTTAAGTAAAGAATTGGCCGACATATGGACGAACGCTCCTCTAAAACTCGAATTAGAAAAGCTTGATGTTAGTGCAGTCAATCCAGAAAAAATCAGAGAAGAGCTGGAAAGACTTGAATTCAGAACCCTTGCACGACAGCTACCAGATTTTATGAATGTTGAAGTGAAGGATGATGCTGCACAAACTGCCAAGTCTGCCAAGCTTCACTTGGGTAAAGAGCAGCATATTAATACTATCGAGTCACTCGATGACCTCGTTCTGCCAAAAATTGAACAATTAATTGTGCAGGCAATCAGCAATAAGCCGCACGGGCAGGAACCACTGTTACTTACTATATCCCCGAGTATCAAAGATGTTATTACGTTTGATCTTTCCAAACTAGAACCGGACGCAGTACGAGCCAAACTGACACGATACTTAGAAGATACGCCGTTGGTTGGCTATGACCTTAAATCATCTTTGCAAACACTCGCAACACTGGAAATTTATCCACAAAAAATTGAACACGATGTGCTGGTGGGCGCGTTCCTAATAAATAGCTTACGCCGAGAACTTAGTCTAGAGGAATTGGCTGCAGAAAAACTGAATGTACATTTAGGTAGCGAGAATGCGCTTCCAGGCCTTGGGGACCATGCACAAAAAATCGCAGTCATTCGTGCACTTGCAGAAGTTCAAGCAAGCGAGCTTGAAGAAATACCAACTGTAGCAACCCTTGCAAAAGAAGTAGAATGGCCAATAATTCCGGTGCTTGCTGCCATGGAATTTCGAGGCATTAAGTTGGATACGCACTATCTTGGTCTTATGGCTGAGCAGGTTAATGACATGATCAGTGACTTTGAACAACAGATTTACGGCTTCGCAGACGAGGAGTTCAATATTAGTTCGCCAGCACAGTTAGCCGAGGTCTTATTCACGAAGCTGAAGCTCGAAACAGCCGGAATAAAAAAGGGTAAGACTGGGTACTCTACAGCTGCTAGCGAATTGGACAAACTACGGGGCAAACATCCAATTATCGATATGATCACGCAGTACCGAGAAGTCACCAAACTAAAAAATACCTACATAGACACTTTGCCAAAGCAGATCGACAAAAATTCACGAGTTCACACTACATACAACATGGCTACTGCTCCAACTGGTCGGCTCAGCAGTGTCGATCCAAACTTACAGAACATACCCGTTCGCACAGAGCTTGGCAAGCGAATTCGCACAGCATTTGTTGCAGAAAAAGGAAATGTGTTTGTGGGCGCTGACTATAGTCAGTTTGAGTTACGTCTCGCCGCTGTATTGGCAGATGATAAGGAAATGATAGATAGCTTTAATCGTGGCATAGATGTCCATACGCTGACCGCGGCGCAAGTCTATGGGCGTGACCCAGAAGACGTTACAAAGAATATGCGACGTGATGCCAAGGTGGTGAACTTTGGCATAATGTATGGTCTGAGCACCCATGGTTTGGTAGAGGCTACTGGAATGACGTACGACCAGGCAAAGCATTTTATCGAGAAATATTTTGAAACACGACCAAAGCTTAAAGCATACCTAGAGTCAGTGAAAGAAAAAGCCAAGCAAGATGGTTATGTCGAGACCCTGCTGGGCAGAAGGCGCCCGACCCCAGACGTAAAATCGAGCAATTTTATGGTGCGCGAAGCCGCCATGCGAGCCGCAACCAACATGCCGTTTCAAGGCAGTGCTGCCGACATCATGAAGATTGCCATGATAGATATTCATAAAAAACTTGGCCAAAACAACTCGTGTAAACTGCTGCTGCAGATCCACGACAGCGTATTAGTAGAGTGCCCTGAAGGTGAGGCTAAAGAAGTTGCCAAGATGCTCAAAGAAACTATGGAAGCGGCCTACAAACTCCCAGTAGACTTAACGGTAGATACTGACACGGGCGAAAACTGGGGCGATCTCTAATGCGAAATTTAATTGCAAAGGTTAAAAGGCTACATACATGAATACCATCCCAGACATACGGCTAAGTTCTAAAACAAGCATTCCGCAGCTTGGTCTTGGTTTGTGGCGAAACGATAAGCCGCAAGAATGTGAATCCACTGTACTTAAGGCGCTTGAGCTGGGTTATCGACATTTCGATTCCGCCCAGATTTATGGTAACGAAGAATACTTAGGCAATGCGCTTGCAAAAAGTTCTGTGGATCGAAGCAAGCTATTTATTACCACTAAAATTTGGAATGATAATCAATGGTGGGACGACCTTATCCCAAGTTTTAACGAGTCGCTAAAGAAACTCCAAACCGATTACGTTGATCTTTTGCTCATTCATTTTCCGGTGACTGAAACGCGAGGGCCAGCATGGCGAAAAATGGAAGAGTTGTACAAAAGTGGCAAGGCTAAGGCTATTGGTGTTAGTAACTACACGATTAAGCACCTAAAAGAGCTACTAGAAACTTGCGAGATATCTCCTGCGATTAACCAAGTGGAGTTGCATGTTTTCTTGCAGCAACCAGAGCTGGTTGCATATTGTCATGAGCAGGGGATTGTGGTCGAGGCGT
>CAZXLT010000009.1:10201-37202 GCA_964641545.1 uncultured Candidatus Saccharibacteria bacterium
CACTGGCACACGGGCACGGGCTGGACGATCCGATTCTGCAGCATTTAGCAAAAAAACACAGCAAGTCGACTGCACAAATTATGATACGTTGGTGCTTACAGATCGGCACGGTAGCATTGCCAAAGACAGCTCACGAAGGGCGCCTTAAAGAAAACCTAGAAGTATTTGATTTTGAACTCGATGATGCAGACATGCAAGAGTTGCTAAAGCTCGAAAGAAATTATCGGACCTGCTGGGACCCAACAAATATCCCATGAGTGATATCTATAAAGCTGCCGGAATTATCATTCGTGATCGAAAGCTATTGGTTGAGCGGTCAAAGGACAAACGGTTCTTTATCGCACCCGGCGGATCGATTGAGCCAGGCGAAACACCAGAGCAAGCCCTAGTAAGAGAGCTAATGGAGGAGTTTACAGTTTCGATTGTCGAACAAGATCTTACGGAATTTGGAGAGTTCAGCGCAGAAGCAGCCGGGCAGGAACACAGAATTGTTCACATGAAGGTTTTTGTCGTTGCAAAATTCAGGGGCGAACCAAAGCCAAGCAGCGAAGTTGAAGAAATTGCGTGGGTTACATCAAAGAATGAACACAATCTACCGCTGGGATCTATTTTCGAACATGAAGTAATACCACGGCTAAAGAAAAAGGATTTAATTGACTGATGAAAAAGTTTAACGTTGGTATAAAGGGAGTCGTGCGGCGAGATGACGGTGCAGTTTTACTGCTCAAGAAAAACAAAGGCGATAAATCGTTTTGGGAAATTCCGGGGGGTCGTATAAACGACGATGAAAGCATTGAACAAACATTACGGCGTGAACTCGCGGAAGAACTTCCAGGCATTAAGGATGTGCACATTCAAGGTCTTGTAACCGCGCACCGCCTACCCTTTGATATTGATGATGACCTGGGGCTCATGTTGATCTATTTTGAAGTTACGGCAAATTTGCCGGATCCGATTCAGCTTTCAGAGGAACACACGGATCATACATGGGTAAAAAGTTTAGATGAGTTGGAGCTAGATGAGGGAACGCTCAAAGCCCTGAAAGTCATCTTGGCAGTTAAGCAGTATTGATATAAACACTGATTTATTGTAAAATTTGCGTTTATGAGTTGGATAAATCTTGCAGATGAACGCGTAGCCGAAGAACTAGAGAGCTACGGTGTATCGTGGAAACTTGAGCTTCCGCGCAACGTCGGAAAAGAAGAAATCGAAGTAAACCCTAGGAGATTACGACGCATTGCTCGCCGTGCAGGGCTTGGCGTTCTAACTGTAACAAGTGGGAGAATTGAGCAAAAAACAACAGCTTCGTTAAATGTAAATTTTGATGGCACCGTTAGCGCAACTAATGCAAGAATGAATCCTAGATATAGCCGAGGAGTTATTGATCGAGGAGATTCCGTGTTCGGTTTTTCATCTCGAATGGTAAACGCTTTTTATCGGCCTAATGTTGAGGCGCAAGTTGATATCGAGCAGCTCGGCAGCAGCCATCGCAGAATAGCAGACAATGATACTCCTGCACAGTGGGGGAAGGCGCTTGATTATCAGATCAAGTCTGCAGTTGCAGAGGGTTCGATACACGCGAATGTCATTGATGCCGCTGTACCTTCCGGAAGATGGGATAAGCACCCCATTTTACTAGCCACAAATGTAGCTACCATAGGGCTCAAGGGTTGGTTTGCCTACAAGGGGCTGAACCACATAACTGAAATTGGGGAAATAGTAGAAAGTGCTGAGCAAGCTGCCATTGCAATACCGCTATACTTTGGTCTTTCGAATGCGTTTGCATTCCCGTTTTACGGTGTTATGCAGGGGATAATGGGCGGAAGAGTTCCTAAGCCGTCTGACTTCAAGGCTAGCTTGATAGATCCTATGATCCCAATTGACAGACCAATGATAGCCGGTATCCACCAGTACTTAGGAGCGCCGGCAGTTCGGGGTATTAATTAGTAAATAGTAGGTAATTTTTGGGGTCGTGGACGCGTAAATAAGCAGCTCCAGCTTTAACTGCTTCACGTGCGGCTGCTAAGTTTGGTTCAATCTCAAATCGTTTATCGCCCAAGAAGCGCTTGCGTGAATGACCTATAAGAACAGGTATCCCCGGAACCTCTCTGGCAAACCCAAGCAATTTTTTATTAAGTTCCATGGTTTTACCAAACCCAATTCCCGGGTCAAGAATTATATTTTCTTCTTTTATACCTGCCGCAATCATCTCATCGCGCCTTGAGAGTAACTCCCTCTTTACATTTTGTATGTCTGACATGGTCGCGTTTGCATGCGCGTCGGCTATGGAAAGTGCTGCGAACGGCAAATGGCTAACAATACAAACAATACCGTGCTCCGAGGTAAGTTTTATCATACGTGGGTCTCGAAAAGTGGTGACATCGTTTAGGATTATTGGACCAAGCTCCAGCGCTTTTTCGGCAGTTTCTGCATGATATGTATCTAGTGAAATTTTGCCAGGGAATTTTGTAAGTAGGGAACTAAGAATTGGTTCAAGCCGCTCCCATTCCTGCGCAGGGGTAAGTGCCTGAACAAATGGGTTGGTAGCCTCCGCTCCTACATCAATAATATCTGCCCCGTCATCAAATAATTTTTGCGCGCGCAGCAAAGCTGTGTTGGTAGTTAGCCTTGGATCGCCGTCGCTGAAGCTGTCTGGAGTAATGTTGAGGACGCCGACTAGGACTACTTTAGTCATACCAAGAGTATAACATTGAAAGTTGTTGCTTAATATGTTATTATAACTACACAAAGAGGTACCATGTTTCGACGCGGAAGAATAATCATTGCATTAACTATAATTGTTGGTTTAGTCTTACTGCTAAACCTGATTTTTGGTGGCAATAAAAATCAAAGCAGCAATTCTAGTAAGGCTGGCAAGCCACAGCCAACAGCATTGACCGATTACACCGAGCGTGACTCGAAAGTTATTTTTACACAAGACGGGCGTATCAATAGTGAGCAGGATCACCGGTCAATTCGGATTACTGTTACAAAAAACTCAGCCACACTTGAAGTACTGCAAGGCTACCAAGGCAAGGTTATTCAGGCCAATGCTTTTGCAAATAATACCGACTCATATCGTACTTTTCTTAGATCTATAGAACGCTTCGCATTCAATAAAAAAAGAACCGCAAATGTTGGTGACGACCAAGGGGTTTGTCCGCTGTCACGACGATACATCAGCGAAATCGTTGAGAGCGGTCAAGAAAAGATGAGGCTGTGGGCAGCAGACTGCCAGCAAGGTTCATCGGCGGGCAATACCCAGCAAATTGCAGCTTTGTTTCAGCAACAAATTCCAAACTACGGAAACTTAGTCAGCAGAGTTCAGCTGTAACCGGTATACTAAAGATAATGACGAAGGCTATTATTTTTGATTGTTTTGGTGTGCTTACGAGCGATATTTGGAAAGAGTTTGTAAATTCATTGCCAGAAGATCAACAAGAACCGGCACGCGAACTTAATCGCAGTCATGATCGTGGCGACATGAGCTTGCAGGAATTTTCTCGCGCTATCTTTGAGCTAACCGGCAGTCAGCCACGAGTCGTTGAGGCAATTATTAATTCTGATATGGAAAAAAATGAGATGCTTATAGGCTATATAAAATCCCTTAAACAAAACTACAAAACAGCAATACTAAGCAATGTTTCGTCTAACTGGATACGGAATAGCTTCTTAAATAATGATGAGCAAAAACTGTTTGACGAGTACGTCCTTTCCTATGAAGTTCGTATGGCCAAGCCAGACGCAGAAATCTTTGTGCTGACTGCGCAAAGGCTTGGTGTTGCATGTGACGAATGTGTCTTTGTTGACGATGGTGAACAAAACTGTATTGCTGCTAGCAAAGTAGGGATGAAGTCAATTCTTTACGTTGATTTCGAGAGTTTTACGGCGGAACTCGAGAAAATCTTAGCCAATTCTAATTAGTATCTTCTGTTTCTTCTCAAGCAATGCCTGAATCTCAACTATATGCATTCGTAATGTACCAGCCAGGGCGGAACTACGGACAACAATGGTGATTTGCTGTGGTTTTGCTACTACACTGCAATCGGCTTGAAAAGCATCCCGCACAAAATTTTTGATAATGCGAATTTCGGGTGGTTCCTGTGGAGTGTTTCCACGCATAATGCTCCCAATCGATTGAGTCATTCCCTAATTATACCCTTGATAGTTTGCCTATTGAGACTATAATAATCAGTTTCCTAACTAAACTATGACAGAGATTGTTCCGACGCCCAAAGAATTTCGACCCGAATTAAGTTCAGATGTATTTGTACTTAATCATTTAGTGGGGATAGAAATGCATCGAATCCAAGAGCGAGGGGAAGAGCCCGGTTCGCTCATTAGTGGCGTGGCAGAAAAGCTGACAAAATCAATTTGGAGTATCGTTGAGGCTCACGAACACGCTCCCGGTGCGTCGCTTACGGATAATGAAATGATTGCAACATTCAACGGCGAGGAAGTTGAACTATTGAAGCATGTTTTGTGGAAGCGGGTGTATCACCAGCGCGACGGGGCTTGGGAGCAGCGAGCCGCGATGCGGGCGTATTGTTCTATGCCCCAAAACCAATAAGGCGTAGAATAATAAAACTATGCCGGAGTTACCAGAAGTCGAAACAATTCGCCTTGGTCTAACTTCGTTACTTCCTGGCAAACAAATTCTTAGCGTTACGCATGACGCAGAAAAGTCCTTTCCGAACGCTCAAAGCGACGTAGATAGGTTTTTGATTGGGGCAACAGTTACTTTGGTTACGCGGCGCGCAAAAGTGCTGATAATAGAATTAGATACGGGTTACAGCTTGCTGATACATCTAAAAATGACCGGACAGTTGGTGTATCGGTCTAACGATGATGCAAAGCGTTTTGGGGCAGGACATCCCAACGATTCATTGATCGGAAAACTGCCTGATAAAAGTACACGCGTGCTATTTGATCTCGATGGTGCAAGACTGTTCTTTAACGATCAGCGAAAGTTTGGTTGGGTAAAACTGGTCCCAACAGTTGAAATACCGAACATAGATTTTATGAAAAAGCTTGGTCCAGAGCCTCTAGCAGCCGACTTTTCCGCAGAAGTCTTCCGGGGCTGCCTTACGCGCAGAGCAAACACGAGCATCAAGGCTGCTTTATTAGACCAAACTGTCATTGCTGGTGTAGGTAACATCTATGCAGATGAAAGTTTGTGGGGAGCTAAAATCCACCCAGCTTCAAAGGTAAAAGATATTAGCCGGCCAAAGCTCAATACACTGCTAAGCGAACTCCAATTTGTACTGCGACTTTCCATAGAAAAGGGTGGCTCAACAGACAGAAACTATGTGAATGCCCAAGGCAAAAAAGGCAGCTACATCAGCTTTGCCAGAGTGTTTCGAAAAGAGGGGCAATTATGCCCACGCTGCAAAGCGACAATAGTTAAAATACGTGTTGCTGGACGCGGTACACACTTGTGCCCCACATGTCAGCGACTCAGTCCAAGACCTAGAGTATAATAGCGCTACATGGTTCAGGTGCTAACAGGTTCTAACGCTTTTTTGTTACGAGTTGAATTGCAGCAGATCATTGCTCATTTTGTCAAAAAACATAGTGATTTAGGGCTAGAGCGAATCAACGCAGGTGATGCTTCTTTCGACGCTATTCTTGGGAGTCTCCAGTCACTTCCATTCCTGGTAGAGAAAAAACTTGTTGTGGTTAACGATATTTCTGCAAATAAAGAGGCTTCAGATAAGATTGAAGAATTGCTTGATAACATTGCACAGGGAATCGATCTCATTATTTTTGAACCAAAATTTGATAAGCGCACGCAACTATACAAAGTATTAAAGAAACGAGCCGATCTTAAAGAAGTGAACGAACTAGATGAGTTTGCCGTGCTCGACTGGCTCGTAATTCGAGCGAAGGATCTTGGCGCATCTCTTTCAAAAAACGAGGCGCGGTATTTGGTGCAGCGAGTTGGGGTGAATCAGATGCTCTTGGATAATGAAATACAAAAGCTTGCACTGTATGACCAGACCATAAGTCGTGAGTCAATAAATTTGCTTACCGAACCAAACCCGCAAAGCACGGTTTTCAACCTACTCGATGAGGCGTTTGCCGGAAGATCTAAACGGGCCTTGGAGTTATATGAAGATCAGCGTAAGCAGAAGGTTGAACCACACGCAATTTTGGCAATGATCACTTGGCAATTGCATATATTGGCACTTGTCAAAACGGGTGAAGATAAAAATGGAGATGAAATTGCTGCTCAGGCAAAACTCAATCCTTTTGTAGTGCGAAAAAGCAGCCAGATTGCTCGTCGTCTCGGGTTGTCTCAAATAAGGAAGCTTGTTACTGACACGCTAGAACTGGATATTAGACTCAAAACAACGGCTATAAATGCTGACGATGCACTCAAGAACTACTTAGTACAATTAGCGATTATCTAAAAACATTGCAAAATAAGCAAAAGCATGATAAGGTATGTTTGTTAATTAAAAACAAACATGCACATAGATTCTGCTCTACATCGCTCACATCAAGCTGTTCGTGATCAACAGCGGGTTGATAGAATGCTCGCCGACCAAGCGCGGGTCGGTACATTTCTAGGAGAACACCCCTTTGCTCGCCGTGTTCTAGGTAAACAAGCTGAGAAATTTATAAAAGCGTCTAGTGTAGTAGTGCCAACAGAGGTAAAAAAGCCTGTTGCGGTTCGCCCAGATACCGAAGTTGCCATTCAGAATTTTCACGCTTCGAGTCCTACCATAAGTGTAGTAAGTGAATTACTAAGACCAAAACCGGAGCTGGCGCAGGATATACCAATGCCAATGGACACAGGGCATCCTAACGGCGAACCGGCTGGGGCAGGTCAGGGTGCTGCGCGGTTAGTTACTTCTTCGCGGTAGTTTTTTTCTTGGGTGCAGCTTTTTTGGCAACTGTCTGAGTTGTAGGTGCTTTCTTTGCAGCTTTTTTTACAGCTGCGGCAGGCTTCTTAGCAGATTTTGTTAGCTTAACGCCAGCAGATTTTGCATGAGCGGCTAGTTGTTTTTTCTTTCGGGCGGCCTTGTTCTTTGTGATAATGCCTTTTTTTACGGCTTTGTCTAGCTCGCTTTGTACTTTGCTCAAATTATCTTGTTTTACCTGTGCTGTGAATGTTTTTAAAGCAGTTTTTAAACTGCGCTTTGTTTTGCTATTACGAATCGCGCCTTTAGTGGCAACTCGCACTCGCTTTTTAGCTGATTTGATAATTGGCATGTAGGTTCCTTATTACGTTGTAGAAGTATCGACGCACAATTGTACCAATTTCGTATCTGTTTGTAAAGTGTTAGGAACAACTTTTGCTTTACTTTGGGGGCTAAAGGGTGGACAAACTGGTAGCGCTTATGGTACGCTCCAGAGGAACATTTCAAAATAAAAACATGGATCCAAATACTCCACTTCAACCGTATGTACCGCCACCGAGCGCATTCGGACCTCAGCCAGCTGCACAGCCCCCGGCTTCGCCTCTGCCTGCACCAGCGCCTTCTTCTGCGGTGCCATTAATGCAACCCTTGGCAATGACGCCAGCAAGTGCTCCTGCTGCTTCCACTTCGCTTACACCAGCAGTTACTCCTATGTCAGCGACACCAAGTTTTCAGCCACCGTCTGCACCGCTGGACACTGTTCCAGTACCCGGGGCGCCCACTTCTCTTACGCCTCGTGATGAAGTAACAGATAAACTTCGCCAAGCTAACAATGTGTTAGTAACGGTTAGCAACAATCCTTCAGTTGATCAGCTCTCTTCAGCGATTGGTCTAACGCTTTTACTGAACAAACTAGGTAAGCATGCCACAGCCGTGTTTAGCGGTAAGGTCCCAAGCACTCTGGAGTTCTTGCAGCCCGAAAAAACAATCGAAAAAAACACAGATAGTTTACGAGATTTTATTATCGCGTTAGACAAGGCAAAAGCCGACAAGCTGCGCTACAAAGTAGAAGACCGGTTTGTAAAAATATTTATCACTCCATATCACACCAGTTTAAGCGAGGATGATTTAGAATTTAGCCAGGGTGACTTTAATGTCGATGTCGTTATTGCTGTTGGGGTTCACAAAAAAGAAGAATTAGACGAAGCAATCACAGCGCACGGTAGAATTCTTCATGATGCAGTTGTCGCTTGTGTGAATAACAGACAAACGGCAGAACTCGGCTCGATTAACTGGTACGAACCAGGTGCGAGTAGCCTCTGTGAAATGGTTGTTGGGCTCATTGAACCACTGCAGGGCAACCAAACATTGTTGGATGAACAGATAGCAACTGCCTTCCTAACTGGAGTTGTAGCCGAAACACAGCGGTTTAGTAATGATAAAACTACGCCACACACCATGAATATTGCTGCAACGCTAATGAAGGCGGGTGCAAACCAACAGCTCGTTGCGAGCAAACTACAGGAACCGATGCCGATTACGCAAACAGCCACTAACGTCAACTCTCCAGCTAGTACTGCAAAACCGACAACAAGCGATGGCGCTCTTGAAATAGAACACAAAAAAGAAGAGGAGGCGCCAGCAGCTCCGTCAAAAACACTGGACGACCTCGAGAAAGCAAATAATGCTGACAGTGATGGTGATGCGACCGGTGATGATACGCTAGACAAGATCCATATCGATGACAATGGACAACTGCAGCGCATTGCTGAACTAGAAGAAAAGAAGAAAGAAGAAGAGGAAAAAGCAAAGAAGGAAGCCGCACCTTCATCAAATATGATTCTAGAGCCGCCGACACTTGGCGGGGCGCTGAGCGCAAATACTGTGCCTGAAAGCTCGCCTCCACCAGTTAACCCGCTTACAAATGCGCCGAGTGACGACAAAAGTAGTTCAATGCAGCACGGCAAGTCAATCAAGCCGTTAAGCGAACAAACGAGTGAACCGGACGTCGAGCCGGTAGCTGTACCAGCACCAGATCAGAAACCTGAGCCGCAGGAGCCGCAAACGTTGTCGCAGATAGAACAAGCTGTTGATAGCCCGCATGTTGGTGCTGCCGACGAGACACCGAAGGGAATGGGTATCCCGGTTGCACCAGCTCAGCCGACTCCAGCGACACCTGCTACAGCATCACCATCAGCAGATACTTCGACCACAATCATTCCTCCGGATCCAGGCTTGCCACCTGATCCAACGGCCGGGTCGCCCAACCCAAGCGCACCTCCACCTGTACCACCACCACTCATTCCTCCAGACGCTGAATAATCTGTGCTAGTCTGTTCGCATGGATGAAATTCGACTCATTGATAAGCCAAAAGGTTGGACCAGTTTTGACGTTGTAGGCAAAATTCGCTCTGATTTACGCAAAACAACAGGGCAAAAGGTAAAAGTTGGCCATGCTGGCACGCTCGACCCGCTAGCAACAGGGCTTTTGATTGTATTGATTGGTAAAGCAACCAAAAGACAAGATACATTTATGAAGCTCGACAAGGTTTACGAAGTACAGATGCGGCTAGGTCAGACAAGTACAACTGCTGATGAAGAGGGCGAGAAAACAGAGGTATCATCGCACAAGCCCGACTTAACAGAAGTTACGGAAACGGTCGAGAGTTTTGTTGGCACAATCCAGCAAGTACCTCCTGTATATTCTGCGATCAAAATTAACGGACAACGTGCCTATAAACTTGCTCGAGCAGGCAAAACACTAGAAATCGAGCCTAGAACGGTCACAATTCATTCTATATCTCATATTGGGTATGACTACCCAGTCGTATCGTTTACAACCAATGTATCAAGTGGTACGTATATCCGCAGTTTGGTAGCGGATATTGGCGAAAAACTTGGCACCGGAGCCTACATCACAGAACTGCGTCGCGTTTCTGTTGGTAAATTCACTGTTTCGGAAGCACTGTTGCCGAACGAGATCGATTAACTATGGCTCCGAATTATTTGGTAGGAGCTGGGTTAGCTGGTGCAGGAGCAGGCACAGGAGCGGGCGAAGTATTGATTGGTGATTTGTCCGGGTTGAGATTCATCCAGGGGCTGTTGTTGACCAACGCAGCTTGACCAGCTTGAATTCGACAGTTAGCTAGCACATTACCGCTACAAGCAAGTGGGGCATGCATCAAGGTGCCATCACTGGTGTGTCCGGTTCCAAACATTGTGTGTCCAAGCTCATGGGCAATCACCGATTCCTGAATATTGCCACAGCCTTTGAACGGATCACTAAGAGCTAGTCGTCCCCCAACACCTTCGGCGACACCACAGTTTGACATAGAACGGAACCCTAGCTGCACAATTGCTTTCGTGTTGCTGTTGATATAGCCTTTTCGAGAAAGTTCACTGTGAATTCTCCAGTATGTTTCGTTGGTACTGAGCTTTCCAGCCCCATAGTACGAGGCATTCTGATCGCCACGAACGATTTCAGCATTGAGCCTTGCAAAAGTTCGCCCGGTGTTTTTGCCGTACCACACTTGGGCGCTAACCGAAGCATTATTGAGATCAGTTAAGCTTCCGCCACACTGATCTTGTGCGCAGAAAAGAATAGTACGAGTAAGGTAGGCGGATTCCGCAAAGCTACTAATCACAAAAGCCATTCCAATATTAGTCAAGATTAAAGTGACAATTAGCATCCGGGCAGCTTTCGATGAAATTGCTAAGCGGGGTACAATGTTCAATATGCCGCCTTTAGAATTCTTCTTTTTATTGCCTTTAGGTTTCATGGTGTTTTCCTTTTACTCGTCCTCTAAAATAAGTGTTCGATCTTTTGGTTCTGCTGTAGTAGTTTTAGATTCTTTGTTTGTAATCAAAAAAAGTGCGCCTATAACCATTCCGACAATGAGAATGTAAATCACTAAGGATTCTAGCGATGATGCTCTGTCAGAGGTCTGAAATTGATTAGCCATGGATGCTTCCTTCCTTTTCGGCGTATATTGCTTACGGTTATGATAACACTGCAAGACAAATGAGAAAACAGGTAATAGGGGTTGCATCACAGCCCGACATCTGGTAAAATACCCCCAACGTATGATTTCTACAGAGAAGAAGCAGGCCGTAGTTAAGGACCTGCAAAAGGATAAAAATGATACCGGCAGCAGCGCTGTACAAGTTGGTATTCTGACTGAACGCATTAAAGAACTAACAGATCACCTGAACACCAACAAGAAAGACTTTATGGCGCGTCGTGGGCTGCTGCAGATGGTTGGCAAGCGGCGTCGACTACTAAAGTACATTGCTCAAAAAGATAGTAAAGCTTATCTGGACTTGATCCAGAAACTCGGCATCCGCCGCTAATCTGCATAGACTATTCTGCCTCCTGGGCGAGGTAGCAGCTTGTGCACATTAAACAAACCAAGCATTTTTGCGTAGAGAAACAGATATACCTTGGCGTACTAGCACAGGGCCACCAGTATATTTGCACTCTGCGTACAAACGCTTCACAGAAAGGTACTAATACATGGGTAAAACCATAAATCCATTCAATAAAGACATAGTCAAAGTAGAAACCGAATTTTGCGGCAAAACATTAAGCCTGGAAGTTGGGCGAGTGGGCTTTCGAACCTCTGCAAGTGTGATAGTTCGCTACGGTGAAACAGTAGTTTTGGGCACCGCTATGGTCGGGAAAAAGCCTATTGAAGGTTTTGACTATTTTCCGCTCAGTATTGATTACGAAGAAAAAATGTATGCAGCAGGCAAGATCAGCGGAAGCCGATTTATTAAGCGAGAAGGTCGCCCAAGTGAAGAAGCAATTCTAATAGGTAGGCTCATTGACCGGCCAATTCGACCACTGTGGCCAAAGGGTTACCGGCACGAAGTGCAGGGCGTTGCCAGTGTGCTTAGCATGGATCCAACCTTCCGACCAGACATGATTGCCATGATCGCTATGAGTACCGCATTTATGCTAACTGGCGCACCATTTGATGGCCCGGTTGCCGGCGTTCGAGTTGCATTAGTTAATGGTAAGCTGCAAGCCTTTGCGAATAGCTCCCAGTACGACGAAGGTGATCTTGATCTCGTTGTTGCTGGTACTAAAGATGCCATCATGATGGTTGAAGCTGGCGCAAACGAAGTGTCAGAAGCACAAGTTGTCGAAGGTCTAGACTTTGCACACAAAGCAATCCAGCCAGCTATCGCACTTCAGCAAGAACTAATTAAGAAGGTTGGTGTTGAGCAGCAAGACTTTGAGCTGAGTCTGCCAGACGAAGATATTCAGAAACGTGTAGACACATGGCTTGAAGGTAAACTGGGCGCAGGACTTCGCGCGCCATACCCAGAACGTAATGATCTAGTTCATGCATTGCGTACGCAAATGCAGGAGCACTTTACTGCCGAACTTGGTGAAGAAACTTACAAAGAGCTGCGGCAAGAGTACGACGATGCATTTCAGATGAGTCTGCACAAAGATGTGCGCAAAGGCATTGTAGAAGAAGGCGTTCGTCCAGACGGGCGAAAGATGGATGAAGTTCGCCCATTATCCAGCGAAGTTGGAATTTTGCCACGAACCCATGGTTCGAGCTTGTTTACTCGCGGTATGACACAGGCTATGAATATTGTTACGCTTGCGCCACTCAGCTATGCACAAATGATCGATACCATGGAACGCGACACCGAAAAGCGCTACATGCATCACTACAACGCACCGGGCTACACAGTAGGTGAAATCAAGCGATTAGGCAGTCCAGGACGACGTGAAATTGGCCACAGCGCGTTAGCAGAGCGTGCAGTTCTTCCTGTCATTCCTTCGGAAGCAGATTTTCCGTATACAATTCGTACGGTCACTGAGATTATGAGCCAAAACGGCAGTACCAGTATGGCTGCAACTTGCAGTAGCGTTCTCGCGCTTATGGATGCGGGCGTGCCACTAAAACGGCCTGTGAGTGGAATTGCTATGGGTCTAATGCTCGATGGCGATCGACCAATCATCCTAACCGATATCGCTGATGCAGAAGATTTCGCCGGAGACATGGACTTTAAAGTAACGGGGACCGAAAAAGGCATAACTGCTTTGCAAATGGACATGAAGGTGCACGGCTTGCCAGTTGAAACATTGGCACAAGCGCTTGAAGAAGGACGCAAAGGTCGTGACCATATCCTTCAGCACATGCTTTCCGTGCAGGCTGCGCCAAATAGTAAGATGAGCCCGTATGCACCGCGTGTCGAGTCTATCTCGATCAACCCAGACAAAATCCGTGAAGTCATTGGAAAGGGCGGTGAAACGATTCAAAAGATTACTGCCGAAACAGGTGCCGAAATTGACATTAAAGACGACGGCACTGTAATGATTGCCAGCCCAGATGGAGCAAGTATCGAAGCCGCGAAACAATGGATTCAAACCATAGTCGAAGAACCAGAAGTTGGTAAGATTTACGAAAACGCGCCGGTAGTGAGCGTTATGGACTTTGGTGCGTTCGTGCAAATACTTCCTGGCAAGGACGGTCTTGTTCATGTGAGCGAAATGGCTGAAGAACGAGTAGCCAAGCCGAGCGACGTGGTAAAAGAAGGTGATAAAGTGAACGTCAAGTTGGTGGCAATTGACGATCGCGGTCGTTTGCAGCTCAGTATGAAAGCAGCTACACGAGAATTAAAAGATAAGAAATAGTAGTGCATGAAGCAGCTAACTCAGACTCATCAGATTAAACTAGCGATAGGTGTCAGCTTGTTGCTCGTGATCAGTGGAATTATAGATGTAATTCAGCTTATGATAGAGCCAGAGCTGTATACGAGCATAAAGCTTGCGGTCACAATACTAATAATCGGCTTAGAGTTACATGCTATAAAAAAGTTGAGGGGGCAAAATGGCAAAAAATAAACACTTTCTTAAAACCCGAAGCGGCAAAGCGCTTGTAGGTGTTTTATCGTTTGTTGGTGTTTGGCTCGTATTCTTGCGAGCCTCCGACACGGGCAGCCTGCAGCAGTACGGTATATTGTTCGTCCTACTGCTTGTTGGTATTAACCGTCTAGCATCGGCTGTTCTTAACAAATAATATGACCAAACAATCAGAACTAGACCAGATTAAGCAGCAAATTTTGGATGACAATGTCTGTCCAGACCTTGCCGAGCAAGCTACTCAACTTGTGTTTGCAGACGGTAGCGCAGATGCAAAAATTGTTTTTATTGGCGAAGCACCCGGAAAAAAAGAAGATGAACAAGGTATTCCATTTGTCGGAGCGGCGGGTAAATTCTTGGATGAAATGCTCGAAATGATAAACATGAAGCGTTCGGACATTTACATAACGAATATTGTGAAGTATCGTCCACCCAATAACCGAGATCCTGAGCCAGACGAAAAAGAAACCTTTTTACCATATTTGGTGCGCCAACTCGAAGTAATCCAACCATTAGTGGTAGTTACTTTGGGCCGGCATTCCATGAATGCTTTTTTGCCGGAGCATAAAATTAGTCAAGTTCATGGCCAACCAAAACGAGTGAGCTTTGGGAAGGGTAAGATTGTGGTTTTACCACTGTTCCACCCCGCAGCAGCGTTATATAACGGTGCGATGCGCCAAACACTCATAGACGATTTTGCAACTATTCCGGCAATTATTAACAAACTAGAACAATAAATCACTCTTTTAAAACGAAAGGAAAAGAATGAACGAAAAAAATCAACAACCGAATAAGCGACCTAACACCAGGGCGCCAAAACAACGACCACCTAAACCGACTAACCCATTAACAAGTGGCGCATCCCGGACATCTCGCGGTGCTGCTATGCGCGCCCAACGTCGTAATCAGGAAGATGCAACTAGAATTGCTAGCCAATATCTGGATGCGAGCAGCAAGGGGCAAACGAAACCCCGGGCCAACTTCATAGATGATCAACCCCGACTTAAAATTATCGGTTTGGGTGGAATGGATGGTGGTGGCTCAAAGAACATGATCGTCGTCGAATATATGAATGACGCAATCATCATGGACTGCGGCAATGATCTTGGTGTCGATCTTCCTGGTATCAACTACGCAATTGCAGACACAGCATATTTAGAAACAATTCGACCTAAACTACGTGCCTATATCATGACGCACGGACACTTAGACCACATTGGGGGGCTGCCGCACATTGTTCCAAAGTTTCCAGCGCCGATTTACGGATCTAAGTTTACCATTGGTCGAGTAGAAGAAATTTTTGGAAACTTTGGCTTACCAATGCCTCAAGGCTTTGAGCTTAAAACAGTTACCATGAACGAAAATACTCATGAGCGGCTTAAGGTAGGCAACTTCTTTGTTGAGCTGGTCCGGGTAACACACTCCATTCCAGGCAGCACAGTGATAGTGCTCGATACTCCCGTTGGGCGGATCATTAACACTGGTGACTTCCGTTTTGATCCAAACCCTCTGGATCACGAAAAAACCGATGCCGAGAGATTGAAGCAGCTCGGTGATGAAGGGGTATTGGCGCTATTGAGCGAAAGCACGACTACAGATCGGCCTGGTCGAACACCGAGCGAAAGCACTATAGAACAAAGCATCATCGACATTATCGACCAAGCACCGGGGCGCATATTTATTGGGCTCTTTAGTACCAACATGAACCGTGTCCAAATGATCATCAATGCTGCTGTGCACCATGGTCGTAAAGTTGCCATGGACGGGCGAAGTATGGTTAGTACGCTCGAAATGGCAGTGCGCCACGGTTTTGTAAAAATACCTAAGGGCACTTTCGTGCCGATTGCATCTGCTGCAACTATGAAAGATAACGAACTAGTGGTTGTTTGTACTGGATCTCAAGGAGAGCCAAGCTCAGCTCTACAGCGAATGGGTAGCGGTGACCATAAACACGTAAAGCTTAAAGAACAAGACACGGTAATCCTGTCGAGCTCGCCAATTCCTTATTCGGGTAACGACGCCAAAGTTCGCGAAATGGTAAACGACTTCCTGCGCAAAGGCGTACATGTATTCCAGCATATTACCCGTGAAATCGATAACCACGGACCACTCCATGTCTCTGGACATGCCAGTGTTGAAGAATATGCCGAAATGATCGACATGACAAAACCAAAGTTTTTCATCCCAATTTACGGTGATTTTACGGCTAAAAAACGTCATATAGACATTGCTGTTAACCAAGGCATTGCACGTAAAGACACGCTGAACGCTGATAATGGAGAAGTCATCGCTTTAACACCTGAAAAGATGGAGATAATCGGGAATGTTCCTCATGGAACTGTGCTCGTAGACCAAACAGGCGCTGTTGTTAGCAATATCGTTGTGAAAGATCGACTCATGTTGGCAGAAGAAGGTCTGGTTGCGGTAATCCTAACTGTTGATAAGCGAACGGGAGCACTTCTTACGAGTCCAGACATCATAAGCCGCGGGTTCATTTACATGCGTGATTCTGAAGATCTCATGAATACCTTCCGAACTGAACTGCGCCGAGCCGTTCAACAACGATTTAAGCGAGTTGAGCTTGATCGGTTTAAAGCAGAGCTTAAAGAGCACGTTACGCACTTCTTGTTCGAGCACACCGGTCGCAGCCCAATAGTTATACCAGTTGTTAACGTTGTGAGTGGAAAAAACGGAAACACCAACGGCGAAAAACAGCCAGCAGGCAAGCAGCCGAAACAGGAGAAGCCTGTTGATCCGGCCGAGGATGCTCAGAAACGATTTGCCCAGATGCGCGCTCAACTACTCGGGCAAGACCCACGAACTGACTAAACTCCAAAAGCATAATATTGACAAAAAAGCATAAGCATGCTAATGTGAGTATAGCTCTTAAAAACCCCAAAAACAAAAAAAGAAAGAACAAAATGCAACCACAAACTTCAACTCCAGTTTTACCCAATGCAGGTGCACAGACGGACCCTCAATTAACACCAGCCGGTCTGGCGGATGCTCAAGGTCAGCACCTTGCTAACGCTGCGGCAAGTACTCCTGATACCGAAGCTCCACAAGAGCAGTGGGATGCATTTGCAGCCGGCGCTGTTCCTAACGTGGCAGGCAGTGTTGCGGTTGCCGCAGAGTCGCAAATGGCAGATGAGGCACGCGCCTTAGCAAGTCAAGAGGCTGCTCCCGCTGACACCACGCTCGCAAAACTGCACCAAGACGCAGATAGTGCGCACTCTGCACCAGCAGCTCAAGATAGCCAGCCTACTTCAGACGTAGCATAGTTACTGGTACAAGATATTGATAGAAGGGTAGTCACGGCTACCCTTTTTCCATAACGATAATCATTGACAAGCGTTGTATTTTTTGCTATAATAAACCTATGGCAGAAACTCCTGGCGTAAGCCAAAATCAAACTCCCACGCCGCTCGATCCAATTGATGTCGCAGCACTTAGTGCAGAACTTAGAAATCCTGCTACTTCGCACGAACGTGTTGAGGAAATCCTTGGCATTGCGCAGGGTGCGCAAATGGGAGAAGCTACACCGCCCTCGGATGCGAGAGAGAATAACAGACCTTATTGGCAAACTTTAGATAACGCCCAACTTGCAGATATGTTAATCGATCCAAACGTTGCACCCGAGCTCAAAGATGCTATATCTCAATTTGTCATTTCTCGCGATCAGCCGCAACCTTCCGATAAACAGTAATTAACGGTATAATCTGAAGGTCTTATGGCAAAAAGAAAAAAACAAACGAGAAAAAGGAAAGTTTCACCAGCTGAAGAGCAACGTTCTGCATTTTGGCCATTAGCTGGCGCCATTCTGATGGTGCTTGTGGCTATTTTCTTGCTGTTGGGCGGCTTTGGTACTGGCGGCCCATTGCCAAAGGGACTCTTTAGTGCGGCTTATTGGGTGTTTGGTTGGGGCGCATATTTGACTCCAATTGCACTGACATATTTTGGCATCCTAAAGTTCAATAGTGAGGATCGACAAATTCCGCTGAGTAATTTTATTAGCATGTTGGCTGGACTTTGGTTGTCGGCAGCATGGCTGCATACTGCATTTGGCTCGACCGATGACTATGGCGAATTTGTTGGTGGACACGGCGGGGAAGCTGGAAAACTACTTGGAGGGGCTATCTTGAACGCAATCGATAAAATGCCCGCCTCACTTATGTTTTTTGTGTTTGCGGTTCTATCATTCTTTTTTGCATTCGCTATATCACCAAAGGTAATTTTGAAACTCTTAGATCTCTTTAAACGAAAAGAAGGCGAACCCGATAGTGACTTGGCGGTACTAAAAGCCAAGGCAAGCGAACATGCATTCAAGCTTAACGAAGGAGTTCCGGTTGAGCACCATACAAAAAACAATCGACTTAGCACCTTCCGTAATTCGGCTCAAAAACTAGCTCCCGCAGAGGAGCATAGTGCCTTAACTGCTGCGAGCGACCCGGACTGGCAACTACCATCAACGGCACTGCTCAATCATAAACAAGACAAGGCAGATGCGGGCGATGTAGAGGGCAATGCGCGGGCAATCCAAGAAACATTTGAAAACTTTAGTATTCCTGTCGAGATGGAAGGGGCTAATATAGGACCCCGCGTAACGCAGTATACGCTCAAGCCGCCTGCCGGCACCAAGCTTACCAAAATCACAGCGCTGGAAGATAATGTAAAGCTAGACCTAGCCGCAACATCTATTCGCATGGAAGCACCAATTTCAGGGACAAAGCTTGTTGGTATTGAGGTGCCAAATCGTAAATCTGCAACTGTTCGGATTTCAGGTTTGCTTGAATCTGCCGAATGGAAAGAACATACAGGCCCATTAACCTTTGCAATCGGAAAAGACATTGGTGGTAAACCAATTTTGGCGGACCTTGCTAAAATGCCCCACGTTTTGGTGGCTGGTCAAACCGGTTCGGGTAAAAGTGTTATGATCAACACGATACTAACGAGCCTGCTATACCGCAACAGCCCCGCAGACCTTAAGCTTATATTAGTTGATCCAAAACAGGTCGAGCTAAAACCGTATGATGACATACCGCATCTGCTGACACCTGTTATTACGGAGCCAGAAAAGTGTATCAGCGCACTCAAGTGGACGGTTGCAGAAATGGAGCGTCGCTATAAAGCGCTTAGCGAAGTACACCGCCGAAACATTGTCGAGTATAACAATCTCAAGCAAGAAGAGGGTATGCCATACATTGTGGTTGTAATCGACGAGTTGGCCGACCTCATGATGATGGCAGCACGTGATGTAGAGGCTCTGATTGTGCGTATTGCTCAGAAAGCGCGTGCGGTTGGTATTCACCTGGTGCTCGCTACGCAGCGACCAAGTGTCAATGTTATTACAGGTCTTATTAAGGCGAATGTTCCAGCTCGAATTGCCTTTACCACCGTTAGTCAGGTCGATTCGCGGACAATTATTGACCAGATGGGGGCAGAAAAGTTGCTCAATATGGGTGACATGCTTCTTTCAACAGCAGATATGCCAAAGCCAAAACGTGTGCAGGGTGCGTTGATTGAAGACGGTGAAACCCATAAAGTCACTGACTTCCTGCGCGATCAACGCAAACCACAGTACGACGAAGAAGTTGTAAGCCAACCCGTTCAGCTTGATGGGCGTGGTGGCGTGGTGGCAGATGTAGATGCAGCGGACGAGCCAATGTTTCAGCAGGCTGTTGAGGTTGTTGTACAGGCTCGAAAGGCTAGCACAAGCTTGTTGCAGCGTCGACTACGTATTGGGTATGGCAAAGCCGCTCGCCTAATTGAATCTATGGAAGAACAGGGAATTATTGGTGCAGCCGATGGCTCACGACCACGTGAAGTGCTTGTAAATAGCGCAGCTGAAGTATTTGCAAGTCATGATGAGCAAGCCGAAGATGCGCCGCAGATTTCTGACGAAGCTTAAAATTGGAAGCCTTCTGGTGCCGACCGCGCTGTTTAGTTGACGAACAGGGGTGGCTGAGCTATAATGAGTGTACTATTAACTTTGGCCTGTATCCCCTTGTGAGTATGGGCTGTAACCAGAGAAAGGAACAAACGTGAACCAGTACGAAATTGCTGTTTTGTATCATCCAGCACTCGAGGTTGATCTGTCTAAGGCAGAGACCAAAGTGCAAAAGATACTAACCGACAATGGCGGCAAAGTGACTGCAACCGATAATTGGGGCAAGAAGAAACTTGCGTATCCAGTTGCTAAGCAAGAACACGCCATCTACGTGTTTTACACTGTAGATATGCCAGGTCCAGCTGTTGGCAAAATTGAGTCAGCGCTTAATATTACAGATGAAGTGATCCGATTTTTGATCACCAAACCAGACCTAAAAGCCATTGCCAAAGCCGAAGCTGCAAAAGCAGACAAAGCTAAAAAAGCAGCCGAACGTGGCGATCAGTCCGAAGAAGACGATTCTGACGACGAAGAGTAAGGTAATGCTTGACTTGTTTGCATGTCAGGCTTAGGGTAAGAATACAAATTAAGAGGACATAGTTCCTACAAGGAGGGTAGCCAAATGGCACGAAGCTTTAACCAAGTAATATTAATGGGGAACCTAACTCGCGACCCAGAGGTGCGACAAACACCAAATGGGCATAGCGTTTGTAGCTTTAGTCTTGCGCTTAACCGTAGCTACAAGGGTAGCGATGGTAACTGGCAAGAAGCAACTGACTACGTAGACGTTGTTGCTTGGGGTCCATTAGGTGAACGAGTTGCTCAGTATGTTACAAAAGGGCGCCCAGTGCTTGTTAACGGTCGTCTCCAGTCACGAAGCTGGGAGCAAGAAGGCCAAAAACGAAGTAAGGTAGAAGTTGTTGCCCAGGATGTAACATTCCTCGGCGGACGTGGCGAAGGGGCTGCACACGGTGGTGGCGAATACGATCAAACACCATCCGACAACAGTAAACCGGCGCCATCCAAAAAGACCAAATCCGACGATGTTGTTATCGAGGATATCGGCGATGAGCCAATAAATCTCGACGACATCCCATTTTAGTAAATTAGGAGAATATAAGTGGCAAAGATTTTTAAACACCGAACAGATGTAGCCTTTTTTGACTACAAAGATTTTAAGACCCTACAACGCTATGTAAACGTGTATGGGCAGATCGAAACTCGCAAAAAGACCGGGCTTACTGAAAGTCAGCAACGACATCTTGCAAAGGCCATCAAAAAGGCACGGCATATTGCGCTGTTACCATTCGTAGCAAACAATTAGAATATAGACATATGGATAATATCTATCGCCAAGCGCTTGATATTCAAAATAGGCTCAACACTTACTTGGATAAGCCTAACGATCCAAAAGCGCAGTCACTAAAGCGAGAAGTTCAGGTATTGACTGATGAGATCGAAGTCAAGAAACACAAGCTGTCTTTGGAGCATCGCGTTAAAGGCATCATTTCAATTCTCGATTCGATTAAAGATTACGAAGTGATCGATTATGTAGATATTGATGATCTAAAAGACCGCTGCGAAGATATTGTTAACGCATTAAGGCGACTATAGAAAGGATACTCAAGCAATGGCACTAGGAGTAACTGACCTTAAAAAGGGACAAATTTTTCAAATGGACGGCGTGCCGTACCGCGTGGTTGAGTATGCTCAGAAAGTCATGGGCCGTGGTGGCTCAATCGTAAATGTTAAGATCAAAAGTCTTATAGACGGCAAGGTTCTAGAAAAAACTTTTAAAGGTAACGAGTCAATCGAAGCTGCTGATGTTTCGAATCAAAATGTTCAATATTTGTATGCAGATGGTACTAACTACCACTTCATGGATCAAAAAACCTATGAACAATTTGAAATTCCAAACGACATCATAGGAGACCAAGCAGGCTATCTCAAAGAAGGGGATAGCGTAAAAGCACAACTTTTTGATGGCCGTGTTATTAGCGTTGAACTTGATAAAAATGTTCCTCTAAAGGTCACCTACACTGAAGATGTAGTTAAGGGCGACACAACAAGTAATGTTCTGAAAGATGCTGAGCTCGAAACAGGTATTACAGTCAAGGTTCCTGCATTTATCAAGCAAGGTGATCTTATCAGTGTAGACACTAGCACGGGGGCGTACCGTGAGCGGATCAAAGACTAGGCTCGACCAGACTCTTGCTGCCGCCGGGCTGGTAAATTCTCGAAGCCAAGCAGAAAGCTTTATTCGACTTGGAGCCGTAACTGTCGATGGCAGAGTTGTTACAAAGCCAGGCACACTTGTTTCTGAATCGGCAAAAATTAAACTTACTGTAGCCGAACAATATGTCAGCAGAGCGGGGCTTAAACTCGCTTCAGTTACACAAACATTTGCACTAGATTTTCGCCAGAAAACGGTGCTCGATGTCGGCTCTAGTACGGGTGGCTTTACGGATTTTGCACTGCAGCACGGGGCCAAAAAAGTAATCGCAGTTGAAGTGGGCAAAGACCAGCTTCATCCAAAGCTTCACGGTAACCCGCAGATTGAATTACACGAGCAAACTGATATTCGCGATTTCACAACCGATCAAATCATAGACATTGTGGTAGCCGATGTGTCATTTATTTCGTTACGTGAGCTGTTGCCACATATAGCAAAGTTGAGTCATAAAACAACCCAGTTAGTTATGATGGTAAAACCGCAGTTCGAAGCTGTGAACCATAGTCTCAAGCACAAGGGTGTAATAAAAAATGAAAAAGTTCGCCGCGAAATCCTCAGCGATTTTGAAGATTGGGCAAAAAAACGATTCGTTATAGCGAATAAAGCCGACTCACAAGTTGCCGGGGCGCATGGTAACCAAGAGCGCTTCTACTTACTCAGAGCACTGAAATAGTGGGTAGCCGAGCAACGGATTCATTCCGTGCCCAACGAGTTGAGAGGGAAAATTTCCCGTCTCAAACAAGCTGCTTATGCTAAAATTACAGATATGTATTTCTCGAGCCGGGCACAGGCTGGCCAGCTGCTTGCTAAAAAATTAGAGCATCTTAAAAAAGCCAATTGTTCGATAATTGCGCTAAACGACGGCGGTGTAGTGGTGGCTGCGCAAATTGCTGCCAGCCTAAAGTGCCCCATCATGATGCTTATGGCAGAGCCTATCAATGCTCCTGGCGAACCCGAAGCTGTTGCCAGTATAAATCAGGAAGGCGGCTACGCATACAATAAAGTCTACACCGAAGGGCAGATAGAAGAGTTCGACATGGAATATCACCAGACTTTCGAACAAAGTAAGCTCGACAAATTAAGCGGCATGCATCGACTGCTCGGTCGACACAGCATTATTCGCCGCGATCTATTGCGTAAGCGGGTTGTTATTTTGGTATCAGACGGATTCAGTAGTGCGTTTTCGCTCGACTCGGTAATTGCATACCTGAAATCAACTAAAGTAAAACGCCTTGTTATCGCTACTCCTCTGGCAACGGTATCGGTGATCGATCGCATGCACATACTTGCCGACGAACAAGTTTGTCTAAGTGTAGTCGGGAATTACATATCCACAGACCATTACTACGAAAATAACATTCTCCCAAGTCACGAAACAGTAATTCAGACTGTTCAAGATATCGTGCAAAACTGGAAAGCATAAGCAACCACCACTAAAATATAATTGACATAAGCACCATAATATGCTAGATTATTAGTAGTTCCCAAAAACTAAAAAAACACCTATGGATCAGATCGAACCACCACAAGAGGGTTTGTTACATGCAGCCCAATTTTTTATCACTCAACAGACGCCATTTCGTGTCTATGCTCGAACATCGTTTGCGTTGTTTTTAGTTTTTTGTTTGGTTACCAGCGGTGTCGGTATTCACCGGTTTTGGCAGCCTTCGCTAGCAAATGCCCAGGCTAGCTCTGAACTGCAGCCTCAACAACTACAGAAATACAATCAAGGAATTTTAGCTCGGCTCGAGCAAGAAGTTGTGATCGAAGAAGAGCCTGCGGCGCCCCAAGTGGTTGCTGCCGTAGCTAAGCCAAAAGTTGTTGCCGCACCTCTGGCTGTAGCTGGTTCTTTGGACGAAGTCATAAGTCGCTGGCGCGCAGCTAACCCAGGCGTAAAGCTTGGTGTCGTTGTTCGTGAGCTAGAAGGACAAGGTCGGGTTGCAAGCTATAACGGTAACACTCCAATGGCAGCGGCCAGCCTGTACAAGCTATTCGTGGCTTACTACCTGTACGAACGAATCGAAGCAGGAACACTCGACCCAAATAGCACGCTTGGTAGCGACCGAACAGTGCAAGCGTGTATAGATGCAATGATTCTAGTTTCGGACAACCCGTGTCCTGTTGGCATTGCAGACACAGTTGGTTGGGCTACAATCAGCAACTTTGCACAGAGTAAAGGCTTTAGCGGAACGTCATTGGGTAACGCAGTTCTAACCAGTGCTGCTGACGGAGTAGAATATATGGCACGGCTTGAAGCTGGACAATTAATGAATGCAGAACACACAGCACACATGTTGAGCCTCATGAAGAATCAAATTTACCGTAGTGGCATTCCAAAGGGTATTCCTGGCTCAACGGTTGCTGACAAAGTAGGCTTTTATGGTGGTGCGTGGAACGATTCAGCTATCGTGTATGGTCCAAAAGGTAAGTACGCGCTAACTATCATGACCAACGGCGGCGGAGCAACTGCTGTTGCTAGCTTGGCTACACAAATAGGAAATTACTTAAATCAATAATCATGCCTGCATCTAATGACGCTATATCACACCCAGGGGATCACGGTAGATCCCCGGAATTCCAACAAGGTCGCAACATATTGCTGCAGCAAATAAACGAAGTTGTTGATGAAGTGCGGGATGCTCGCACTTCTGGAAGGGCTACAAGGCTCGGGAGTAGTGTGTTGTCTGGAGAAGGGGTCGTTGAGACGGTTCTGGACAATCCATATGGAAGCCGACCAATCATTGCTCGCAGCACTAATCGCAGTAAGGGAGTATATTTTCATCACGACGAAAAAACAGGTAGAGATGGCGTTGTATACACGCACCCAGACGGTCGTGTCATTGAATTTACTCGTAACAATCTTCGGCAAGCGCTCGTGATTAGTGATGTAGCAGGCGAACCCGTCTGGCAGAAGCAGTTTGGTCTTAAACGGAGCGATACACTTGCTAGCTTTTCCGAAACGTACCCCGATGGGGGAGGGATGACATATGCGATCGGTGCCGAAGGAGATATTTATAAAACTACGGTGGAACCTGGAAGGCACGGACTACGATCGACTACAGGCTTGGGTAACGACAGTGTTATGCAGATTTCTGGTGCCAGCGACTTACTGACAGCGCTGCACCACGAACTATTTTTGCCTAAACATTAAAACGGAATTCAACTACATCATCCGGCTGCATTACGTAGGTTTTGCCTTCGGTTCGAACTTTGCCAGCTGATTTTGCAGCTTGCATAGACCTAGCGCTGATTAAGTCGTTATAATCCACGATCTCTGCGGCAATAAATCCTTTTTCAAAGTCGCCATGAATTACTCCTGCGGCTTGCGGGGCAGTGGAGCCTTGTGCAATCGTCCAGGCTCGTACTTCTTTGTCACCGGCGGTAAGGTAGCTTTGAAGCCCAAGTGAACTATAGGCGGCACGGATAAGTTGTTCTAACCCCACCTCGCTAAACCCATAACTTTCAAGCAGTTCTTTTGCGTCAGCTTCGTCTAATCCTCGCAATTCACTCTCTAACTTCGCGCTAATAAAGATGCTTGCCGCAGGTGCGACTAAACTCGCTAAATCCGCGATCTTTTGGCTATCTTTCAAACCATCTTCATCAACATTAAACGCATAAATTACTGGCTTCGCAGTTATTAAATGCAAGTCAGCTATATGCTCTGGATCAACATCGAGCGAAGAAACTAACTTGCCATCATTGAGCCCTAACTCGATCTTTTTATATGTGTCTAAAATTGGCTTTAGCTTTGGGTTTGCACGCGCTTCTTTTTCGAATTTCGGTATACGGTTTTGCACGGTTTGCAAGTCTGCCAAGACTAACTCAGTGTTAATAACTTCGATATCACTTTTCGGGTCGTGCTTTTCGTCCACGTGCTGAATGTTGCTATCCTCAAAAGCTCGGACCACATGCACAATGGCATTAGTGCTCCGGATATGACTCAGGAATTGGTTACCAAGTCCTTCGCCTTTGGACGCCCCCGCAACAAGTCCCGCGATATCTACAAATGTTACAGTTGCTGGTTTAATTGGCGCATTGTTATACAGCTCACTTAGTTTTTGCAGTCGTGCATCTGGTACGGGCACAATACCCGTATTAGGCTCAATCGTGGCAAATGGGTAATTGGCCGCTAAAACTTCGGCATCGGTTAATGCATTAAACAGGGTAGACTTACCAACGTTTGGCAGCCCCACAATCCCAATGGATAAACTCATATGTCATTATTCTAACAGAGGTGGAAAGAATTGAAAAGCTGCATAAGTACGGGGCAGTGCAACGTGGCAGTTCAGCACATAATGCTAGTATTTAAGAATAAGCTCACATTGATTAGCAAGGCAGGGGACACTCGGCATAAGTCATAGACAAAAATATATAATCATAGTATAATATATTTCTATGCCCGCCTTTATTGAATCACCACCTCCAACTATTGTTGGTAATGCCGAACTGAGTGGAATAAGTCCAGAAGCACGAGACTTCTCTGGATATTTGCGCTTCGTATATGACGGGGAGCAAACAACCAACAGTAACAGCCGTCCATCTTCAGAAGTTGATGAGCTGGCAATTGTTGATGAATATGCGCCAGTTTGGCAGCCTGCCGATGTTCACTTTCGTGAATCGCGTGGTCTAGAACCTGATCGGCCGGTGAAACACTCCCTGACTGTAGAGAATGCTGATATCTTGCATTTACCACCGCAAATTCGAAAGCAAACTTCTGGTTTGTTTCTTCATATTGACAAGTCAGAGCGTAGCGATGCGGTGCAGAGATACACGTTTCATTCTGCTGCTTCAACAGACTTTTATATCGGCAAACGATGGTTTTCGCTCGTCAGACCCGTTGCTACTACAGATAACGCTGGTGTCCTACGCATTTTAGCTACGGGCGTTGGCTCGTTACTCAATACTCCTATACTGATTGCACAAGCCAGGAGAGCACTTTATTATCAGCCAGAAGCAGGTTCGATTGTTGCTGTGGATAGTCAGGTCCATGCTGCGTCACGGCGCTTGACTGGTCCTGACTACGGAAAGCTTATAATCAACAACGTACAGGTTGTTGATTAGGCTCAAAGCAAAGTTACTGAGCTATTCAGTTTTCCATTGTTTCGCGCGGTCATGGTTATGGCTAGCCATCC
>CAZXLT010000010.1:0-22535 GCA_964641545.1 uncultured Candidatus Saccharibacteria bacterium
GTTTTGGATCTTTTTTTTTTAGTTCGTCTGGGTCTTTGCCTTCGGGTACTGTCACAATACTAAGATTTACTCCAACCTTACTTGCAATAGGGATAGCGCGCTCTGTAGCATTCTGCCCTGCTTTATCCTGGTCAAATCCCAAGCGAACATCCTGTGTAAGCCTACTGAGGATTTTTAGCTGCTGTTCTGTTAAGGCAGTCCCTGCAGTTGCCACAACATTGCTAACCTTAGCCTGCTGACTAGCAATGACGTCTAAATTACCTTCGGCAATAACGGCAAAGTTTGTTTTTCGAATTGCTTCTTTTGCTAAATGAAAACCAAATACATGCCGGCTCTTGTCGTATACCGGGCTTGCAGGTGTATTGATATATTTTGGTGAGTTAGGGTTGTCTTCCAGCTGCCGTGCAGTAAAGCCGATAACTTGTCCGTGTTGATCCATGAGCGGAATCATTATGCGTCCCCGAAACATATCGCCATGCCCACGATACCGTTGGGTACTCAGCCCTGCCTTTTTCAGTATCTCCAATGCAAAGCCCTTTTTTAGTAAAAACTCGGTGACGGCACTATCTTGATTCGGGGCATACCCTAAGCGAAACGATAGTATGGTTTCTTTACTAAATTGTCGCTTCGAACGCAGATATTCAAGAGCAGATTTATGTTTATTCAAATGTAGCTGATAAAACTTTGTTGCCAATTCCAAAGCTTCGAGTATTTTCTTTTTCTGATCACTTCCGGGCGTTTTTGATGATTGGTATTGTTCTAAATCCACGCCTGCCTGACGCGCAAGCTTTTCTAAAGCACCTCGAAAATCAAGACCTTCTAACTCCATTACCAGCGAGAACATATCCCCACCCTTGCCACTACTAAAGTCGTGCCAAATCTGTTTTTCTGGACTAACGATAAAGCTAGGTGTTCTTTCGTTTCCAAAAGGGCTTAAGCCCTTAAAGTTGCGGCCTGAACGCTTGAGCTCAATATATTGGCTTACAACATCCTCAATACTTAAGCGTGACTTGATCTCCTCCACAGCATCCATACTTACAGTCTATAGCTATAGAGATAAACCTGAAAGCATAAGAAGTTTTTGAACTTACCTGGTAAAATACGCATATGCCGCCAAATCAGAATCCACAACAAAATCCGTACGATTTCATTATGAATCCTGCACCACCGCCTAAGAAGTCGTTATTTTCTTTTGGCTCTAAAAAAGGTGGGAAGTTGGGTCTTGTTATAGGTCTAGGCGCAGTGCTCATTATTGTTGCACTTCTTGGGACATCACTGCTTAGCAGTGGGCAAACTAATAACGAGCAGCTTCTGGAGATTACTCAGCAGCAGCAAGAAATAATTCGAGTAGCCGGACTTGGTAAAAAGGTCCGGGGACAAGCAACCATAAACTTAGCTGCGAACACCAGCGCTCTTATTACTTCCTCCCAGCAGCAGGTTATTGCGCTAATGGGTAAAAAAGATAAGCCAAGCAGCAAAGAATTGACATTAAAGAAAGACACTAAGACCGATAAAGCATTGCTTCAAGCCGAACAAACCAACCAACTAGACGAAGTCTTCACTGCGACAATTGTTAAGCAAGTTGCAGCCTATCAGAAGGATGTAAAAAAAGCTTACGACGGTACCAATAACAAGAAGTCGAAAGACGTGCTAAAGAAAGCCTTCAACAACGCGCAGGGCATACTCAATTCCCAAACAACCAGCACTCAAGCACCGAATTGAGGAGTTTCACCCTTTGCTTTTGTAACCAGGTCGTAGCTGTGCCGAACGAGCGCCTGAATTTCTTCCCACGAAAGCTGACCACTTAATACAATAGTGTTCCAATGTTTTTTATTCAGATGATAGCCAGGCATTACTTCTTCGTACTTTTCACGCAACAGTTCCGCTAACTGCGGGTCGCACTTTAAACTAATCCGCACAGGGTTGGATTTTTCGGGGATGAGTGCAAACATTTTGTCGTTTGCTTTGTACACAGCAACATCCTCACCAAATGGATAGTCCAGCTTGGCATTTGGCATACTTAGCACATACTCTTCGACTTGCTTATGGTTCATCTGCTCCCTTCCCATTCGGCATAGAACTGACGCAAATATTTTTCCATATACTCATGACGATTCTTTGCCATTTTTTTGGCCGTTTTGGTGTTCATTTTATCTTTTAGCAGAAGTAGTTTCTCGTAAAAATGATTAATGGTATGGTTTTGGGTTATTGCCCCGGCAAAAGACTCGAATGAGGAGTACTCTTTTGGTTTTACGCCCGGGTCATACATGACGCGACCGGCTGAGCCACCGAAGGCAAACGCACGCGCTACTCCGATTGCACAGAGCGCATCTAATCTATCGGCATCGTGTACAATCTGCCCCTCAATTGTTTTCATGGCATGTTTGTTGGTGCCGCCTTTATACGAAACGTGTTCAACAATGTAGCCAACATGCTCACAAACTTTTTTTGCACAGCCAAGTTGTTCAAGTAATTTTTTCGCTTCGTTTGCCCCGACCGTGCTGTCACCATCATTAAATTTCCAATCATTAATATCGTGCAGTAACGAACCTAGCTCAACAATAAACATGTCACCGCCTTCTTGCTTTGCTATTGCTTTTGCATTGTTCACAACCCTGACGATGTGCCACCAATCGTGGCCCGAGCCTTCGCCTTCAAGTTTTTGGCGAACATACTCCTCGGTTTGCTTGATAATCTGTGCTTTACTTTTTGTCATGGCTGCTAAACCACTCTAGGTAGCTTTGGAGTTCGGCAATACTAGCTTGAATATCGTCAAACGCACGGTGTACTTCTTTCTTCTCAAACACTTCCCCATGCTTACCCTGCATTAGGATTTTAAAACTACTAACATCGAGCATTCGGTAGTGCAGCTTTACATCAAGGCTTGGCCAGTATTCCCTGACAAACAGACGGTCGTTCCAAATCGAATTCCCGGCCATGACAACCAACTCAGCACCAAAGTATTGTTGTATTAAATCAACGAGTTCTTGTTCCACCTGTTTGATATTTTTGCCTTCATCAAGCTTGTTAAGAAAATCATCGCGGTTGTGAGGATATTGCTGCCACCAATTGTTGGCCTGCATTCTGGTTGCAACCAATTCGCGTGGATGTCTAATACGAGCTTCATAACTCGCGAGTGTCTTGAAGTTAAAGTCAGTAATTTCAGCAGCGATTTCTAATATGACATCTTTTTTTGGGTCAAGCCCAGTCATCTCTAGATCAACCCATAATAGCTTGGTTGGAATTGCGTTTTTATTCCCCATTACGGCTATTGTAGCAGCTTATGCGGCTAGGTTAAGCGTCTGCTGTCTGCCCTTTTCGACTTTTTTCATAAATTCTGCACTAAAACGAACAGAGAACTGTTGTCCGGGCATCACGCGATCAAGACTATTAACGGTCGTCGAATTTTGTCCGGCAAGCGTCGCGAGAGCTTCATTGACCGCTTGGTTAGCAACTTGACTCTGATCAACTCGATACCCCGAATCACCAAATAAAATCGTTTGCATTTCGTTATATACATTTGACCCTCTGGGCACCTTAAACGAAGTAGCAAATTCATCACTGCCAGCTAGTGGTTCTTGGCTAGTGCCTTTGACTATCCTGAGTGGGCGATCCTGCACTTGACTGCTAGCAACATCGATTCGATCGGTCATAAATTCACTGCCCGCACCAAGCACTGTGGCAGCGGAACTACTGGTTAAGACTGGATCAGCGTCAGCTAACTCAGTAGGAACGGCTCTTTGCTTCAGATCACGCTCGCCTGAAACAGCACCCACGCTGCCTGCCAGTAATGCGACACTCGCCACAATAGCGATTGCCGACCTACCAAGCCGCCGCCTCCTTGGTCGTTCAAATTGTCTATTGTTGCCTGTTGCACTAAGCGACGAATTATTTTTCATGAAAGCTGGCTGCAGTCTACCAACCACATGAGATCCCGCCTTTTTGCATTGAGCCATTAGCCTCGCCCGACGGCTGGTCGTTACTTCACTGTCTGCCGAACCATGAACCGCATATTCTTCGCTGGTCTCGTACAAATCTGGGTATCTAGCCGTAACTGCACTTTCTATTGCAGGACCAGCCTCACTCATTTTGTAGTGTTGTTCTAGCTGTGTTTTGTAGTGGCGGCTTACTAACTCCACAAATGCTCTTGGCGTAAACTGTGCTCGATCACGTTTTGACACCCCAGACAAATGGCTTTGAAGCGGGTTAGCGCCCATACGTCGGCAAAGATCGGTGCAAGCAATTAAAAGCGGCAGTTCTGTAAGAAAATCAAACGCGCGACCGGAAAAGGCGCGCGCATAGTTAATGCAAACATCGATGACCTGCTCTTGCGCCTCCGTATCGGCTTCTGTGAGCGGGGCTACAACTGGTTGTTCAGTAAGACCCTGCGGATTACCCAACTCTGGGTCGCTAACATGCTGCGCAAGAAATGCATCAACTTGTTCGAGCGCCCTTGTACGCTCAGCAGTCACCTGTTCGAGCGGGGCAAACACTCCACCCTGTGACAGCTCGCCATGACCGTTTGGATTCACACTAAACAATTTTGTAACTCCTTACCAAACACTGAAAAGTTACAATACTATATCACTTTTACCGTTGTGCGTAAATGCAGTGGGCAACTAATTGCGGCTTCGTGCAGCTGCCAGCGCGTCACTGTACCACTTTAAGCTAGCCAACATGCCGTCTAGTGCGTTATTAGGACCGTGGGGTTGTTTTGCTAAATCTTCTGCAATCTCACCTTGCTCATTTATTGCCTCTCCAACCCTATGAGTAAAAAATACTGCTTGCGGTACCGTCACAGCCAGTAGCCCGGGAATGATGCCACGCAATTGTCCAACAGCTTGTGCACCACCAGTGCTCCCGTGCGAAACTAAGCCGACTGGCTTGTCTTTTATTTGAAAATCAATGTAGTCTAAAGCATTTTTAAGCGCACCACTTGTAGACCGATTGTACTCGGGGGTCACCAGTACATACGCATCTGCTTTTGCTAGTTTTTCTAGCCACTTTTTAACCTCACCGGTTGGCTTTCTTTCTGGATTATACTGTGGCGAAATTGCTTCGTTAAATAAAGGTAAGTTGTAGTCCACAAGATCTACAACTTCAACATCCACCTTATGCTGTGAATTCGCGTGTTCTGCCACCCATTTGGCAAGTCGGTGACTTGTTCGGCCAGGGCGTGTACTCCCAACGATTACTTGTAGTTTCATCTAATATCCTTCTATGCTATACTTTGTGTAGTATTGAGTATACTTCAATACTATATTTTGTAAAGTATGAAATTATCTATACGTAAACTGGAGCCCAAGGAAGGCTGTATTGCCTGCGCAGCAAGCATACTTGGCAGTAAGTGGACTGCTCTTATTTTGCGCGAACTCAGCGGTGGTCCAAAGCGTTTTTGCGAGTTTGAACAATCAATCCCAGGCATTAGCCCTCGTACACTGTCACAACGGCTAGACAGTTTAGAATCCGACAAAATCGTGACAAAGCAAACGTTTGCCGAGGTGCCGCCACGCGTAGAGTACACACTAACCAATAAAGGACGTGATCTTATGCCAGTTCTTAAGTCTATGGCAGTTTGGGGAAGTAAATATTCTTAAGAGGTTTACCTGGTCCCTGGCTTAAAGCCCAGACAAACCGAATTGATACAGTAGTGCTTGCCCGAGGGCGAATCAGCCGCATCAAACACGTGGCCAAGATGCCCGCCACATTTCGCACAACTAACCTCGGTTCTGTGCATACCTAGTTCGTAGTCATCACTCAGTTTTACTGCTTTGTTGCTAGCGAGCGCCGAAAAACTTGGCCAACCTATCAAACCAGGCTCAGTAGAATCGTATTTTGAACCACTGCTAAATAGCTCGTTACCGCATGCCACGCATGTGTACATACCTTTTTCATTATGATTCAGAAACTTCCCTGACCCTGGCACTTCGGTGCCTTTTTCTCTCAACACTCTATATTCTTCTGACGTTAACTTCTTTTTCCAGTCACTATCTTTCATATACGTATTGTAACTCTTGAACAACAAAAAGGACCACTGCTCGAGCGGTCCTTTTTCAAACTAACTTGTTATTACTTTTTCTTGTCGGCTTTATCTAGCTTCAAACCATGAATTACAAAATAAACCACACCAGCGACAGCGACTAGCGTAATCAATGCGTTCAAGATGTTGCCCCAGCCAAATACAAGTTTTTCGCCACCACGCGTAATCGTACTTTCGATTGAAGAAAGGTCTGTTCCTCCCAGAATAAGACCCACAACTGGGTTAATTAGATTATCTACGATTGATTTAACCGCATCACCAGCGGCAGCACCAATTGCTAAACCGACCGCCAGACCAACCACACCCTGCTCGCGAATAAAGTCCATGAAGCCTTTTAATTGTTTGTTCATGTGTTCTCCTTGTTAGTTTATAAATTTGTTATACATCTGATATGCCAGAAAAGCAACGGCTGCACTAAGAACCGCGCCCCACACCATGTCTATAACGACAATCTTAAAAGGAAAACCCTTCAGGGTTGCATAATTGGTTAGATCGTAAGTAGCGTAGGTAACAAGCCCAAAAAAACCGCCAGCAAACACCAAGTTATTAATTGCTCTACTTTTAATGGTCGGGGCAATCACAAAATATATAAGACCTGCTAAGAAAATAAGGTAGAACAAAATTGCTGCACCCCACTTAACGTTGTTGGTCATTAGACCTTTGAGCTCAGTTGCATACAAATTTTTTGCAATCAACCCAAGCCAAACTGCGTCGAGCGCCACAAAACAAGCTAGAGCTATTGCATACAGCGCAGGATAATTAACTTTCATACACCCTCCTTTTCGTCTTAATTATATAAAATGTTGCTAATTCGAGCACTGCTTTTATGATCGCAAACGCAACCATACTGTTCTTTTGACTGGAGAAAAACACCGGCAGGAAGCAAACGAGCATTACTATGTTTGATCTAATAAAGGCTTGTCTTAAATTTACACTAAGTTCGCTAGACTTCGGCTTTTCTAGCATCTGTTGAAAAATGAAAATCAGAAATCCAATCAGCACAAACCGCCAGTTAATTACGCCTAGATCAACGGCTCTCTGCTGCCCATTAACCGATACAGTTTGATCACCGTGTGCAAATGCAGTTAGATTACCTCCTATAACGACCGCTAGTACCAAGAATTCAAACCACGAGAAAGCACTGAGCAAGCTTTGTGTTTGTTTGCTGCGTTTTACCCGAAAATAGCTAATCAGTGTCAGCACGATTCCTTGGAGCCAGTAAATCCACATAAGAGACAAGAAGCTTTGTTTAGTCCAGTAACTTAGAAAGATCACAGCAATATTGGCGACCACTAATGGCAAAATACCATTTGTTTGGAACCCTGAAGTTTTAGTGGTCATTAATTTCCAGTGTACTATTTTTTGGCAAGGTACCTGCCTCTTGTTGGTTTGTCTAGATGTTCAATTGCGTAACGAAGTGCAGTCCGCGGCATTTTTGCAGCATTTTTATCAAGAAATTCTAATAGCACTGCCCTGTCTCGTTTGCCTACTTCTCGCAACATCCAACCGGTTGCTTTATGGATATAGTGATGACTATCACCTAAATTTTGTTCAGCTAGTTTGAGCGTCAATCCAAACTCTCCATGGTGAATAAATTCACCTGCGGCGAGTATAGCGATGCGCCGCTCCCAGATACTTTTGCTTTTTGAAAGCTTATCAATAATTGATCGATCCTTATCGAAGGTATAGTCACCAACAATGTAGCTGGCCGATGAATCAACAAGGTCCCAGTTATTAACCCAAGCGGTATTTTTCAAATACAGCTCGTAGATACGTTTTTTTATCCTAGCATCACCTTTTTTATATTGCATAACCCACAGTAAAAGAGCAGTTAAGCGTTCTTCGTGAACGTTTGAATGCAACAAATCCTGAACCTCTTTTGGGTCTAATTGCTTCCAAAATTCTTTAACAATTGCTCGCTGCTTAGGCACCGTAACGCCCAAAAATGTATCTGTTTCGCCGGGTTCTAACTTAAAAAAATGTGGCAAAAAATCCGCTTTTACAGGATCGGCTTTGTCTCGCAATTTCTGTCTAACTTCGTGAATTCGTTGGTTCATTACATCTTCTTTGGCGCCTGAATACCAAGCAAGCTAAGCCCGGTTTTGAGGACATCAGCATACATGCGAACCAATTCAGCTCGTTCACGCTCGCGTTTATCCCCTATTACACGGTTGTTTTCGTAGAAGCGGTTAAAGGCCTGACATAGTTCGTATAGATATGTACAAACGATATGCGGCGATAGGTCATTAACTGCTTTACTCACAATCTCTGTAAATTCTGTAAGCTTTGCCGCGAGCAGTCTTTCTTGCTCATCTAGGGTGGTGATTTTGCTACTTTTCAGGGATAGCTTTTCTAATATACTGTGCGCGCGGGCGTGTGCGTATTGGAGGTATGGTCCGCTGTTGCCCTCTAGACTAACCGACTCTTTGGGGTCATAGATAATGTCTCCTCCGGTACGAACCTTCAGAAACGCATATTTTACTGCGCCAATTGTGACTTGGTCGTCCTTTCTCTGGTTTGCTTTTTCGGCAGCATCTAGTACATCGACAGCGCGTAGTATATTACCTTTTCTGCTGCTCATTTTTTCGCCGCCTTGTAATTTCACAATTCCGTGCGTCAGATGTTTTGTCGCCCGCACTAATTCAGGAGCAAACTGCTCGATTGCCTTCAGCACAACCTGCATATATTGCTCTTGTTCGTTGCCGGTGATTACGACTGAGAGATCAAAATTATAATCATTCTTTTTCTTGAATAACAATCCAACTTCTTTTGTTTCATACGTCGGCAAGCCTTCAGAATTAGTGAACACGCGAGTATGGAGCCCGTGTTTTTCGCCGTCAAATACTACTGCTCCGGCTGACTCTTTAAAAACACCTTTCTTAAGTTGTTCTTTTACCTTCTTTACCCCAATTGCAACCACTTCACTTTCGGGGTAGTATTTTTCGAACTTGGTTCCAATACGTTCGTAGAATTCATCAAAATAATCGTAACTCCATTGTCGGGTAGTCCAATAAATTTGTGCGAATGCCGAGTCACGATCCCCATCGACGTGCAGTTGATACACACGTTTATTCAAGGCAATCATTTCTGCTTTGGCTGTTTCGTCCTCTTCGTATGTGTTATTGCCTTCAACATAACATGCAGCCAACCAGGCAGCGTGTTGTTCTCTTGGAATTTCTTGCAATTTATCAGGTGATTCCCCGCCCAGAGCTTTAAGAATTGCCCACATTGTTTTCCCAACATGCAGCCCAACATCGCCGCCGTAATTGGTGCGATGCACAGTAGCGCCCGCAGTCTCAAGCAAGTTTGCTATAGCATCACCAACAATGCTGGTGTAAAGATGCCCTGCGTGAAGCACTTTGAAGGGGTTTGGGTCTGAATATTCTGCTACAATCGTTTTGCCCGCTAAGGGTTTTGGCAGGTCAGTTATTTGGTACAACTGTGCGATCAAAGCATCTTGAGATAAGCGAATATTAATAAAGCCCGGACCAGCAACCTCCGCCTGCACAACGCTATCGGCAAGGTCTTTTTTTATTGCTTCAGCTAATGTAAGTGCAATTTCTCGAGGATTCTTACCCAATTTACCGGCCAGTTGCAAAGCAGCATTAGTTGCAAAATCACCAAATTTGGCATCGGGTCGTGTTAATGCCACTTCAACCTCAGTCGAGTATAGATGTTGGGCAAGCGACCCAATTGCCTTTTGTAATGACTCCATTGTCTTAATTGTAAACGCTCGGCTTAAACTTTTCTATGACGAACGCTGATTACTATTTGCTCTTCGAGGATTGCAGGGCTTTTGCGAACTCCCACGCTACGAAATACAGGGTCGTCAGCATAGCAAAAAACAAGATTGTAATCCAAAATGTTTGCTGATGAGCGCCTGGGTCAAAAATTCTGTCTGTCACGTCTAGGATAATCCCTGCTGGATTTGTGACCACATCCCAGGTATTCCAGCGCAAGAAGCGCCCAAGATATATTGCAAAGCTGCAAGCAAAGAAAACACCCGCGACCACCCTGCTAGCACTAGCTGAATTTATCCGTAGAAGCAACAGCCTATGAACTTGGTACACACTTACAAAGCCAACGACCAGTCCAGCTAGCGTAAACAATAGGAGGAGCACAACATCAAACAACAGTGTTCGTGCTGTTGAACCTTGTAAGTGCATAAAGTCGGTGACCAAATAAAAGCTGTTGGGTAAAAATCCTAGCCACACAACAGTCCAAGCAAGGCCAGCCGGGCTAACCCATGGGTTTCTTCTGGTATAACGAAGAAGGATTGTCGAGAAAATGAGTGGTAACCACGCAAGAAACAGGTTCCAGTTAAGGAATGAGTAATTCCAGCCGCCAAAAGCAAGGTGGCGCACAAACAGCATCCCAGATGCAACAAAGTTAAGTGCAAAAAGGGCTGCCATAACTCGCCGTCCTCGTGCGTCCATGGGCTCTATTATAACTCTCTCTATAGATAAGCTATAATTAGGGCAATGGATACCGTCATTGATTTAGTTCGTAACCCTATAAAGTCGGGCATGTCGAAGCTAGCCGGGACCATAAATGCTGTTTCCGGTGGTCGTATCAAACCCGCCACAATAACGCTTGTGGGGCTTCTCGCACATGTTGGCATAGCAATACTTATTGCTAAAGACCATTTCGTCATAGCTGCACTGTTATTAATCTTCTTCGGATTATTTGACGCCCTAGACGGCGCGTTAGCCCGCCTACAAAAAGCCGATAGTCCTAAAGGCATGTTATTGGATTCCATAACTGATCGACTCAAAGAACCTATGATATTTACAGCATTTGCTTACAGCTTTGTTGCAGCCGACAAACCATACCTGGCTATATGGGTTGTGCCTGCCTGCGGTGTGTCTATCCTTATAAGCTACGTTAATGCGTGGGGGGAGGTCGTAACTAAGGACCAAAAAACTACTACTGCAACTAATAAAAAATTCCGTGGTGGTTTTATGACCTTCGAGGTGCGGATTGCCATGATCGTTCTCGGTTTGCTGCTCAATCAAATTTTCGTGACAGTTGTTTTGATCACTGTTCTTGGCGCTATCACAGCAATGCAAAGATTCCGATTGATAATGCAAAAGTTATGATTAAACTCGATCTTCACACGCACTCGAGCGCCTCACCAGACGGCGGCATCACCCCAGAACAATATGCCGATGTAATCGAACGAGGGGTGCTTGATTACATGGCTATAACCGACCACAACACGATTGCCCAAGCCAAAAGTTTGCACGAGTCGCTGGGAGACCGGATCATCATTGGAGAGGAAATCATGACGACGCAGGGCGAGTTAATTGGTCTTTTTTTGACCGAAAGAATTAAACCAGGTCTCACGCCTGTTGCTACGGCACGCGCCATAACCGCACAAGGGGGACTGGTCTATGTACCTCACCCGTTCGAGACTGTGCGTAGCGGCATCACCGAAGAAGTTCTTAATGAGATTCGTGACGAGGTAGATATAATTGAAGTCCAAAACGGAAGAGCATTCTTTCAAAATCGTGGACCAAAAGCTCATACTTGGGCACGACTCAACAATAAAGCCACAGCGTCAAGCAGTGATGCACATGGTAAGCGCGGTCTAGGAACAAGCTACGTGCAGGTCAAGCAAAAGCCTACTGTAAAAAACCTCTTACATCTACTTCGCGAAGCTCATTTTTCCGCCGAACGAGCGCCATTAGTCAGTCTGCTCTACCCAAAGTACCATGTGTTACGAAAAAAAGTGAGCAATAAAACATGAAGAACCTTTGGTTAGCATTTTTATTCTTTCTCCCTGCAGGGCTTTCTAATATGGCGCCTGTGCTCGGCAATAAAATTCCTGGTATTAAAGACTGGAGACCGTCTATGGATTTCGGTAAAAGCTATCGGGGGCAACGAATTTTTGGTGATAATAAATCATGGCGCGGACTTATAAGCGGCGGCATCGTGGGCGCCCTCACCAGCTGGTTGGTTTTTCCGCATACCGACCTGTCCCTCGATTCAGGAAACTACATTTTACTTGGTGCAGCATTGGGTGTTGGGGCATTGGTTGGTGATGCAGTCGAGAGTTTCTTTAAGCGACAAGCAAAGGTAAAGCCAGGGAGCAGTTGGTTCCCGTGGGATCAGTTAGACTACATTATTGGTGGTATTTTGTTTAGCCTACCATTCGTGGTGCTTTCGTTAAGTCATTACTTATTTATATTCATTCTTTACTTTGGCTTACACCTATTGGTTAGCTACGTTGGTTATTTACTGAAATTTAAGGACAAACCAATCTAATGACCGAGCCTAAAATTTTGATCGTCAACAAAGACAATAAGGTTGTTGGGAGTGAGTCGCGAAAATTCGCCCACAAGAATGAGCTAATTCACCGGGTTGTGCGTATTTTCCTGTTCAACAGCAAAGGGCAGCTTTTTCTACAACTTCGCACCCCAGACCGCGATAATTTCCCTGGTCTATGGGACCAGTCTGTTGGCGGGCATGTTGATGAAGGCGAAGATAACTTAGAAGCAGCCCTTCGCGAAGCGCAAGAAGAAATTGGCTTGCACAACGTTGAGCTAAAAGAGGTTGGGACGTACTATACCGAAGACGTTGAGACCGGAAGAAAACTAAAGCGATTCAACACTCTGTATACCACAAAATCAGACATGGCCTTAATCTACGAGCCCGAAGAAGTCGCCGATGGCAAATGGGTAACAATTGACGAACTACAAAGGGATATCGAACATAATCCTGATCAGTACACTCTTGGTCTTATAAAAGCTCTGAGGTTCTACAGAGAGCATGTGTCATGAAAATACTTGACCTATCGGTTTTGCTGAACGAACAAACCCCTGTGTACCCAGGTGATCCACATATAAAAATTGAGCCAGCTGGAGTTTTAGCTAAAGATGGTTTTCAGGATCATGTAGTTTCACTAGGAACGCACATTGGGACACATATCGATGCACCGGCGCACATGCTGGAAGGTGGCGCAACAATTGATACGTTTGGGCTTGAACACTTTGTTGGCGCCGGCAGAATTATCGATGTTCGAGACGGTTATAAATTAGATGAGATTAAGCAATCTGGTGTTCAGGCTGGTGACATTGTGCTGTTTCGTAGTGATATGAGCAAAAAATATGCCAACCCTGAGTACTTTGAAGATTACCCTGCCATCCCTAAGGATGTAGCAGAATACTTAGTAAAACAAAAGGTAAAGATGGTCGGGGTTGATACATGCAGTGTTGATCACGAGGAATTTATTGCACACGAAACCTTATTGGGAGGTAACGTACTAATTATCGAGAACTTAGCAAACCTAGACCAGCTTGAGAACACAAGATTTACAGTTTATGCGCTGCCGCTTAAACTCCAACTCGATGGTTCTCCCGCCCGCGTAATTGCAGTTATTGATTAATTTTCGCCTCGCTCTATCTTGCGCTGCTCTTCAGTCTCATCAGGTCTTGCAAAGTCATCTTCAAGGCGCCACGTTGTGCCTTTCTCGGGCGTAGAAACTTCGAGAATATCGCAGTCGGTAATACCAACAAGCCGATGCTTTTGACCAATTTCTGTTGAATAGCCTTTGCCTGGCTCTAACACCGTCTCAGTAAGCTCACCCTTGCTGTTCTCCCAAATAACTTTGGCATCACCCCTGAAAATAAACCAGCTTTCTTGTTTTTCGTCGTGAATTTGTAGCGACAAACGCTTACCAGCATCAATGTGAAGAAGTTTGCCAATGTATGGCTTATCAGCAGGCACCCAATGAATTTCATAACCCCAGGGCTTTTCAACACGCTTTGTATAAGCATCCTGATTAAACTTGGCTGGGTCAAATTTTGGCGCTGACTGCTCGTCGCTCATCCTAACTCCTTTTTGAAGCGTTCAATAATGTCTTTATCCCCAACATCAATCGGGCTTGTACCATTTAGAAATGCAAGGTAAAGACTCGTGAAGTCCCCAAGGGCGACTGCCCACAATAACTGCTGTAGGTCGCCATCTCCTTTTACGTCAATCCTGTTTGGTGAAGGCCAGCGACCGCTCAGTAGTTTATCGCTTAGATCAAAGCGTTTCTTAACCCGTTCGTGATCATTTGGTGACTGCAAGTAAACAATTGCGTAAGGCTTATTGGTAGGATGCGAAGTCCAACCGGTAAATTCATTGTGGTTAAACTCCGGAAAGACATATTCCCATGCAATGTTTTTTGAGTTTTCGTTAAAACTAATCTTCCACTTGTGTGCTGCTGGCGCTAGCATCCTGCCAGAGTACATCACCACAGATTTACCCATAAGCTCCTGGGCTGTTTGCTTGGCGAGGTTATTTTTGGTAGACACTGTTGGCTTCCAACTGTCCATAACTTGTTTCAGGTACGTGCCAGCTTTCGCAAGCTCATCCGAAGGATTCTTTACCGACGTAAGTCCTAGCTGCTCAACTAGCAGAACAAGTGCGCGCCATCCATAAAATGCCCCATAGCGTGGTTTATCAATTTTTGGCAAATATACTACGGGATATTTTTTTCCTTCGGCAATATCAGCTAATTTGCCACCAGAAGTGATAACTACAATGTATGCATTTCTCTCTTCTGCCAGTGCTAAAGCCGACAGCGTCTCTTCTGTGTTTCCAGAGTAGCTTGAAGCAATAAAGAGTGTTTTTTCGTTCACGTAACTTGGGACGCTGTAGTCCCGCGTTACCTCAAAAGGCACCGTATAGCCTGGCCAACTAGTACTGAGTAGTGCCCAAAGCGCTGAACCACCCATCCCACTATGCACAATATTTTCGAATGTGCCTTTGAGCTCTGGGACTTCAAACTCGTGGCTCAACTGCTCCCATTGTTTTTCAACAATACCTAGCGCATCTTGCGCATCTTTTTCATGAATAAATTTTAAGTCGTCGAGCAACGTAACCCCTCCTGTTATACCAATCTAGTATATCGTATTTATTGCTTTAGAGTTTTGAGCGCCTCTAGAATGTGCGGCACTTCGTTTGGATTTGAAAACTCATGCGCGGACAACGCTTCCCTGGTCACTAATTTAGCGCTCGCAACATCATCGTTTGGCTCAAACGTAACACTTTCCTTAAGTCGTGCCACAAAAATCGTACAGGTTAGCTCGTAGTTTTCTATGCCCCATTCATAGTTGCTTGGATAGCTAGCCACATATTTGGGTTTTGAAAAAGCTGCTTGTGTAATCCCAAGTTCTTCTTCAACTTCACGGATAACAGCTTGTTCGAGCGATTCATTTGGCTCTACAAAGCCACCTGGTAAATTCCATAGTCCTTTTTTTGGCTCATGTGCTCTTTCAACAATTAGTATCTTGCCGTCAGGGCTCACTAATACAACATCTGCTGTGGGGCGTGGATTTTCATAGAAACGATGGTGACAGGCATCACACCACCAACTTCGTTCTTTAATGTCTGAAACTTCACCACCACACACAAAACAGTATTTTCGAATCATAGACTACTACTATAGCATTACAAAAAATACTATTTTCTTGGGCATTGCGGTTATGGTATAGTGCTGGGGAATACATAAGACAATCTAAATGTCTATTTAACGGGGGTGGAAATGTTCGACGACGCAGCTACAACTCAGCCAAGTAATGACGCAGGTGTGACAGCAGAGCCAGCACCAGGCGGTGTTTTGGGCCCAGCAGCAGATGCAACTGCGGTTCCGGCAGCCGCACCGGCAGACCCGGCTCAACCAAGCGAACCGCAATTTAATACAACCCCTCAATCTGTTGCTAACGAACCTGTTGTTGCACCACCAGCGTCCGAACCAGCCGCACCGGCAGACCCGCTTCCAGCATCTGACCCGACACCTACTGCTGCACCAGCACCATCTGCTGGCGGTTCTTCGGATCTTATAAGCCTCAAACAGCAGGCACTACAGAGTCTCTCGCCTCTGCTCGCCCATTTGGACCAGTCCCCTGAAGAAAAGTTCAAAACCACTATGATGATGATCCAAGCTAGTGACGACCAAAGTCTTGTACAAACAGCCTATGATGCGGCGCAATCTATTACTGACGAAAAAGAAAAAGCGCAGGCATTGCTCGATATCGTAAACGAAATTAATTACTTTACCCAACAGGGTACCGGCGCTTAAGGGATTATTCGTCCGACTCAGGACCAGTGTTTGGAAGACTGTTGTCGGCAGGCGTTGCTACTTGCGGTGTTGTAGTGCTTGTAGAACTAGATTGCGGTTGATTTGGTTTTGCAGCACCAGAATCACCGGTAGTTCCTGCCCCGGTCGAGTCTTTTGACTTGTCTTCTTCAGATTCGTTATCGGTCTGCTTTTCTTCCTGCGAAGAAGTGGTTTTATCCGTATCTTTGTTGGCAAGCTTTCGGTAAGCCCAGCGTCCACCTAAATACGCACCACCTAAAATGGCGATTGTCACAAACAAGGATAGCAGTGCTATAAGCCATGCAACACCAATTCGTTCTCGGTTTTCACCTTCATACAACTCTGTCGTGGTTCCAGTAAGCGAGTCTGATCGATCTTTTTTGCGATTAAACGGCCATATTGCCATAGAGATTCTCCCTAAAACTTACGTTTTAAAAGACTATAGTACTTTTTTGACCATATTGCAATTATATTCGTTTGCGCTAATGTTTAGAAAACCCAATAGTTAAAAACTCCAAAGACCACAACACTAAGAATAATAAGTGTGGTTATAAATATTCCTATCTGGCCGGCCTTACGCCACGCTTGCCAGCTGGCATACAGCCAAAACACTTGGCTCCCTAAGTTGAATAGCAGCCCGTACTCTGGCTTTTTTAGGCTCGTCAGCAGAAACCCAACGATAGTAAGAGCTGGTAGCATTACCTGTGTTATGCGGTCAAACAAGTCTGGCTTGCGCTCTACCGATTCATCCCTAGACGTAGCCGATGCAGTAGTCGATTTCATACCCACGAAGTATACATCAGTAATTACAAGTTATTGAGATGTAAGCGCCGAATGCGTGTGAGGTAGTTTTTGCCCAGCGGCGTAAGGCTATACACCTTGCGTAATGCTCCTGTTTTATGGCCTTCGTCAGTAGTATGCACGACAAGATCTTGCGCCAACAGTCGCCGAAGCGCACGGTGTAAGCTTTTTTCGTCCAGTTCGATTTGTCCATCGGTTTTTTTGGCAATAGCCCGCATTATCTCTTTTGACCACAGCGGTTTTTGCCGCAAGCTAACCAAAATTAGCAGTGAGGTCACACTTTTTTTGTACGTCTGATGCCAACTACGAGCTAGCTCGTCCAGATATTCCTCGTGCTCAAGCTTAGCCATCGAGATCTTCGTATCCCCGTTGTGCAATACTCGCTATGCTATGTATCAACAAGCCTATCCCCCAAAAGGACGCCATGCCGAACAACACACCGAACCAGCCTGGGTCTATGGGCAGCGGAGAGTCAGCTTTGCCTTCTATTGCGTTACTGCCTGTTACGAACAACACCAACGCGTGAACAAAGAAGCCAAGATTTACAATCAGATAGCCCGTAGCGTGTGCGACCAACTTGCCAAAGCGAATCTGAGCAAGCTTACGATTGTTCTTTAAGTGATAGTACGCATAGTACAGCGCCATGACCACCACTGTTGCTTGGGCGACAGCACCTATTCTGTTGTCGGTTAGTGCTATTACTATGTGCGAAGCAACAGACAAGCCAAGCAATATAAGCGCATATGGCAGAATTACTTCTTTCGCGTTAAGTTCTTTCATATAATCCTCCATTATTTAACTTTGGTAGTATACCATTAGTACCCTACCTTTGTCAACACCACGTTTGTGTTGTCCTTTTTGCGCAGTCATTTAGTGTAGAATGCTTGTAGATGCTCGGTTATTCCTTCGCAGTTGTCAGCTCTCTGTTTTATAGCTTCTATGTTATCCCTAGGAAGCTGTCCAAGCTCAACCCTCTAGAGTTTAGTTTTTTGATGGCGCTCGGTTTTTCTGTTAGCTCAGCCCTACTATACCTGACACAATTATTGCTAGGGCTAGATGAACAAGTATCGCCAGTGCTGCTACTGTCTGTTCTTGCCGGCGCCATTTGGGCTGTTTCTTTTGTAACATTCGTCAAAGCCATAGACAGCATCGGACTTTCCAGATCAAATCAGTGGAAGAACCTACAAGGACCCTTTGCAGCAGTTTTAGGTCTAATTGTTTTAGCTGAATATAAAAGCACACGTCCCTTATTCGTAATACTAGCCGGTTTGTCGGTGTTTATCTCAGCTATTTGTTTTACCATTTCAAGTTCACGTTCAGAGCAAAAACGACATCAAGCTGGAACGCTTCTTGCTACATCGGCAGGTCTAGGCTTTGGGACTGTAGCTGTTATTCAAAAGTACGTTACATCTCAAACAGGCATCTATACTCAGCAAGTTGTGTGGAGTATTTCAATTGCTTTGAGTATAACAATCTATACGTTCTTCGTAACACAAAAATTACCTCGGGTACGCCTGGGAACCCCTGACACTCGACTTGCAATTTTTGCTGGGCTACTCTACCTGGGCGCAAGTTACTTTCAACTCCGGTCTTATAGTTACTTACCTGCTTCAATCGCGTTTACGCTCATCCAACTAAACACCATTTGGACCATAACCATCGGAATTTTATTCTTTAAAGAAATACCGATTCGTCCTCACTACAAGCGACTTCTTGCCGGTATACTTTTTGCCCTAATCGGAATCCTTTTGTTGGCAGCAGCGAAGAAATAGCGCAGGCTACATGCCCATCATGCCGCCGGGCATGCCGCCACCGGCAGGAGCTTCTGCTTCTTTTTCTGGCACATCTACAACAAGCGCGCCCATGGTCATGCTGGTTCCAGCAATACTAACTGAGTTTTGAATGGCTTCGCGAGTAACACGAACTGGGTCAACAACACCTTTGGCTTTTAGGTCGACTAGTTTGGTTGGTTCGTTCACGTTCACGCCGTGTCCTGCCTTAGCTACTTTAACCTGCGGCAACCACTCGTCCGGGTTTTGGCCAGCGTTTGCAAGGATTATTCGGAATGGTTGTTCCAGCGCATTCTGCAGTAGTGTTGCACCAGCAGCGATAGAATCGTGCCCTGTAACTTTAATTTTTTCTGCAAGATTGACTAGTGTTACACCGCCCCCCGGAACAATGCCTTCGTCTAGCGCGGCTTTAGTTGCAGCAACTGCATCGTCTACGCGGAATTTCTTTTCTTCAATTTCAGTTTCAGTTGCACCGCCAACTTTGATTACGGCAACTTTGCCTTCTAGGCTCGCCCGGCGTGCATCAAAATCTTCTTTGTCGTATTCACTGGTTGCGGCAGCCGATTGCTTGCTGATCTGTGCAATGCGAGTCTTGATTGCGCTAGCCGCACCAGCTCCCTCAATTATGGTTGTATCGTCTTTTGTAACAATAACCTTACGGGCAGAACCAAGGTCACCCAGTTCAACAGATTCAAAATCTCCGCCCTGCTCGTCGCTAATAACCACACCACCGGTTAGTACCGCGATGTCTTCTAGGCGATCTTTGCGCTTGTCGCCGAAGCTTGGTGCTTTAACGGCTACGGTGTTAAACACACCTTTGAGTTTGTTAAGCACTAATGTGGTGAGCGCTTCACCTTCTACGTCCTCTGCAATCAACAACAAGTCTTTTTTGCCAGTAGAAGCAAGTTTTTCGAGTACTGGTAAAAATTCCTGGATCGAGCTGATTTTTTTATCGGTAATGAGTACGGCAGGTTTAGTGAGCACGGCTTCCATTCGTGTAGCATCGGTCACCATGAGTGCGCTTACAAAACCGCGATCCATGGTGAATCCTTCCACCACTTCGCTCTCGAGCTCCAACCCCTGTCCTTCTTCTACAGTCACCACGCCGTCTTTACCAATTTTCTCGATAACACTGGCGATTAGCTCTCCAATTTCACTATCGCCTGCGCTAATGGTTGCGACTTCGGCAACACGCTTCTTTTGATCTTTAATATCCTCAGACATACTGCCGAGTTTTTTTAGCACATCGTGGGATGCAGCTTCCAACCCTTTTCGCAGCAGCATTGGGTTGTGACCAGCTGCAATCAGCTTATTAGCCTCGTTAAGAATATGGTATGTAACGGTGGTCGTACCATCGCCTGCAACGTCATTCATCTTATTCGCAGCTTGCTTGATAAGTTCTGCACCGACTTTGTAGCCCAAAGTCTCGTCGTCAACATCTGCTAGCTCAATTTCTTTAGCTACAGTCACGCCATCATGAGTGACCGTTGGGCTGCCATACGTCTTGTTAATTACCACGTTGCGACCCTTTGGTCCCATGGTTGTTTTTACTGCATCATACAGAACTTGTGCCCCACCAAGAACACGCCGTCGGGCGTCATCGTCATAAAATACTTTTTTAGCCATTGCTTCCCCTATTTAACTGTTGCGATTATGTTTTTACTATCCACCAAAATATATTCTTGCTTCTCAACCTTCACGGTCGTAGTGTCGTACTCGTTTTTATAGATCACACGCTCACCAACCTTAACCTCGCGCACATTCGCACCAACCGCCACTACCTTGGCAGTTTTTGGCTTTTCTTGTGCATTGCCTGGCAAATATAGCCCACTAGCAGTTTTAGTTTGCGCTTCTTCGGCCTGAACAACGATGTATTCCGGCATTGGCTGGATATTGATTCCCATGAATGTTCCTCCGTTATCCGTTAATTTGTAATCGTTAGCACTTTAGTTATTTGAGTGCTAACGCATCAGCACTCATAATATCCGAGTGCTAATTTGCCTGTCAAGTTATAGGGGATGTCTTACTATTAATTAGATGGAGGTTGCTGGGCAGTCCAATCGATACCCAGCTCATCGGCCGCGACGTACATCGCATCGTTCCACACAGGGTCTTCGCCAGGCTCCAGTGAGTGCAAGCCTTCTTGATAAGCCCCAATAATATAGTCTGCAGTACGTTTAGGAGATACCTGGTCGAGCCACGTTTTAAGCTTTGCATCTTCAGCTGCAACTTCGTCTGGAGTTGCTAAAGCGGTCGACTCGACGTCTATCACGCTCATTCGTGGCTGACCTTGAAAATCTGCAGAAGTTAAGGGATCAAAAAGCACGTGCCGGGTCCGAAAGTCACCGTGCAGCAAAGATTCACGCTTCTTTATCGCAGCAAGTCTTCCAAGACCAAATGCTATTTGGGCGCGAACTGCTTGTTTAGGAAGCCGGTGATCGCGCAGCTCGTGATCGCCTGAGAACGCCTGTGGCAAAATAAAGCCACGACAAAATGTCATCGTGATAGATCGAGCGTCAATATCGAACCCCAAAGGATACGGCGACTGAAGCGTGCCTAAATCTACCCCAGGATCATAATGTTGCAGCATAGTACTCCAGCCAATAATACGAGCGTACTCTGAAAGCAGATTCTCCTCTGATCGATCGGGGCGTATTTTGCGCAGAATACCCACCTCTGGGAGGATGGTGACCTCTGAACTAAGGTCGGGATGTGCACCTTCATAATTTACAAATGACATACGTTCTATTCTAACACATTTCTTGTAATTTTTCAAGTGTTACAATATTGCTTATGACTAAAACAATTCTGATGTGTGCTCCCGATTTTTTTGATATAGAGTACGAAATCAACCCTTGGATGCATACAAGTAATGGTGTTAACCATGCTGAAGCAAAGGCACAGTGGCAGTATTTGTACAAAATCTACACCGAAAAGCTGGGGTGGGACGTAAAACTTATCGACCCGGTCCCGCGCCTTCCGGACATGGTTTTTACCGCCAACGGAGCACTGGTTTACAAAGACAAAGTCGCCCTGCCTCACTTTAGGCAACCCGATCGACAGCCTGAAACACCCAAATTTGACGCTTGGTTTCGTAGCGCAGGCTACAAGGAGTTATTCACGCCAAAGTATAATTTTGAAGGTGAAGGTGATGCACTGTTTTGGAACGACATTCTGTTTGCTGGTTATCCTTGGCGAACGGACAAACCATCCCACGCAGAACTAGCCGACTTTTTTGGGGTCAAAGTGGTTGGCTTGCAGCTAATTGATGCCCGTTTTTACCACCTTGATACCGCGCTCACCATTGTCAGCACGGATACAGTAGCGCTGTATCCAAAGGCGTTTACAGATGAATCGCTGGCAAAGGTCCGCGAAATCGTACCAAACGTTATTGAAGCCAGCGACGAAGATGCCGAAGCCTACGGGCTAAACGCCATGAGCGACGGCAAGAACATTGTGATTCCAGAAGGTGCAAAATCCCTCATACAACGCTATCAGAACTCCGGATTTACCGTTCACCTAGCATCAATTTCAGAATTCCAAAAATCTGGTGGCGGTGTTAAGTGCCTTACGCTGGAGCTGCGTTAGATTTCTTCTTGCTCAACAAGATAGGTCATTAATTGCTCAGTTGGCGCAGCACGTATCGCCAACATGTCGCTTGGGAGTATCTCATCACCGGGCAGAACATAAGCCGTATCCTCGAGTTCAGTTCCTTCTTCTTCGCCCTCGGCTCGCTCCATATGAAGCGGCAAAGCCTCGACCGACATGGTGTATGTCTTGTCATCACGAACTAGCTGAACCTCCATGCCAAGCACAG
>CAZXLT010000010.1:22545-28994 GCA_964641545.1 uncultured Candidatus Saccharibacteria bacterium
AAGAGTTATACGAGAGTAACTGAAAAACAGGAGCCTCAAAAACTCGGTCCCAAGGATGTTGCTCAGTCAAATTATCAACCATTACCGAGACCTCCCATCGCCACCGTAAGAGCCTTTTCGCCATCCTGTTACTATATTTGCAAGCGCACCCTGTTTTTTATGCCCCGCTATCCCAACCCGTAAGACGGTAGGTGCATCGCCTTCTTCCTTTGAAGGTAAAACAGCAAAGAAGAGTCTTGGGGCATCTCTGCCTACCTTGCTTACCTTAAATAAAGGGACCGTAGAAAGCGGATCCGATACACGATCAATGTTGGGGTGCTGTTCACCCACCAATATTTTTGGCAGAGCTTTAAACAAACCTTGCTCTGCATTAATTGAGCTCTGCTCTGACACGCCGTCGGCAAGTTTTGCCAGGGTATTATTAGCACCAATGATGCTGCCGTAATTAAGCTGCGTTCCATCTTCTAGCGTCACGAGCGCTGTTTGTACCTCAGTATTTTCGCCAATCCAAGGGAAGGTGTCTACTTCAGCAATAATTCTAGGTCCTTGGTCTACGGTTTCTATTCCTAGATCAGGACGTTGCAGTTCTGTTGATGTTTGTTTTTGCACATCAGGCTGTACCATGAGCTTACTCTAGCATATATTTGCCATTTTAGCAACATTTATTTGCAGTTATTTTCTGTTTTTGAGTGCTTTTTGGGCAACTTTGACTTCGTCATAGTCACGTTTGACCACACGGCGTGGGTCATTGTCGTTCTGCAGTTCATCCCGATGCAGTGCGGCATCTGGACCATTTGTTAGTATCGATTTTTCGTGCCCTTTGCCAAGAAGCAGAATAACGTCGCCATTTTGAGCGATATCAATGGCTTTCTGCACAGCCTCTTCGCGTTTATGAACAAGGAACAAATTTTTACCGTTCGTTTTGCCAGATTTTTCGGCACCACTCGCGATTTGCTCTAGGATTTCCATGCCATCAATATCACGATCGTCTTCTTCAGTCGCAATGACGATATCGCAGTATTTGCCAGCAATTTTGCCCTGCTCTGCCCGCTTCGCCTCGTCTCTGCGCCCTGCGCTACCAAATACGCTTATCAGCTTACCTTTTGTAACTGGTTTGATCTCGGCAAACAGTTTTTCAAAACTCTCTGGTGTATGCGCGTAGTCGACAATCACTTCAAAATTTTGCCCTTCGTCAACGCGTGTCATACGCCCTTCGACGCTCGCAAGGCTAGCGATGCCCTGCTCTATCTGCTCTTTACTCAATCCAATAGCTCTTCCAACCCCGACAGTAGCCAGTGAGTTGTACACGTTAAAGCTTCCTGGCAAATGACAAACAATTTTATACGAATCCTCCCCGATCTGTGCCGTGTAGCTGCTGCCTGAGGGTGACAGTTTTACATTTGTAGCCTTTAGACTTCCCCTGTTCTGACCATATAAAATCGGGTTTTTGACTGCTTCTGCGAATAATTCACCGCTTGGGTCATCAGCGTTTGCAATTCCAACTTGCAGCCCTTTTTTATTACGGCTCGTTTGCGTGAATAACATTTTTTTTGCATCACGATAGCGTTCGAATGTTCGGTGGTAATCAAGATGCTCATGCCCTACGTTAGTCATGACCGCCACCGAATATGGCACGCCCCAGACCCGGTGCTGTGCGAGCGCATGGCTTGTAGTCTCCAAAACCAACCAATCAACCCCGTTAGACTTGATTTTTGCTAGGAGTTTCATGAGTGGTGCAGCGCCCATAGTAGTCATGCGCGTTGGATTGGGTTGAGGTCCTTTGCCATCGCCGTAATCAACCGAAATAGTGGTGATCATGGCAACTTTTAACCCACTATTTCTTAGCATTTGTGCGATCAGTGTGCATGTGGTCGTTTTGCCATCAGTACCAGTAACACCGATGATTTTAAGGTCTTTTGCCGGAAATTTGTGCTTGGCCTGTGCCAAAACAGCTTCACCCAAGTGACCGTACGGCTCAATCCTATGAAATACCTCGGTTGGCACAACTTTTTTTACGACGCTACGAATTCCCATTACCTCTAGTATACTAGCTGCATGCGCGTTCTTGGAATCGAAACTAGTTGTGACGAAACTTCTGCTGCCGTTGTTGAAGATGGCTATGAGCTGCTAAGCAATGTTGTAGCAACTTCTCTAGATCTGCACGCTCAGTATGGTGGCGTAGTGCCCGAAATTGCCGCCCGCAGCCACATCGAGTCTATTATGCCCGTGATCGATGAAGCGTTGTCCCAGGCAAACTGTAGCTGGGACGACATTGACGCTATTGCCGTGACCTACGGCGCAGGCTTGGGAGGCTGTTTGCTTGTTGGCGTCCTAACCGCTCGCACCCTAGCTATTGCCAAGAAAAAGCCGCTATACGCCATTAATCATGTGGAAGGCCATGTCTATGCCAACTTTTTAACAGAAACTGGGTTGCCAAACTATACCCTTCCCAAAAAAGCACCAGAATTTCCTCTGTTAGCTTTAATTGTTAGTGGTGGGCATAGCCAATTGGCACTATTTAAGAATCACTTCGATTACAAGTTGCTCGGACAGACTCAGGACGATGCAATCGGGGAGGCATTCGATAAAGTCGCCAAAGTTCTAGGTCTTCCCTACCCTGGCGGTCCAAGCATCCAAAAGGCAGCCGCAAATGGTAACCCGAAGAAGTATTCCTTCCCAAAAGCAAGAATGCCAGGTTACAACTTTAGTTTCAGCGGCGTAAAAACTGCTGTTTTACGGGCTGTTCAGCAAGAATGTGGGAAATCACACGATTTCCCTAGTTTTAAGCTGTCAGAGTTGCTCTCTGAGCCTCAGAAAGCAGACTTTGCAGCTAGCTTCATGCACGTGGCAGTCGAAACGGTCGTGGACAAGACGCTTACGGCTTTTGAGGAATTTAAGCCAAAATCGGTTGTAATTGCGGGAGGAGTTGCCGCAAGTAGCGAATTGCGTAAGCAGTTACAAGAGAGGCTTCCCATTACTATCGAATACACGGATTTGAAACTATGCACCGATAACGGTGCCATGATCGCTACTTTAGGTTGTTACAAAGCCATGAATAATCAGCCAACCGCCGACCCCTACACGCTAGAAATAGACCCTAACCTGTCGATGTAGGAGGTATTCTCATATGCCCCGACATAAGCTGTGTTCCATCTGTTAACTCACCTGCCGGCTTGAAAGGTTCTATCACTTCTGCAACACCCTTTTCAATAAAGTGAGTCCAAACGCGTGCAGCTGCCTCGGTCTGAGTCCAGTCTTCTGTACGAAACGTCTCTCCCCGTTGATGCGCAATTTCAATAGCGGCCAAATAAGTCGCCAACCCAATTCCCCTTCCCCGTTGTTCAGGATCAGTAATTTTAACACCGTGGAAATAAGCCTCACCACCGTTGGCTCGGTTATGAACGAGAGTCGCGGTTCCTACGGTTTGACCTTCGCTTACTATTAGGCGGCTTTCCGGGACAATACTCCCTCTCGCCTGACGAGCCGAGGGATCCGGAATGAGGGCAACATCCGGCAATGTCCCTTTTGGGTCCATGGTTTGTCTAATAGTTGATGGTTGTGTTTTAGGCATTTTTATTTTAATCCAACAGATTAACATTAGCATTTTTTGCTAACTTTGTCAATATTGACGCTTATGTTTCACGGGCGTATCGTAGATACGAAAACAAACATTGGTAAAGTGTTGTCTGACTTCGGTCAGACAACACCACAATCTAGAAATGGGTGGGCAACGAAGGAGCTTTTTGAGAAAGAAAAGCTTATGTTTGTTTGTATCTGTTTTCACGTGAACCTACTTCGGTAGGTTTTTTCTTTGTGTTTGCACCCTAAATAATTCCGATTTCTAGTTTTCTAACAGAGGTGATATCATGACAATTATGAAATTGGGAAAGGTTTACGAGCCGAATAAATACGAAGAGAAGATTTACAAACTCTGGGAAGAGCAAGGCGCTTTCGCGCCCAAACACCGAGGGAGCGACAAAAGTTACAGCATTGTTGTGCCGCCACCTAATGCGAATGGCGATCTTCATATGGGGCATGGTCTGACCTTGGCAGTAGAGGATATAGCAGTGCGGTACCACCGCATGAAAGGGGAGGCGAGCTTGCTGCTTCCCGGGGCAGATCACGCAGGTTTTGAATCGCAAGTAGTGTACGAAAAGCGGCTGGCTAAAGAAGGGAAGAGTCGCTTCGATTTTAGCAGGGAAGAATTGTACAAGCGTATATGGGACTTTGTTGCGCTCAATAAAGAAAATTATCAGACACAATTCCGGCAGCTTGGCGCTAGCGTAGACTGGGATCGCTACGTGTATACCCTAGATAAAAAAATCATATCGCGCGCTTATGAAACCTTTAAAAAAATGTGGGATGAAGGTCTAGTTTACAGAGGTGAAAGGCTTGTTAATTTTTGTACATTTCATGGGACCAGCTTTGCTGATATCGAAGTAGTACACAAAGAAGAAGCCGGTAAACTGTACTACCTTAAATATCCTCTAAGTCAGGGGAGGGGACATTTAGTTGTAGCTACAACTCGCCCAGAAACCATGCTCGGAGATACAGCTGTTGCAGTTCATCCAAAAGACAAACGGTACGATCAATACATTGGCAAGACAATCCGTTTACCTTTAACAAAACGTGACATACCTGTTGTTGCTGATGAAATGGTAGACCGAAAGTTTGGCACTGGCGCAGTTAAAATAACTCCTGCGCACGACCAAAATGATTATGAGGTTGCTGAACGACACGATTTACCAAAAATGACTGTTATCGATTTCGAGGGCAAAATGGGGCACGATGTACCAGAGGCATACCGAGGGTTAACTGTTGAAGAGGCACGCCAGAAGATTGTCGAACAGCTAAGAGAGCAGGGGACTTTACTAGAAACCAAAGAACACCAACACAGTGTTGGCCACTGCTACAAGTGCGACACCGTAATTCAGCCCCTGTTAAAAGAGCAGTGGTTTATTAATATGAAACCCTTGGCCCAAGAAGCAATAAAAGCTTTGCAGGACAATACAATAACCTTTTATCCGGCTACGAAGAAAAAGCAACTTATCACCTACCTTGAAGGCTTGAAGGACTGGAATATTAGCCGTCAGATTGCCTGGGGAATACCAATTCCTGCTTTTCAAAATGTAGCCGATCCTGACGATTGGGTTTTTGACGAACGAGTCGACCAGGAAGAGATTGAAGTTGATAGCAAAACCTATCGACGCGACCCAGATGTGTTCGACACGTGGTTCAGTAGCTCGAGCTGGCCCTATGCAACATTAGACTACCCAGACGGTGCTGACTTTAGCGAGTTCTATCCTTTAAGCCTTATGGAGACAGGTGGTGAAATTTTGTATCCGTGGGTCAGTCGTATGATCATGCTCGGACTTTACATAACAGGCCAGGTTCCATTCGAGGCAGTTTACATACATGGTTATGTCATGGCTGAAGATGGTAGCAAAATGAGTAAGTCTGTTGGAAATGTCGTAGCGCCAATTCCCGTTATCGAGAAGTACGGTTCCGATGCACTGCGCATGGGGATTGTTAGTGGTCGCTCTCCAGCGGTTAATCGTGGATATGATCCACGAAGAATAGAAGACGCGCGCAACTTTGCCAACAAACTGTGGAATATCGCCCGATTTGTACAAGAGGCAAAGGGTGATGCCGAGGCAATTTCGGAGCCCTGGCCGCAGACACCAGCCGATAATTGGATATTGACAATCTTACAACGTTTAACAAAAGCAGTTTCTGAAGATTTGGACAATTATCGCTTCGCAGAAAGCTACGACCGCATCTATCATTTTGTCTGGGATGATTTTGCAGACTGGTATATCGAAGCCTCTAAGGCCAATCCGAACACCGAGGTTCTAGAGTACGTACTCACAACCGTACTTAAAGTTATGCACCCCTTTGCACCGTTTGTTACCGAAGCAATCTGGCAGGAGCTAGATTGGTACGAAGGTCTATTGGCAATAGAGGCATGGCCAGAAGTACCTGCCGTGGATACCAAGGCCGCCAAGCAGTTTGATGAAATAAAGGCTGTTGTAAGCGAATTGCGCCAGTTATCAAGAGCTATGAAGCTCACCAAGCCTACACTGCTGCACCAAGAAGTCGGCTTTATGGAGACGAACGGAACCCTGATTCAACGACTCGCGCGACTAGGAAGCGTGGAGTTGCTTGAGGCAAACAGGGAAGGGCTTAAACTATCTGGCAGCAGCTTGAAGGTTTGGCTAGAAATTGAAGCTAGCGATATCCGTCGGTATGCTGGAGAACTACGAGAAAAACAGGCTGAGCTAAAGCAATCGATCGCTCAGCTCAAAAGCAGACTTGGGAATCGAGCGTATATTAGCCATGCTCCTGCAAAAGTTGTCCAAGAAACTCGCGACCAACTTGATGCAGCCCAGACAACCTACGGCGAATTATCAGACGAAATAAAGCGCTTTAGTTAGCCGGCTCAAGCGCTG
>CAZXLT010000010.1:29004-34143 GCA_964641545.1 uncultured Candidatus Saccharibacteria bacterium
GACACGTTCGGTGGACTCGAGTGGATCATAATCGTTGAACCACATGACATGCCACCCTTGTTTTTGTGCGGGTGTTAGATTTCCGCGACTATCGTCTACAAGCAATATCTCTTTGGCAGGAACTTTGGCCATTTTTTGGGCAATTTCGTATATTTTTGGATCCGGTTTGATGGCGTGGACTTCGGACGAGTCAACAATTGCCGAAAATTGAACCTCTGGTAAGAGTTTGTGTTTTATCATATCTTTCACGAATCCCGAGCCAATATTGCTAAGAAGCCCCACGTTGTAGTGACGCGCAGCCCACTTCACCAACTCATGCATTTCTGGGATTGGATCGACAGCTTCCAAGTAATATTTTTGCCAATTCAGTGACTTTACACCAAGATCTGCGGCAAACGCATGATTGAAATCTGAAATCGACATCTTGCCTAAACAGATGGCATCGTTGTAGCGCCAGAAAGCTGTTTCGATAACGTCAGGAGATATACCAGTATCGGTTGCAATAGATGTAAATGCTCGGTGGAAAAAGCGCACTAAACAACCATTTATATCGAAGTATATGAACGTAACCCCGCTCTTGGTAGTACGCTTTTGAACTGTTTTTTTGGCATTAATACCTACCAGTTCATCAAGTGAGCGTCCTAAAACTTCGGCAATAGTTTTTATGGTGAAGATCGATGGAGCCTTAATCGCCCCACGTTCAATTTTTGCAAGCGTTGAGTAACTAATACGCGCCTTCTGACACAGCTGCTGCTGTGTTAACCCGGCAGATTGCCGTGCATGCTGCAGCACTGCTCCCAGGGACTTCTCGTCCACTACACCATCACCCACTATCATAGCCATATAATACCAATTCAAAGAAAAATAGGCGAGAAAATAACCCTAAAAGGCTAGTTTACTACTCGGGCATAATTGTGGAAAAAACCGTGAGGAACACGATAAACCCAGCAAGTGCCACCCCCGCTGCTACACCCAACGATTGCTGTGTTAGCCCACCATTACGCCGTTGCATCTTGTTGTACACCCAAGCCCCAACACCCGCTGCAAACATGAACGATACTAAGATTGGATTCATAAACCTATTGTAGCACTAATTAGAATGCAAGCTTTTTTGCCATTGCAGCGAGTGCGGCAAAGTCGGGCTCGGCATCCATATCTTGCGGTACTTTCAATTCTGCTGAATCATTGAAAGGGATCATATGAACATGCGCATGGGGAACATCTACGCCAATTACTCGTTCCCCAACATATTTGACACCCAAAACCTCGCGAAGACGTAAAGCAACTTTCTGGCAGGTCTCCATAACCGCTCGGTAATCTTCTTTTGGCAAATCCCACACAAACTCAATCTGTTTTTTTGATATAACAAGAATATGCCCTGGACGAACAGGATGAATATCTAAGAACGCCAGTGTTAGGTCGTCCCCGTACACCTTTTCGCAAGGAATTTCACCTTTGATAATCTTAGTAAAGATCGTCTCTCTCATACCCCTATTCTATCCCTGGTTGAAAACCTTTGGCAAATATAGTCGAGGCTTGATTTCATACACCACTGTTAGTACACTGTTTCTGAACAGTAAAAAACAAACAATGTCTGAATTACCTGACCCAATTGCCGTCGCTGCAAATGTAACCAACCCAGAAGGGCTAAAGCCCCCTGTCAGGGCTAAGCTTTTTATGAAAGCAGCGGGAGTCTTGCTCAGCCTAAGTGGTTGCAATATAGATGAAGTAAGCACCGAGCCCGTGGGTCCAGAAGAACCCACGCAAGGACAGGTTTGGTCGCTCGAGGCAGGTGGGATCTCTGGTGGTTTTGAGGGTGATGGCAATGGTTTATTTAACACTCGCGAACCAGTCACACCAGAAGATGGCGAATACAAAAAAGATGGCATTCTGGATGCAATTCCAGGCCTGCCTAATGTTGTATTCGGGACTTCGGACGATGCAAGTAAGCGAGCCGACGGCGCCCCATTAGGCGATGGAACCTACTTCACAACTGACGAAGGAGAAGACAGAAAAGGTACGGAAGAGAAAGCTACAATCGACCTTACAGTACGGGTGCCAACTTTGGAGACATCCCGTAAAACAGTTGAAAAGACTGTTGCTGGCGAAGAGCCAGCAGACACACAATACGAACGGGATTTTGAAACCGATCAAAAAACTTTTGAACAAGCATCTGTGGGTGCACAACAAGTTGCCGATGAAACACTTGCGCTTATCGAAGATGGCTATACTGTTACTTCGGTAAAAATTACCGGGAAAGCTAGCGGTGAAGACCACACTAAAGGTGGTCCTATGGCAAACATAGGTGAACCTTCCGAGAATAATCTTGACCTTGCAGGTCAAAGGGCAGGGCATGGTCAGGCTGCGCTAGATAAAGCTTTTGCAGAACGCAGCATAGATACTTCTGGGGCTGCATTGGAACTGAACGCCATAGAAGCCGAGCCAACCACAGAACAAACAGCCGAGCTACAGAAAGCAGCCGATGCCTTGGGTATTACAGTTAACGAACTGACCGAAAGATTTAATACTGGGATTGGCAAGTTTAGTCCTGAGGCAACCGAAGACTTAGTAGACGCCCTCGTACACAACAAAGGCGTCGTCTACGAAGTACATGCTAGCAAAACTGCCGACGTGACCGAACTGAAGTTTAAAGAAACAATTATTAAACTACCTCTCGATGTAATTAAAAAAATTGCCGGCAAGGATGCGGCTGAAGATTCTTTATTCCGTATCGAGATACCTGGCGAGATTTTATTGTTGTTACTAGCTTGGCAACTTCGAAAAGTTCCATTACCTAGTCTGCCTGGCGGTGGCAGAAGCCCAAGAACGCCAGGACCGCCACTTGGACCCGAGCCCAGCCCGTTGCCACCCCCAACAAAAATCCCAGACCCTAAAATCCCAATTCCGGTTCCTCCCGGACCTCCTAACCCGCCACCGCCAGGACCACCCCCGCCACGTCCAAGCTTTAGGCTTGAGCGAGGTACTTGGAAAGCTAGTCAGGTTGACGCCACCGGTCCCGTTGCACACCACCAAAAACAACCAAGGCGGCATAATTACAGTCCACAAAGAAGCGGTCTCCACTTAGGAGGACGAGGCACGGCAACCATGCACCGCACTAAAGGTGGCAACCGCTCAGGTAAGCGCGGTTAATTATATGAGTAAACACAAGCTCTACGACAGGAAGGATTTGATGCGCGTATGCTAATAACTCTTGTTCGCCGCTTAGTATTGTCGGTTTTTGGGTTCTGCCTGTTTGCGTTCTTGCTCCTAACAACTACGCTGTCGAGCATCCGCCCAACCCATATTAAAAAGTGGCTAGCCGACAGCGGAGTCTACAATAATGCGCCAGCGATTGTTGTAGACAGCATGTTGAAGCAGGAAAAGGCTTCTGTTCTTAAAGATCCGGCCGTACAAAATATAGCTAAAGAAACCTTCTCACCAAGCTTTTTGCAATCAACCACCGAGGAAGTGATTGATGGAACCTTTCTTTGGCTAGACCAAAAAGCAACAAAGCCTGAGTTTTCGGTTGACCTAAACCAGCTCAACAACACTCTTTCTGAAAAAATACGTGCATACCTGAAAGCTCGGTACGAGAGTCTGCCTCCGTGCACAACGCCTCCAACAGTTGCGCCAGACCTGTTTACTATGACTTGTAAACCAAAAGGTGCATTCGACATTGACACCGCTCTTCGTGCCGGGGAGGGGAAATTTTTGGGGAGCAATGAGATAACGTCGGTTAATGTGCTTTCTGGAGATAATTTTAGAATTGGGGGTGGTGACCAAAAACAAACAATTCAGGAATCGTTTGTAGAAGCTCCGAAAGTTTATAAAAATCTCAAGCTTGCACAAATTGTGTTCGGAGTAATTGCGTTACTCAGCGCCTTGGGAGTAGTGTTCTTGAGCAAACAACGGCTTCGTGGACTTCGAAAAGTTGCAATCACCTGCCTTTCTTCTGGTGTACTGTTCGGGGTTGCCATATGGGCTGGTCAAGCTGGAATCAAAAAGGCAGAGTCAAAAATAGCCCTAAATGATACTCCATTAGCCCAAGAAATTGCACTAAAATTTGTTCGATCAGCTAGCCGCGGTATTGCTATGCAAGGCTATAAGATCGTCGTAGTTTTATTGGCAGTATCGGTTGTTACAGTTCTTGGCATAATGCTTTACGAACAGAGAAACAACAAAACTAAAGGCAAAAAACATCCAGCTCCTTCGCAGGAATTACCTACAGAGAAGCCCGAAGTGCAGTAAGCCGCGCAAAAGTTTCTCCAGCCGTCTCTCCAGGACCGACTTCCAGCGTTGCATCTGATACCGTTCTGTACGATACAGCACGTGCTTCACAGAGCCCACGAAAACTCAGCTGTCTAGGATTATTGAGCGCGGCAATTCGCTCCGGGGATAATCTTGCTTCGAGAGCTTCTGGATCAACATTAATAAAAATACTTGGTCCGAAGCGACGCAAGTGACGTACGATCCTGTCATACATAGGAACGCTCCCACCGGTTGCTATAACCTCTGGAATGGTTGGCTCGTGCGCCATCACAACACCCATTTGGACCCCGGGGAAAGTGCCTTCATCAATAAGCTCTTTGCACGATGCACCAACTGTTCTTTCGATAAGGGCGTCGGTATCAACAAAAGGCTGCCCAAGATGCGTAGCAAGCTCTCCGCCAAGGGTTGATTTACCAGACCCCATCATTCCGTACAAAACCGTTCCGTTAATTAGGTTCACAGCCATTTCTTTATATGCTACGGAAATACTCTAAGAATGCAAGGTTAAGCAGTTCTTCTATGCGCGGCGGAGAGGACAGGATAGCCTCACGTTAATCTGTGCGCCGAGTAAAACTCGGGCAACAGACTAACGACCGAACCTTGGTTCGAATCATATTCTCTAAAGAGAAACAGCCGCACCATTTGGTGCAGCTGCTCCTCTCTGGCGGAGAGGACAGGATTCGAACCTGCGAGAGACTTGCGCCCCCACACGCTTTCCAAGCGTGCGCCTTAAACCACTCGGCCACCTCTCCCCGTCACCACGTAATGGTGCGTTTACCATTCTGCTGACAAAACAAGTTTGCTCAACAGAATTACTAAACTCACCAAGTTGGTTCCTCTTCCGCAAAAACCATTCCCGCTTTATGCGGG
>CAZXLT010000011.1:0-16205 GCA_964641545.1 uncultured Candidatus Saccharibacteria bacterium
AGCCAACTGAGCTAATCACCCCCGATAATGGAGACAAACCTACGGTTTTTCTCATCGCGCCGTGCAAAAAGTGTCATTTTTGCTCGGGCTGCTCTTTTCCCTTTGTATGGGGTCCCGCAAAATGGCTATTTTGTGGGGCAAAGTAGGGACAAGACAAGGTCTTGCTAAATTTTGACTACTTGATCGTCAAATTTTATGTAAGGCCGCTCTTGATCCCGACGTGGTGCGCGAGAGAGGACTTGAACCTCCACAGGATTTCTCCCACTACCACCTCAAGGTAGCGCGTCTACCAATTCCGCCACCCGCGCAAACTTTTGCAATCTGTTAAAGAACCCGTCTATCTTATCTGTTTTTGCGCTTTTTTTCAAGGCGTTTGCGATGTTTTTTTGGTGGATTCAAACGACGCTCGGCAATAGAGGTAACCCCCCGAAACGCCACCGTAGCCCAGATAACATTGAGAATAACGGTCATATAGGTATGGTTGTGTAGCTGATAGAGAACCAGCAGCAACGCACCAACCAGGTTATCTAGTTCGTACAATAGCGATCGATTCGTCCAACGCCCAATGCTTGTTCGATAAAATCCCAACAATATCAGTGCGGCCCCTGCCATGCCTACATAGTTGTACGGATCATGCCAATCTATTATCCCACCCATATATCCTATGTCCTCGGTAAATGACTTGAAAGGTGATTAAGCGAGTATTCGTGCCGCAGCAGTGGCTTGATGTCGTCTAGTTCAACGTTTATCTTAACGCCTGGGTTCATAGTCCCATACGGATCAAAAATGGTTTTAACCTTTTGAAAAACTTTGTACAGCTCATTACCGAATAAATGCTGCAAATATGGTGCTCGCAATCGTCCGTCGCCATGCTCGGCACTTGTGCTGCCGCCCATGTTAATGACCATGTTGTGGTATTCGTCCATGACTTTAAATACTTTTTGGCGGTCGCCAACCTGACTCAGGTCAAGAAACGGCTGCATGTGTAAATTGGCATCGCCTGCGTGCCCCCAAATTGCTGATCGCAGATGATATTTTTCGAACAGATCATACACACCATGAACATATGCTTGAAATTGTGCGACCGGAACTGTTCCATCTTCGATAATCGGCAAGGCTTTGGTATTGCCTTCTGTGTGTGAAATCACAGCTGCGGCGCTGTGGCGTATCTTCCATAGCTTCTCTTTTTCTTCGTCTTCGGTTTCGAGCTGATACTTTACCTGGTAGTGTTCAAGTGTCTTGACCGTCTTCTTTACTAAACGCTTTTGTACGCGCTGATTAGCATTGTCAAATTCGATAAGCACAACAAGCTTGTGGAATGGTTTTTCAACAATGCCTTTGAGCTGGTTAGGGTTGTGTTCGTGCAAGAAATTCAACAAATTCTCGTCGACCAGCTCCATCGCGCTTGGCATATCCGGGAGTTTTCTCAGTTCTAACACCACCTGTTCGGCAACCTTGATATCATCGAAGAAGGCAGCGATAAGTGTTGTATTGGCATTGTGCGGTTCTGTTTTAAGCGTAATTTCGGTAATAACTCCGAGGGTGCCCTGCGAGCCAACAAACAAAGGGGTCAGATCGAACGAACCATCTTTGCGTTTAACATCAAGCAAGTCGTACCCAGCTGAGTTCTTGGTCGTTGCTAGCTGCATTGTTTCGATTACACTTTTATGTTCCTCGAACAGTGCGTCCAACGCCCGATAAATTTCACCTTCGAAGTTACTGAGTCCCATTTTTTTGCTGAGTTCCCGTTTGTTCAAGCGTCGCGTTTCGATTGTTTCGCCATTAGCCAGCACAACCCGAAGACCCCGAACATAATCTCTGGTACTGCCATACTTTACAGTTTTTTCACCTGATGCATTGTTCGCAACCGCACCACCGACCGTGGAATATTCGATTGATGAAGGGTAGGGCGGAAGAAAGCGACCATGGGTATGAAGCGTTTGCTGCAGTTTGCCGTAGTTGATACCAGGCTCTACAATAACATCGCCCGTTTTGCCATCGAACTCTAAGATTCGATGCATGTGAGCCGGGAATACGGTGATGATTCCCTCTCCAATAGCTGCACCCGCCTGGTCTGTGCCCAAACCACGGGCGGTGATTGGAATTACTCTGCCCCGCTCTGCCAGCTGCCACGTAAACCGAGTTGTTTTACGAATGTCTTGTTCGTTGCGTGGGTACACTATTAACGACGGCGTGACAGAAAACACGCTGCCGTCTGTCGAAAAAAAGCGCCGCACATCATTTGCTGCGGTGACTTCACCAAGTAAATGTTCCTGCAAGTAATGTGCGACTTTACTCATACCCTCTATCTGTTCAAGCGTTAGTATTTCTGACAACTATCATAGCACAATCTACCAGTGACTGTCAGACCATCTGGTGCGGATGAGAGGACTTGAACCTCCACAGGATTGCTCCTACTACGTCCTGAACGTAGCGCGTCTACCAATTCCGCCACATCCGCATACTGTTATCAATACGCAAAGCGCGTCTACGATTAACAATAGGCCGCAACATCTGCGTGTTACCAGATTTTACCCTGTTATGTGCCACAAAAGCAATTACTTGATGGGTCGTGGCTCTTCACGAATCAGCCAATCTTCTACATTTGAGTAGCGGTCGGCGCCGTTATTGAGACTAAAGGGTTGAAAGTTTGCGAGCTTTCCGCGGACAAGATACAGGTAGCGCGGCTGGTACAAAGCTATGGCAGGCACATCGTTTCGCCATGCCTCCAGGAATGGTCGGTATTTAATACCACGAATAATCGCATCACTTCGTGTGCGACCTGCTTCGAGCGCCGTATCAGCTTGCGGAGATCGATATTCCGAGAAATTTAAACGATTCGGTGAGCGTATATCTGCCTGGCTACTGTGCCAGTAAGCAAAGACGTCCGGGTCTGGTCCCAATGCTATGCCGTACAACAATGCATCGTAGTTATGAAACGCTAACGTAGTTTGTAGATCGTCGTCGGATTGCTGACGAATAGTAAGATCGACCCCAACAGCTTGCCATTGCTGTTTTAGGCTCTGGGCAACGTAGTTGTACGTGCTGTTTTCTTGCGTATACAGCGAAAAGTTCAGTGGGCGCTTGTCTTTGCTACGCTTGCCGCTCGCATCTGCGAGCCATCCCGCTTCGTTAAGCAGTTGTTTTGCTTTTTCGATATCGCCGGTATTTTGCACGACAGCTGGATCGTAGCCAACATGCGTATTTAAGAGCGGTGCGCGAGATGGTAAGACTGGTCGACCAATGCTCTCTAAAATTTTGGCTGTGTCAGTTGAAAATGCCAGAGCTTGTCGTACCTTTTTATCTTGCAGAATATCACTACTCGTTTTTAAGAAGACTAATACTTGGCTAGTAAGCGGAACGTTATAGTCTGTTATGTCAGCCCGATCCCGAAAGTCTTCCGGTAATACACTTAGGCCCGCAGCAGCAGTAAGCTCTTTTTTCTTAAAAGCAGCGATGAGCTGCTCTTCTTCAAAAAACGCTCGAATAATAAAACGCTCTAGTTTTGGAGCGCCACCGTGATATCGGGCATTTGGCACAAGCCCAATGCGCTGTTCGCGCGTTTGTGGGTCGTTGCCCTGCACTTCTACTGCTTCGAGCTTGAATGGTCCGGCGCCAACTGGACGGCTATTGTTGAACGGAACAGATCGAAGCTGACTAGCGGGGTATTCTGCCAGTTTATGTTTGGGAACTATCCCGTTAGTCATTGATAGCGGAAATGCGCTTAATACATTTGGCAATACAAAAACGACTGTGCGTTTGTTTGTTGCCGACACTTTGATCCCGCGCCAGCTATTTGCCAGTGAAGACTTTGCGTCTGGATTTTGGATCATTTGATAGGTATACACCACGTCTTCACTAGTCAACGGACGCCCGTCTTGCCATACCAGCTTATCCTTCAGCGTAACCGTGTATGTCACGCCTCGCTCATCAACAGTCCAACTTTCTGCCAGATCACCAACCAGCTGATTACGCGAGTCGAATTTAAACAACCCCGCAAAGATAAGCCGCGAAACACTATTATCGACACTGCCAGCTGCGTACAATGGACTCGCGTTAGTAAACGAACCGAGAATACCTTCCGTAAAAATGCCCCCTGGGGCGGGTTGATCCGACAAATAATATTTACCCAGTGTTCTGGTCTGATACAACACCCCAGAAACCAGAAGACCGACCAAAACTACCCATGCAGCAATAAACCGGCGAACTTTTGTAAGACGACTTAACCGCCGAAAAAAATGACGCTCCAAGCCTTCTTCGGCCTGTGTTCCAAGATCTTCAACCTGGCGCTTGCGCGAACGAACACGTCGTCGCCAACGCAATTTTGTAGCACGATCAATCACTTATATATGTTACCACAAGGGGTTTTAGCTGAGCTATTGCTGATTAGTTAATGATGCCGAGCAGCAGGGATGCGGCAAAAACTATAACGAGAATTATTGTTATTTGGTGCAGTGACTTGTCGGAACCACGACGGACAGTGTTCACTTCGCCGCCACCACCTAAGCCCGCACCCAAACTTGCCCCGCGGGTTTGAATCAAAATAAGAATAACTAGGAGCACGGTTGTGCCGAGTGTTATGTAGTTAAATACGTTCATTTGTCTTCTAGTATAGTGGTAACCAGATAATTCACCAAACCTATGACCATACCAGCAAGCATAGCCGCGCCGAAGTTAGTGACATGGAGCGGTTCGTATAGCTTACTTACAAGAAGCACCATGAGACCGTTTATGACAATCATAAATAACCCTAGGCTGAACAATATCGCAGGGAGCGACAGGATAATGACAACCGGTTTAATAACCGCGTTGACCAACGCTAACAGTAAACCTGAAACAACAATGACTCCAAGTCTTTGTTCGTAGCTAATCCGGTCTCCTAGTAGCCCTGCGGCTACCCACAGCCCCAAGCCACACACAAACCACCTAATTAAAAACCGTGCGAAAGGTCGCTTCATACTTATGCTTATTGTAGCATACCTACATTATTCTTTTGTTTCTTCAGCAGCTGGCTTCTCGGCGTCGCCTTCTGCTGCTGGAGTCTCGCCCTCGGATGTTTCGCCACCAGCTTCGCCCTCAGCTTCTTCGGCCTCCTCGGAAATCTGGGCCTTCGTTTCTTCGACAACAGCGATTGAATGCTCAGGTTCAGTGATAATTTCTACGGTTGCTGGAGCTTTGATATCTGCTACGGTAATCTTGTCGCCAATTTCCGCAAGACCACTAGCATCAACTTCGAGCACATCAATCAAATCTTTTGGAAGCGCCTCGATCTCAACAGCATCAAGTGTTCGAATAACCATAAATCCTGCCTTTTCAGCCGGGATCTCGCCTTCCATAAAATGAACCGGTACTTCTGTGCGCTGTTTTTCATCGGCTTTAATAGCATTAAACACCACATGACGTACAGTTTGCTTGCGCGGTTCAAAATCGACACTTTTAATAAGCGCCATGAATTGTTGCTTGCCAACCGTAAGGCTGACGGGATGGTGTTTTCCTGCTTGAGTATATGCCTTTACCATAACCCCCGTGGGTGCCATTACGTGAATAGATGGCTTACCGTGGTCGTGGATAACGGCTGGAATCTTCCCCTCGCGACGTAAACCTCGCACCTGTTTTCCTAGCACTTCGCGTTTCTCAAGTGTCAGCGTAATTTCTTCGTTACTCAAGCTTTTCTCCCTCACATTTGCTTTGTTACTCGTTCTATTGTAACAGAGTATTTCTGGGATTATTTGAAAAAAAGTTGTGGTTTGAACTATGGACGAGAGACAAGGGAACCGGTACTATTGAGTTTATGTTTGATGTTGAACATCTGATTCAAACTGGCGGCATACTACTAGTCAGTTTTATTGTGTTTGCTGAGTCCGGACTACTGATAGGTTTCTTCTTGCCTGGCGACTCGTTACTGTTTGGAGCTGGCTTGGCTGCCTCCCAAGGACGCTTTCCGTTATTTGCGCTCATTGTCTCTGTTGTAGCCGCAGCAATTATCGGCGATAACGTTGGCTACAGCATTGGTCGGCGCGCAGGTCCAAGACTTTTTAAGAAAAAAGACGGCTTGATATTTCGACAGGAATACTTACAAAAAGCCGAAGAATTCTACGAGAAACACGGCGGCAAAACAATCATTCTGGCACGTTTCACGCCAATTGTTCGTACATTTGCCCCCATGGTTGCGGGTGCGAGCAAAATGGACCGCAGTAGGTTCATGTTTTTTAACATCCTCGGCGGTCTACTATGGGGTGTCGGTCTTCCCGTCTTAGGCTATGGAATTGGTCAGCGAATTCCCCACCTAGATAAGTATATTGAGCTGGTTATGATAGGTGTGATTATAGTCAGTTTTGCGCTTGCGGTTGGACACCTGCTAAAGGACAAGAAGACTCGGCAGATGCTGGCGCAGGGCATAAAAAGTAACTTACAAAAGATCACCCTCAACAAAAAAGTTGACTAACACTTTTGTCGCACCGCTGATCTACAGCATGTGCTTCAAATAAGAGCCAGTGTACGATTTATTATTTCGTGAAATCTGTTCTGGCGTACCCTGCGCAACGACCATGCCCCCTGCTGCCCCACCTTCGGGACCCATGTCAATAATATGATCGGCAGATTTAATAACGTCTAGGTTGTGTTCGATAATTATCATGCTGTTACCTGTATCAACAAGCGCGTGCAGTACCTGCAGCAGCTTTTCAACATCCGCCATGTGCAAACCCGTGGTTGGTTCGTCAAGAACATATAGTGTTCGGCCAGTTGGACGACGGCTAAGCTCGGTTGCAAGTTTAATTCGCTGAGCTTCGCCACCGCTCAGCGTTGTAGCTGGTTGACCAAGCGAAATATAGCCAAGCCCGACGTCGACCAACGTTTGTAGCTTACGTGCAATTGATGGAATGTTCGAAAAGAACTCCAGTGCTTGTTCGCAGGTCATTTCGAGCACATCACTTATTGTCTTGCCTTTGAAATGAATTTCGAGCGCCTCGCGGTTGTAGCGTTTTCCTTTGCATACTTCACACGGCACATACACATCGGGCAAAAAATGCATTTCGATTTTGATAATTCCATCACCAGAGCAATTTTCGCAGCGCCCACCTTTAACGTTAAAGCTGAATCGTCCGGCAGAATATCCCCGTAACTTTGCTTCCGGCACACCGGCAAACAACTCACGAATAGGCGTAAACAAACCGGTGTAGGTTGCCGGATTGCTGCGCGGCGTACGACCGATTGGCGACTGGTCAATAATAATGACTTTATCAAGCTGCTCGATTCCTTCGATCTCATCATGACGACCAGGCACAGTATTGGCGCGCATCAGCCGAGCGGATAATTCCTTTGCCAAAATATCGTTAATAAGGCTCGATTTGCCGCTGCCAGAAACACCGCTTACAACAACAAGTTTTCCAAGCGGAATTTCTACAGTTACGTTCCGAAGATTGTGCTCACGAGCACCTTTGATTGCAAGACTCTTGCCATTGCCAGTACGCCGTTTTTTTGGAACGGCAATTGTTTTTTTACCCAGTAAATACTGCCCTGTTATACTTTCGCTACTGGCGGCAACTTCGTCGGGCGTCCCAGCTGCGATTACTTTGCCCCCGTGAATTCCCGCACCTGGACCAATGTCTAGCAAGAAATCAGCCGTACGAATAGTTTCTTCATCGTGCTCAACTACAATCACCGTGTTGCCGAGATCTCGGAGATGCTTGAGCGTGGCAATCAGACGACCGTTGTCGCGCTGATGCAGACCAATACTTGGTTCGTCCAATACATACAATACGCCCTGCAACCCCGAACCAATCTGTGTTGCCAGGCGGATACGTTGTGCTTCGCCACCACTTAACGTAACGGCACTACGAAGCAGGTTTAAGTAGTTAAGACCAACGTCAACCAAGAACTGTAAACGGGCTCGAATTTCTTTAAGAATTTGAGACGCAATTTTTTGCTCTTTTTCATTCAGCTTCAATTTTTCTACAAACTGCAGCGCATCATCAATTGAAAGTTGGCATATATCCATAATGGATTTTTTGGCAATTGTCACCGCCAGCACTTCAGGCTTAAGACGTAAGCCGTTACAGGCGTGGCACGGACGTTCTTGCATAAACCGTTCGATATCGCGCCGTATAAAATCGCTCTCGGTTTCTTTATGACGACGCTCCAAATTTGGCACAACACCTTCGTAGGTCGTTTCAAACGACCTGCCAGAACCCAAGCTAACGCGATACTTTTGCGTACCAGTTCCATACATCAGCAAGGTAATTTGTTCTGGTTTTAGCTCCGAGGTTGGGACATGCAAGCTAAAGTTGTGTGCTTCTGCGACTGCTTGGAGCTTTTTCATATACCACGCGTCTGTGCTAACACGGTTGTAGGGTCGGATTGCCCCCTCCGCAATGGTCAGACGTCCATTTGGTATGACCAGTTCTGGGTCAACCTCAAGTCGCGACCCTAGCCCCGTACAAACAGGACACGCACCATGTGGGCTATTAAAGCTAAACGTGCGTGGTTCGAGTTCTGGAATCGTTACATCAGGATGGTCGATACACGCATAGTTAAGTGAGTATGGGTGCTCCACTTTATTGTCGGCGTTTACAATAAGGACTTTTCCGTCAGCAATTTCTATTGCCTGCTCAACAGATTGTGTAAGCCTTCCTAGGCTTTCGCTGTTATTCACAAGACGGTCAACAACAATCTCTATGCGGTGTTTGTAGTTTTTATCGAGCTCCGGAAACTCATCCAGAGCATACACAACCCCATCTACTCGAGCTCTCGCAAAACCAGCCCGCTGGTACTGCTCTGGTATATGTTCAAACGCTCCTTTTTTATCGATCACGACCGGAGCGAGTATGAGCAGGCGCGCATCTTTGCTGTCTTGTGCAATTTGATCAACGATAACTTGCGTGGTTTGTCGTTCAACCGACTTCCCACAAACCGAACAGTGTGGAATCCCGATCCTTGCGTATAAAAGTCGTAAGTAGTCATAAATTTCAGTAACTGTTGCAACCGTACTTCTTGGGTTACGACTGGTTGATTTCTGATCGATTGAAATTGCCGGGCTCAGACCATCGATCTGGTCAACATCGGGTTTTTCCATTAGTCCCAAAAACTGACGTGCATAGCTACTTAATGACTCTACGTAGCGCCGTTGGCCTTCGGCATATATGGTATCGAATGCCAAGCTAGACTTACCAGAACCACTCAGTCCGGTTATAACCACAAGTTTCTCGCGAGGAATTCGGACAGTAATGTCCTTAAGATTGTGCTCACGAGCACCTTTAACCTCAATAAAGTCTGTCATAAAGCTGACCTAGTATACCGAAGAGTCAAGTTTTTTTCCAGTCTTATGGTACGCTAGACTTTGTCATGAAGATCGCTATCCAGGGTATTAAGGGATCATTTCACCACCAAGCGGCGGGGGCTTTTTTTCAAAATGAACCCCTAGAGTTGGTTGAATGCAACACATTCCGAGATGTTTTTAATGCAGTATCTAGTGGTCAAGCCGAGCGCGGTATCGTTGCTATCGAAAACTCACTTCATGGCTCAATAAATCCGGTCTATCGACTTTTAGCCGATCAGGGTCTTTGGGTGTACGGAGAAATACGACTTAAAATCGAGCTATTCCTGTGCGGACACGAAGGAGCCGACCTTGAGCTGCTCAATACTCCTACGAGCAAAGTTTTTTCACAAAATGAGGCGTTTAGCCAATGTGAGGAATGGCTCAGTACGAATTTGCCTAAAGCACAGAAACAGGAAATGTCTGACACGGCCCAAGCACTCCAGTATGTACTCGCACACGACAAGAAGCAGATTGTTGCAGTGGCCGGAAAACAGGCATGCGAGCTATACGAAGGCAGCGTGCTTGCTGGACCCATTAACGACGACCAAGAAAATTACACGCGTTTTATTATTCTGACAAAAGATCAAATAATCGATGAGCTTGCTAACCGCACCAGCATAATCATGACGCAAACTCGCCAAGATCAACTGGGCAACCTTTATGAAGCTCTTCGCGTTTTTAAGGAACGCAAAATTAACCTTTCAAAGCTGGATAGTCACCCGTTACCTGGTACGGAGCGTCAATATTCCTTCTATGTAGACTTTGATGAAAATTGTAACTCGGCAATGGGGCGTGCTGCAATTAATGAGCTTGCCGAACACGGCTGGGAAGTCAACATTCTTGGGTGTTATCGAATCCAAGAGACCCAAGCTTAAGCATTTTATAAAATATATTTGACATGCGAACAAAAAGGCGTATATTTATGCTTGATTCTTAAGTGGGAAAACTTTATGCTTCAATTCATCGTTTTGGGAAAGGTTCCAGGCACATCGTTCCAGCTAACATTTGCCTGGTTTCTTCTCTTTGCACTGATCGTTTCATTGCTCGCACTCGTACTTGTCGAGTTAGCAAAGATCAAACAGTTGCTGCAGCGCAAACCTGCAAGTGGCGACCAACCAAGCCTCGGTTAGTCATTTGGCAGAAGAGACTGCCCATACAGTAGTAAGTCTTCAAGAAGATGGCGCTTTGCTTGTGATAGCGTAGGATTATTTTGCAACTCCTCTATTCGTTTAAAATAATTCGCCAAACGGCTCGATTGATCGCCCGAGAATAGTCGGGTGTGTATGTGTGCTTCCCAGTCGGCTCTTTCTTGGTCACTTAATTGCCTTGGGAAGTTACGTGCTTTGTATAAAGGAATAAGTTTTTTAAGCCGGTCGTCTAAAAATTTATTTGCAAAAGGTGTTATTTTGTCTGGGCTAGCTGCATGTAATTGTTTCAGGAGCTTCCTGTCGTGGTCCTGCAGAAAACCGTCATACAATTGACCGTCAACTTCAGTACTGCTTGAAAGCAGACGGGTTTGCTGAGCCTTGTCTAATATTTTGAGCGCGTCGAACAGCGCGTTCGGCCACTGTTTGGCTTCTGTTAATTTTTCTCTGTGTTGCTCGATAGTTTTTAAGGAAATCCCCAGTCGTTTTTTGCTCGTATCGTCCAACACACCAACTGGAGCAATGGCAGGACATCGATTGTACTGGAGCAATTTAACAGGTAGCCGTAATTCTGTACTATCTGCTGGCTTCCACTCCCAAGCTTTTGCTAACTCATTTGTGTTAAGCCGCAAGAATTGCTCTGGATCGTGACGCAAATCATACACTAAGACACCATTCTTTTTTGGATGATCAGCAACAGTCTGTACGATCGTAGTTTTTTCAAATTCGTTGGAATATTTTCCTGAGCTGTAAACAAATGGCTGACCTGCATGAACAAAGGCTTCCACATCTTTTTTAAGGCGCATATCACGTAGATAGGTAAAGAGTTTCGGTTGCTTTGCCGCAATTAACCGTGCCACCTCAATCGTTGCCAAAACATCACTAAGGGCATCGTGAGCGTTGGTGTGTTCTAATTTGTTAATACTGGCCAGCAACTCTAGCCGATTGGTTGGCTTGCCGCTACTATCAACTGGCCACGCAATTCCCTCTGGCCTTAGGGCGCGTGTCATCCGAACAACGTCGAGCAAGTCCCACCGGCTACAGCCATCTTTCCATTGCCACTCGTACGGGTCCTGCAGATTGCGATATTGCAGAAACCGCATGAACTCATCGTCGAACCGTATAGAATTAAAACCGATGAAAATTGTGTTTGGCTGGACAATGTTTTGATAGAAATGATGTAAAAACTCAGTCTCAGTAATTCCTTCGCTATGCGTTTGCTGCGGGGTGATACCGGTGATAAGTATGGCATCAGGCTCCGGTAAGACGTCTTCATGCAAGCGAATTAAGAAGTTATCTGGTTCACCTACCGGCTGTAGATCTAGGTCGGTTCGTTGACCGGCAAATTGCATAATACGAGCTTCGCGTGGATTTACCCCGCTTGTTTCTAGGTCGTAGAAATAGAAGCTATTTGCCATGTGCGACTAGTGTAGCAGATATTTAGGCAGCAATGAGGTCTGCAACAGTTGCAGACCCAAGACGCTGTGGCTCGGCATGGATTTGCGCTTCTTGGTGCGCAACAACGTCTGCTAATGCGGCTACTGCCATGAACTCCTCAACGACCTGTCCTGCCGACAATACATCGCCACCAGAAGCCTCCCTTCTATGGGCTTGCTGATGCAGCAACCGTGCAAGATCATCCATGCGATCGGCAGTGCCTTTTCCTTCAAGATCAACGGTTGCACCACACGAAGTATCATCACCAACAGTCACCTCCAACCAAGCAAACAGTCGGGCATGTGCTGGCTCAAGTCCTTTTTTTACTCCTAGCTCATATGCACGCTGCAACATAAGCTTAGCCGACCATGCAATTACAGAACTTAGTTCTCCGTTTTCTACTTCTCGATCAATCAAAAGCGTGCCAATTGTACGGGATCGATCTGGGTACGCTCCTCGTAAACCGGGATCAGAATCTGCATTACCACCAATATCTAACATACCTTCCTTCTTTCTTAAAGAGGACCGTAGCAGTAAGCACGACAAAGGGAATATAGCCAGTTGGGGCTTGCTGATGCGAAGCTCTTTTTGTTTTTATTGACCTCCATCAACAGGTTTACTCCTGGTTTAGAGGTTTGTCAAGATTGTTAGTACTCAAGAGATCCAAGCTGGTTGCCGATAACAATAGTCTGGCCAGCTTCGATATTCATTCGCTGCAGTTTATGCATAATTCCCATTTTGTTCATAATGTCACGAAGTCGAGCTACGCCAGCGCCACTTGCAAAATCGGTTCGTTTTGCAAATTTTTCAATTTTGCTGCCTGTCACGACAAAGACATCACCTTCTTTTTTAACCTGCCACGCAGTATCTGTTGTTGGTAATTGCAGAATTGGAATTTCAGATTTCTTTGCCAAGGCCTGACGCTTCGCGCGAGTCTTTTGGACAAGATCTTGCAATGCGTAGAGTAGTTCCGGTATATTTTCACCACTAGCAGATGATATTGCCATCAGTTTTGCGCGAGCGGGGAGTATCTTTTTTAGTTCTATGCTGCGCTCTTTTATATCTTTCGGGTTGAGTCCTTCAGTTTTTGTCAGCACAACGATTTGCGGACGGTGAGATAAGTCCAACTGATATTCTTTCAGCTCTTTTTGTATGGTCCTGTACGCAGTAACAAGATCTTGATTATAAATATCAACCATGTGCAGTAGTACACTAGTTCGTTCAACGTGCCGTAAAAATGCGTCGCCCAAACCCTTACCCTGACTCGCCCCTTCTATAAGACCAGGAACATCTGCAAAGAGCAGGCTATGCTGTTTGTCGATGTCGGCAACGCCTAAATTTGGCGTAATGGTAGTGAAAGCGTAATCGGCAATTTCTGGCTTGGCATTACTGATGCGAGACAGAAATGTTGACTTGCCGGCATTTGGTAACCCGATGATTCCAACGTCAGCAATAGACTTTAGCTCGAGTGTTAACTCACGACTTACACCTGGTTCGCCCTTCTCGGCAAGTTTTGGAGCCTGTCTAGTGCTACTCACAAAGTGAGCATTACCAAAGCCACCCTTGCCACCCTCTGCAATAATAACCTCATCGCCGTCATGTGATAGGTCTGCAAGTATGATTGCACCTTCTGAAACCACGGTTCCGACCGGCACATCAACACGTTTGTCGCTACCACTCCTGCCGTGCTTTCGCTGCTTTCCACCTGCCTTTCCGCTTTCCGCTTTTATTTCCTTGCTAAAACGAAAACTGGCTAACGTGTTTTGATTTCGGCTCGCCACAAATACAATATCACCGCCATTGCCGCCATCTCCGCCGTCGGGTCCACCTTTGTCGACGTAGATTTCGTGCCGAAAGCTTACAATTCCGTCTCCTCCATCACCGGCCGAGACTATAGTTTTTGCTGTATCAACGAACATACTGGGTAATATTTTACCATTTTTTACAACACTTTTTCAATGCTATTTAGTATATGTACGAGTACGCAGCAGCTTCAGCAGCCGATAAGGTTTTTGTACTAACTCGTCCCCAGCCAGCTGTGTTCATCTCCGAGATGTGCACCGTTCCATCTTCCTCGACAGATTCAACGTAACCAACATGACCGTAATAATCACGGGGCGGTGTCCATATTACTGCTCCAGCCTTTGGTGTTCCACCGGTTGGAATGCCAGCTCGCTGTGCCAACGAACGCCAAGTGCTTGCATTGCCAAGGTTACTTGGAACAGGATTGCCTGCAGCTGCACGACGATTGGCAGCATACCAGGTACAGTATCCATAGTCGTAACCGTTTGCCCCATAGATAGCAGTGTTGCCACCCCAGGAGAAACCCCGAGCAACGGCTGCTCGTGCAATCGGCGTTGGCGCAGCATTACCATCTGGAATTACAATTCTATCGCCGACCTTAAGCCCACTAATTTCCGCATCATTAAAGGCAATAATCTGATCTTTATTTGCCTTATACTTAGTTGCCAAGGAGTCGGCCGTATCACCAGGCTTGACGATGTAGACCAATCCATTCACAGGCGAAATAAGCAGTTCCTTGTTCGGTGCCAACGCATCACCGGTAATACCATTTGACCATCGTATGGTGTCAGATGTTATCCCAAAACGTTCGGCAAGTACAGGCACAGTATCACCGTCTTTAACAACATATGTTTGGATGTCTTTTTTAGATTTTAGACCTGTTGCAACCACCTGTGGCTTTGCCACAACAGTGTCGTCGGCGGGGGTTACCGCTAACTGTGCATTAACCGTGTCGGCTTTGTTGGTAACCGAGACAGCCTCGTCTAAACTTGTCATCCGAGCCACGTGCACAGCAATATCAGCAGAGGACAGCTGGTCAAGCGCACTCGTAGCCGACTCGCTACCTGTCACAGCACTAGCATTGTTGGCTTGTACTGGAGTTTGATTTGGACTCCGTAATACGAACGTACCAACAACAACCAAAACAATGATATTTGCAAGCAAAATACCGCCACGAATAGCTCGTTTCTTGTTTCGTTTAGTAAGACGAGCGAAGATCCGGGTGGGTGAGTTGGCCTTAAGTGTTTGAACCGGTGAACCAGATTCTAACCGTAGAGACCGAGGTAATGTACGAATAAAATACTCCTGCTCTTTGATTCGAGCAACCAGATGCTGAAGTATTAATTATTAATTGCAAGACGATCGACCTGCCTTGCTAATTCACTCCTAAAAACAGCATCGGGATCAGTGTTTTACAATGTGGCTTGCGAAACACTTACCTCTGTAAGTGACGCCACATTGTACTACAAATACTAGCATAAAATGAGCGCATAACCAAGTAATTCTTGTGCTTTCAACTACGAGTCAGCGGCTAATTTTTTGCTTAAAATCTCAATGCCGTTTTCGGTAACTAACACATCATCTTCTATGCGGACACCGATCGCTTCCTCTGGAATGTATATTCCCGGCTCAACCGTCAATACGACCCCTGGCTCCAACGGACGATCATAGTCACCGGCATCGTGAACATCAAGCCCAAGGAAATGCGAGGTAGCGTGAGGAAAGAATTTTCGAATTTCTTCACGCTCGATATTCTTGATCAGTCCGAGAGATCTAAGTTTTTCGCCCATATACTGTTCAACAGTCTTTTCGTTTTCACGAATCGAAACGCCAGGTTTCAGATGTGCATATGCAAAGGCTTGCACTTCTATCACCGCATCGTGCACTTGGCGTTGACGTTTGGAAGTGGTACTTCGCATGAAGGTACGCGAGATGTCCGCCGCATACCGATTTACTTGTGCTCCGGCATCGATTAGAACTAACTTATCCTTAGCTAACGGCTGGTTATTTGCCTCGTAGTGCAGTGTACAGGCGTTCTGACCTGATGCGACAATTGCCTTATATGCTCGCCCATCAGCCCCGCTTTTTCGAAAGTCGTAGTCTAATAGCGCTTCGATCTCATACTCAAAGTTCATCTTGGAAAGCTTTTTGTAGACGTTATTAAAACTTTTGATAGTAATATCAACAGCTTGACGAATTGCTGCAATTTCAACAGGCTGCTTAACCATGCGCATGACACTTAGATGCTGCCGCAAATCAAGTGGTTCGATGTCGCTGTTAAACTCTTTAATTTTACTCATCAATGTGGCGCGAGCCGGATTTGTGTAGAATCCAAAAACTTCAACATACGCCGCTAGTGGCGCAAGCGTAGCTACATGTTTCGCCTTTTTCAGTCTGCTGCCAAGACGTTTCCAGCCATTTTTCTGGTCTAGCACTTCGCTAATTCCAGAAATTTTACTAAATATTTCAGGGTTAAACGTGCCATCAAACACATCAGCAACGTC
>CAZXLT010000011.1:16215-29296 GCA_964641545.1 uncultured Candidatus Saccharibacteria bacterium
ACGCTCTGGTAAAATAAGGTATTCTTTTCCCCTGTCAATGACCAGCACAAGGTCAGGTTTATCAATCCCGGTTAGATACCAAAAACTAGAATCTTGATGGAACGGGTATGTATAGTCACCACCCTGCTGTAATAGACCGGCCGCAGTGATCACAATTGGTGCCGTTCCCGTAAATAGTTTGCTTAAACGTTCTCTGTTACCGGCAAAAAATGCCGCAGAAAAACCTTCTCCCATGTCTTTCATACTGAACCCTCAGTATAGCAAATTACTATTTTGATGAGGCACGCAGATATTGCCGCAGAATTTTTGCCTTCTTTTCACCGAGCAACTTTTCTAGCTCTGCTTGGCGCGCCTGCGTAACGCCACGCAGACTGCCAAATGTTTTGAGGAGCTTTTTCTTAGTGGTTGGCCCAATGCCGGGGATTTCGTCCAACAAGCTGGCTGTTTGGCGCTTCACCTTGAGTACCGAGTGATAACTTACTGCAAAGCGATGTGACTCGTCACGAATCCGCTGCAACAGCTTAACAATGTGTGAGCTATTCGGAAGATCTACCAGCGTAAAGTCCTCGCTGACACGGCTAAACCCACGCTGTTTCAACACAATCTCTGGGCGAAGATCAGTCATTGACCAGTCGTTTTTAACTACTATTTCCTCGTGTTTTTTTGCCAAACCAATTACCGGAATCCGTACATTCTGCTCTGCTAACACCGATAGAGCCGCACCAAGCTGCCCCTTGCCTCCATCAACCAACAACAGCTCTGGCATGCCCCAGTCTTTGATGTTTTTATCGGAGAAACGGCGTTGCATGGTTTCTCGCATATGTTCGAAGTCGTCGTTATTCTGCTTATGAGATTTAAACTTGCGATATTTTGCTTTATCGGCCGCACCGTTCGTAAACACCACCATACTAGCAACGACATCTGTGCCACTCATGTGGCTAATGTCGTACCCTTCTATGCGTTTCGGTACCTTGGCTAAACCCAGAAGTTGCGTCAACTCGATCAAGGCATGATCTTTGCTCAAATCCATAAACTCACGATCACTAAAAATAACTTGCTGCCCAAGATTCTTTAACGCAAACATTTGGTTGCGGACTTTGGCCGCCTGCTCAAACTCGGCCTGTTTAGAGAGCTCATTCATTTCTTTTTCGAGCTCGGCAATCAGTGCCTTTCGCTGACCCTGTAAAACTCTTACTAATCGACGCAGACTAGCCTTGTATTGCTTCTCGTCCAGCTCCCCCGTTTCAGGACCAGGGCATAAACCTATGTGCGATTGTAGACAAGCACGTTTTGGAAGAACAGTGTGCACAGAATAAGGAAAAGCTCTACGCAAGTACTTCAGCGCGCGCTTTAAGGCAATGGTGCTGAGAAATGGACCATAATACGTAGCTCCGTCATCCAGTGGCCTTCGTGTCAATGTAACTGTGGGGTATTTGCTTTTGAAGTCGATACGTACAAAACTCGACGATTTATCATCCCTGAGCAATATGTTGTAGCGCGGCAAATATCGGCGGATAAGCTCTGCCTCTAAAAACAAGGCCTCGATCTCACTATCAACCACTTGCCAATCTGTGTCTTCAATTTCACTTACTAAAAGATCTGTTTTTGGGTCACGAACTCTTGAAGCATGAAAATACTGGCGCACTCGATTTTTTAAAACAGCTGCCTTGCCCACATAGATAATCTGACCAGACTTGTCTTTATGAAAATAAACACCTGGTGCATTGGGTAGGTCTTTCAACTTCTCTTTGAGTCGCTCGTTCACGCTTCTACTATAGCTTGCAGGTGATCTACACAAGAAGTTTTTTTATCACACGCTTCGCAGACCAGCACGAGTTTATTGCACGATTTATCGGCACAGTTAATGTATCGACTCGTATTTCCACCACAATGCACGCATATACCAATATCTTTAGATCTTTCACTAAAACGATGGGTCATACGGTCGTCAAAAATATGTAAAGCGCCCTCCCAAAGACCACCATCTCCGTATTTTTCACCGTATTTTACGATTCCGCCATCTATCTGATACACCTCTTTAAAACCCCTGTTTTTCATCAAGCTACTAAGAATTTCGCAACGCACACCACCAGTACAGTAGGTCACCACTGGCTTATCTTTTATGTCGTTGTACTTATCTGATTCAATTTCCTTAACAAAGTCATGAGTCGTCTTGGTGTCCGGGACAATTGCGCCCTTAAACCTACCTACCGCAGCTTCGTACGCATTACGACCGTCAAAAAACACCACTTCGTCGCCTTTTTCGGCCATTAGCTTGTGTAGTGCCTCCGGTTTTAAGTGTTTACCTGTACCCTTAACACCATTTTCATCCACCTCTACCTCTTCAGCACGACCAAATGCAACCAACTCTGGCCGTACTTTTACGCTAAGACGCGGAAAATCGTTGCCGGCGCTATCGCTCCATTTATACATAATTCCCTTAAATAACACCGAACGGTTCATTTCGCGCTTATATTCGCGCAAATTCTCGATATCACCACCAAGAGTTCCATTGATCCCGTGTTGGCTTACAATAATGCGGCCTTTTAAGTTCAGACGCGTACAAAGTTCTCGCTGCCAACGCATTGTAATGCTTGGGTCAGCTACGGGTACAAATTTGTAATACAAAATTACCTTATTCATGGACCATAATTGTACTGCTAAATTTGCCTCTTGTCACCCCTGGTGTGCTTATGGTATTATTTGTGACAACATAACGTAATGGAAAGGGCCGCTAAAAAATGAAGTTACATGCTTCTGTTCAATTCGCCGAAGAGAGACCTGCGCGCAAAGAAGCCAGCGTAGCCCTTTCTTCAAAACAATAATTTAAAATTTATCTATATAAGCTTTAAGCGTCGGGCAGGAGGTCCGACCGCATGAAATCTACACCTATCGTTACCCCCAGCCAAACAATGCGACTGTATTGGCAAAGTGTTCGCAAGTACCCTTCGAGTGTCTTGCGTGTCTATTTGCTAATGCCAGTTGCACAAATCTTGGAAGAAACCGTTGCACCATTATTTATAGCTGCAATTTTAAACAAACTAGCAGCCGGGTCATTCAGCGAATTAACCTTTGACAAAATTGCTTTGCCGCTGCTGGCTATAGCGGCGATTGAGTTGTTCTGTCACTTTTTGTGGAACTATATCGTTCGTGTATTCTGGCGTTTTGAGGAAGAGGTGATGCGCGATCTTGCATTGCGTTCAACTGACCACATGACCAGCATGAGTTATAAATTCTTTAGTGAGCGCTTTGCCGGGTCATTAGTGAATCAAATCAATAAGTTTTCTCACTCATTTGAGCGACTAACAGATTCATTGACTTGGAACGTATACAAGCTAATTATTGGTACTGTGGCCACTTGTGTTGTGCTGTTGCCAAAGGCACCTATGGTCGCTGTGGGTATTGTTGTGTTTGCAACCGTTTACGTACCACTAATATGGACATATCGTAGGCGACAATTGCCCTTAAACAAACGCTGGGCGCAAGCCGAAACACTGCGAACCGGCCAATACGCCGACAGCGTCAGTAATATTCTGGCCGTCAAAGCCTTTGCCAACGAGAAGCTGGAGCGTCGACTCATAAAAAAACGTCTGGGTGATGTTTACGACCGATCAATCGACACAATGCACATGAACATGGGTCAAGAGTTAGTGAGTGGCGCCGTACAACGCAGCCTCAATGTGTTTGTAATCATATTCTCGGTCTGGCTTGCAACAACCAAACGTATTGAGGTGGGGGTGATTTACTTGTCGCTCGAATACACACGCTCAATGCTACGTCGTCTTTGGGACCTCAACGATACATTCCGAAACATTACCCGCGTGTTTGGTGATGCCTATGACATGACAGCTATCATGCAAATTACGCCCGGAGTTAAAGATGCTCCAGTCACTGAAGAACCGAAAATTTCCAAAGGAGAAATTACATTCAAAGACGTGACCTTCCGGTATGGCGAAAAGGACGCCAAGCAAGGAAGCTTGTTTGAGCACCTAAACTTACAAATTGCGCCCGGTGAGAAAGTTGGTCTGGTTGGACCAAGCGGTGGCGGCAAAACTACCATAACAAGCCTGATGCTTCGATTTATGGATATCCAGGACGGAGCTATTGAGATTGATGGCCAAAATATTGCTCATATATCGCAGCAGGATTTGCGCAGGCATATCGCCTACGTAAGCCAGGAACCACTATTATTCCACCGCAGCCTTACGGAAAACATTCGTTATGGACGCATGAGTGCTAGTGACAAAGACGTCAAGGATGCCGCAAAAAAGGCAAACGCTAGCGAATTTATTGACCGACTGGCCGAGGGTTACGAAACATTGGTCGGAGAACGTGGTGTCAAATTAAGTGGTGGTCAGCGTCAACGCGTTGCCATTGCGCGCGCTATGATTAAAGATGCCCCAATTTTAATCCTGGACGAAGCAACGAGTGCGCTGGATTCAGAAAGCGAGCATCTTATTCAACAGGCTCTATGGAAGCTAATGGAAGGTCGCACCGCAATTGTCATTGCACACCGTTTGAGTACTATTCAGCACATGGACCGAATAGTAGTACTCGACAAGGGCAAGATTATTGAGCAAGGTAGCCACAAGGACTTACTTAAAAAAGGCGGTCTCTATTCTGAATTATGGGCTCACCAATCTGGCGGATTTTTGGAAGACTAGTTACACAGTTTTTTACAGTACGTGGCAGTAAGCGTCTGGTGATCTTTTAGGTTTGTTGAGAAATGCGTTGTACCATCATCACCTGAGACGAAGTACAACCAATTGGTGCCGGCCGGTTCGGCAACTGCTTTGAGTGAACTTTCAGTTACATTGCTTATAGGTCCCGGCGGCAACCCATCATGTGTGTATGTGTTGTATGCCGAATCAAAGGTCAAAGAACTTGGTTGGCCTGCCAGAATCGCCCCGTATCCAGCAGTAGCATCAGATTCTAGGCGTCGACCTTCTTTAAGTCTGCGCAAGAAAACTTGTGCAACCTGTGCTCGATCTTCTGGTCTTGAGACTTCGCGCTCGACAATTGAAGCCAACGTAACAGCCTTAAATACACTTAGGCCCTGGCTAGAAAACGCTTCGCGAATTTCTGGTGTTAAGCGTTTTTGCATTTCATTCAGAGAAGCCTCAATGATTTCTTGTGGTTGGGTTTCGGCTGTTCGCTGAAAAGACTCAGGGTATAGATACCCTTCCAGACTTGCGCTGGCAGGCTTATCTACCAAGGCAGCATTGCTGGCATATTGTGTTGGTTCAAATGCTGCCTCGATTTCCTCGTTGGAAAATCCGGCGGTTAAAAACGCACGCTTTACCTGATCAATGCGCTGCCCAGGTAAAATAGTTACCAAGTTCGTGGCCACCTTTCCGGCTGTTAAAATCGAAACTATCTGTGAAACATGTAAACTTGTGTTAAGTTCGTATGTTCCCGCTTTTATCTTATCGGCTGCTGACTTGTTTTGAACATATCGCTCAAAAGCCCATGCACTCTTTATCACGCCTTGGTTTTTTAATTGTGAGGAAATCTCACGAAGTGTCGCACCAGATTTGATAGTTACCTGAATAGATGTTGCTGCCGTATTCAGCGGGTGTAGGTTGTCGCTGTAGTATTTTCTGACACCAAAAACAACACCAACGACTGCAAAAATTGATAGAACAATAAAAAACTGAGCAAATTTTTTCCACCATCGTTTGCCCGGATTATGCTTCATGATTATTCACCTTCTGTTCCTCTAAAAAGTCGTTAAGAATAATCGTAGCCGCCAGTGCATCAATATCACCTTTTTCAAATGCTACTCCGCGTTCGCGCAGCTCTGCTTCGGCCTTATGTGACGTTACGGCTTCATCTTGTAGAGTGATCGGCACATTGACCGCCTGCTCGAGACCGGCGACAAACTCGCGAACAAACCCCGTCTGAGCGGTCTCTTGCCCTTCCAGCCCGCGTGGTAGACCTACGACAAGTGCGTTCACATTCTCTGCCGTTATCAAGCGAGCAATCTCCTGTATTGCTTTTGGTCCGCCCGCAACAACACCGTATGGTCGCGGTAGGCGAGCTACATGGCTAGCAATCGCCACGCCAATTCGCTTGTGCCCAACATCGAGCGCTAAAATATGTGAATTACTCATCAATAACTATTATAACTTCTCGAACTCAATAGTTATCTTGCTGGCTTTCTTTGGCGTAACAGAGATCCAGAACGGACTGTACTTCACCTGAACATCCTTTACGCCTGGCAGGGCACCAATAGTTGACTGCACATCGCCCTTCTTCTTGCCTGCAATCTGCGTTTTTAGCTCATCTTCGTTAACACTCACACCGGTGCTTACGGTGGTCTGAACTGAAAGCTTCTGTTCGTTGGCTGACACCTTATTTACCTGACGAAACACCGCCTTGTCGAGTCCATCATCATTAATAGCTTGTTTATCAGTATCGATATCTTTTTTAGCCGCGTTGGTCACCAGCTTTTTAAGATTATCCTGCTTAATACCAAGCATGGTGTACGTAGTGATCGAAGTCACCGTAACATCACTAGCCTCTTCGCCAACTTTAGGAGTGCTTGTTACGACTGGGTCAGCGCTACTGGTTGTTTCGGCAAGTGCAAGTAACTTCTCGTCTTTGAATACCTTGGAAAGCTCGGCCTGAGCAACGGCCTTACTTTTGTCTGCAAGCTGCTGTTTAGCCGTGGCAATATCTTGGTCACTTACAACGCTAACATTCTTAGTAGTGCCACCGCTCATAGCGCTACTATCGGTCCCATTAATACCCGAGTAACCGGAAACAGAGAAATTACGCCCGCCACTTAAGTTGTACTGGTCACCAGAGTTTGCAGCAGTAACTGCGACTTCCTTGTCGCCACTAGTGCATTTTCCACTACCAGTAAAGCTACTTTCGGACAGCGTAAGATCAACATCAGTTATAAAGGCAAACCCAGCGTTATTAACCGTAGTCCCAGCTGGGACGGTAACCGAACCATCGGTTTTGGTACAGTTTTGCAGACTTACAGATCCTTTTGCCTTATCGCCAACATTCTTTTTACCAGTTGCGCTTACCTTTACGTTGTCGGTCTTTTTTACTTCTTTCAGTGTTGCGGGGATTATGCCCAACTTTTCGTCAAAAGATTTTGTGGCCGTGTTAACCGAGAAATTTACATCCACGTCACTCGTTAAGCTATCCGTCTTAACTACAATGGAAGCTTTTGGCACCACGAAGAAGCCGACATACCAGAGGATGATCAATAATACAAAGGCGGCGCCACCAAGCAGCAATTTCTTCCTAAAGCTGTTAAAGTCTGGGATTTTGAGCTTTTTATCACCCTTTTTGTCTGTCTTTTTTGGCTTAGGTGTATCTGTCGTCTCTTGATCGATGTCTTCTTCGTCAAGTTCAATAGTTTCTTCTGGCGCTGGTTTAGCCCGGTCACTCCTTGATTTTTTCTTGTCAGAGAGGCTGCCTACAGATTCACTTGCGTCAATGCTTGGTTCTTCATCATCAAGTTCGTCCGGCTCGTCGAGTGCTACATCAGCAGATGGAACCTTTGGTGCTTCTGGAATTTCGGGTTTACTTTGAAGCGTTTTTGCTACGTGCAGCCCTACAGCACCAGCTAAAGGCAATAATCCAGCCTCACTAGTTATAAGAACTATACGTTTTTTGGTTTCTTCACCAGTGCGCTTTAACAGCTTCATGTTGACAATGCTTTGCAGGACCGTGGCTCTCTTTGGTAGTACCAATGCAACGATTTTATGCTTGCCACTATGAACTTTATCAATTACGGCGGTTATTTCGTCGTCAATGTCGATGTAAACAGTGTCCTTCTGATTGTTTGAGTGTGCTTCTGCCATGATTTATACCCTCAGTAGCCGATCTATCTTCTGTCGTATTGCATTACTACCCGTCGCACTATCATCCTGCTGCAATGTATCGAGTCCAACGCGCAGTAAGCCCATTGCAGTGATAAAAGTATGATCGGTGACGGTAGCGGTTTTGTCAACAATACCCACAACTTGGTGCGGCTGAATATGTTGCACAACCGGTTTCCGGGTAAACGGTAAGTCTCCGTACCAGTTAGTAGAAGCCAACTCACGCATGAGCATATTCAGACTTGAGCCACCACCACAGAGCAAAATTCGGTATGGCAAATGGTCTAATTGTGTAAACTCGCCCAACGCTAGTTCCACGCCAGCCGTCCAAACGGCTAATGTTTTCCGTAGTGCTTCCTCAATTGTTTTTGTTTTTTTGTCAGCTTCATCGCTGTTGTCGAGACCAAGCTTTAGCTCCTCTGCTTTAGGAAAACTCACGCCCAGAGCCTTTTCGACACTCTTAGTGTACGCACGACCGCCGATTCCGAACATCTTAGTTCCCTGCACTCCACCCTCGTTAATAACTGCAATATCGGTGGTACCACCACCAACATCCATGAGTATCGCACTCATGCTAGCATTTGGATCATCGCCGATAACCGAACGGGAGACTGCAAATGGTTCGGCCGCAACAGCAAGTAAGTCAAGGTCGAGCTCTTTCGCAGTTCGTTCCAATGCCCCAATATGAATCATCGGTGCAAACGCCGTGTAGAGCTGAATAACCACTTCTTTACCTTTAAACCCAACTGGGTTTGTGACTGGATAACCATCTATCTCAATACTTACGAGTGCACTATTGACGAGCTGTATTTCAACTTCTTTACCGCCAAGCTCCCAGATCAACTGCTGCTTGGCTTGCTCGCGAGCTCGTTTTTGTACCAATGTAATAATTCGTTCAACCTCGTTTGCATCGAGTTCTTTTTCGGCATCCTTCCGATTCACCCGTACCGTGGTTGTTGTACCTTTAACCAGTTCACCGGCAATTCCTAAAATCGCAGCTTTACTGCTCACACCGGCCTGTTGCTCAGCTTCGTTCAAAGCTTTGTCGCAGTTATTAACAACCGAGGCGATGTCTGCAATAGCACCAGCTTGCATATCATTAAGAGCCTGGTGAGCGCGCCCTTGACCAACAATCTCGATTCCCTTATCTGTTACTTTACCGATTAAGGCTTTTACAAATTCGGTGCCAATATCGAGAGCAACTAGGTATTGATCTACTGGTGCCTTACTGCCGGTCCGGCTCGCAACGGTTGCTTTAAGCTGTTTGAATTTATCTAAAGAAATAGACATAAGCTTCATTTAGTATAGCACCGTGACCGGTGTTTCTAAAGCCTTGTTTGTTATATTTATGCAGCTCTCGCTTGGACAAGTGGCGCCAAGTGCACATTTGGCAAACCGTCTATGGTTGCCCAAACTTCAGGAGACGCACCAACCACAAAATGCCCAAGCGAGGCACCGTTGTTGTGTGGAGCTGGAAGTTCCGCGTCAATTGCTGCACCAAGCGAACGAAACAGCCGTTCCGCATCACCTGGACCCATACTGCCGCGATCGAGCGCAACTTCAACAACTTCTCTGCCGTCAAGGAGAGTTCCCCGTGGATGAACTACGCCAATAATTGACGTGCCTTCCTGTGTTGTTACCATATTGTTTATATTTTTAATTAACCCTCTACTAAGTATAAACCCACTTGTCTAGTGCTCAAACGACCTTGTAGCCGACTGAGTATGACGTACTCTTACCCTCACCGTTATTTTCAATTCCATGCCAAGGAAGCTCGCCGGGGTATGTCGCACTTAGTCCTCCGAACTTCCGCGCAGCCATCACTAAAGCATCCCCCGGTTCAAGGTCTACGGACGTGGCAGGAAAACCTGGGACTTGGTAGATTGACTCGTAATTACTAGTATTGACTTTGCAGGGCGGATGAAGCTCAAACGTGCGAACACCTTCAACGTTGTAAATGATTACAACCCCGTACAGATTACGATTATCCCGGTGCGCATCAAACCACCCCCCTGGGGACACGCGGTGAACCGCAATATCGTTTCTTGCAGTGAATAATTTGCTGCCAAAGCCGTTCGGTCGTCGCTCTCCCCACTCGCGTAGTGTATCTTCGTCCAGGGCAGCTCCTGCGCGCTGCACCGTATCGCGCGAAGCCCGCATTAGCTCGGTCATCACAGGATGACGAACCGCTGTTTTTCTTGTGTCTCGACGTAGTGGTGTATACCCGTAGCGCGCACCATATTTATAGCCCCTGCTTCGTACGACTCTTCCCATGGTAAATGCCGAGCGCCTGAGACGTTCCACGGCCTGATCGTTAAGTGCCTGTCGCGCAACTGCATGTCCATTTGGACCTGTAATTGCTTCCTCGAAAACTTCGGGAGTAATGGCAACTTCACAGCGCCAGCCGCGATCAAAGAACATTAGACCAGAGCTGCCTTGATTCTCCGCACCCCTGCGCTGCTAGCCTCTTCTTTGAGGATTTTGTATTTTTTACCATCTTCGAATAGTTGCAGTGTATGGTCAACGTGAGGACCACCGCAAATTTCAAAACTAAAGGGTCGCTCTTTTTCCGGTGACTTGGGATCCTTCATTGAATACACCTTAACCACGTCACCATAGCGGTCGCCAAACTGACCAAGCGCGCCGAGCGGTCCAGTTGCTTCCTGGGTTGGATATTCTTTCCAACTGACTTGTAGATCCTTTGCAATCTGTTCGTTCACAATTTTTTCCACTTCGTCCAACTGTTCACGGGTTACTTTTTCGGGATGGCTAAAGTCAAACCTTAAACGCTCTTCGGTAATGTTGCTACCACGCTGGATGACATGATCGCCCAATACTTGGCGGAGTGCTTGGTAGGTCAGGTGTGTAGCCGTGTGATATTTCTTGTGCTGTAAGGTGTGACCGCCCAGGCCGCCCTTAAAGGTTCCCCTTGCAGCTGTTTGGCTTCGCTCACGCTGTTCGGTCATTTTTGCATCAAACTCTGATTGCCAGTTCGTTTCGACATTTACTTTTTGATTAGTTGCCTCTTCCACGCTCAACTCAGCCGGAAACCCGTATGTGTCGTACAGAGTAAAGATTTGCTCCCCCGTCAGTGTGCCTGCTTTGCCTAATTTTTCGAGTTCGCGGACGCCCTTGCGCAATGTTTGTCGAAAGATTTTTTCTTCTTTGCTCAATATCTCCGTTACTTCATCGCGCTTTTTTGCAACTTCTGGGAAATCTTCATGATAACAATCGGCGATTATCGGAACAGCAAGCCGCATAAGCTCATTTTCGATACCCAGGTCAAACGCAAAACGCACAGCTCGTCGTACAAGACGGCGCATAACGTAGCCCTGTTCTTTATTACTTGGCACCACACCATCAACTGCCAGAAAAACTGCTACTCGTAAATGATCAGCAATAACGCGCATCGCAGCAGTGTGGTCGGTATATTTTTTGCCAGTGCGCTTCTCGAGACCTTCAATAATTGGCCACAGCACGCTGATCTTAAACATGTCGGGGTCATCTATGGCTGCTGCTGCAATGCGCTCCAATCCGCCACCAAAATCTACATTCTTGTTGGGCAGCTCTTCAAAGCCTTTTTCGGTTCGCTTATAGGTCATAAAGACGCTGTTACCAATTTCCATAAAGCGTCCGCAGTCGCAGTTGGGATGACAATTTTTACCATAACTTGGGTCATGCTCGACATCTTCGAACATGTAAAACACTTCGCTGTCTGGTCCGCACGGGTCGCCTACTGGCGTAGTTTCTGGTTTGCCACCGCGACTCCACCAGTTTTTTGAACCATCATAGTAAAAGATCTTTTCGCTTGGCTTCATACCACGCTTGTAACCATTTGCTTCTGAGCCAATAACCGCCGCTCGGGCATCAATATTTTTATCGTTAAATAGCTTTTGCCAGATTTTTACCGACTCGTCATCTTGTTGGAGCTGATAATCTGGATCGCCTGCAAAGACGGTTACAAATAATTTGTTTGGATCAAGCCCTACTTGATCGACTAGAAAACTAAAGAACCATGGCAGCTGTTCCGCCTTGAAGTAGTCGCCGAAGCTCCAGTTGCCCAACATTTCAAAAAAGGTGGTATGTCGGTTGTCCCCAACTTCTTCGATGTCATCAGCCCGAAAACATGTTTGGCTGTCGGCTACGCGCGTGCCAGCCGGATGGGGCTCACCAAGCAAATACGGCAACAACGGCTGCATGCCCGAACCAGTAAACAGTGTTGTTGGGTCATTGTCGGGCACAAGTTTGGCTCGTGGAATAATGACATGCTGGTTGTTTTTGCAAAAATCTAAGTAAGCATTACGAATCTGCTGCGCGTTCATACAATTTATTATAACAGAGGTGAGACCAGTTGACCAGTGCAATAGCGCTTGTTGCTATGCTGGCGATGAAGAAAGCTCACATTCCTTGTTGCATCTGAGCGACACCGTCTTGCACGGCAACCTGTAAATGCCGAGGGATTTGATCTTCAAGCCCGCAACGAGCTCGTAGAATCAAGCAAGCCACACTGCCAACCTCAAAGCTTTCGCATACACCTGGCCTTACAGGGCTTTCCTGGTCGTAAACGCGGCACATGTTTTCTGATGTTAGGTTGCCGCAATCTTGGACCAATCTAAAAACTCCCCAACCGGCTGGGATCATTCTAGCTGGCTCTTCTGGAGAAAATGAAGGAAATATTCGGTCAACCTGTGCTGGGGGTGTAATCGTTTCAGTTCGAAATTTTAAAAGGTTTGCCCTGCGCTCTTCGGTAGACAACGGCATGTTTGTTCCGGCTCTACAGCAGGCGGCAACACAGTTATGGCAGGCAACTGCGTCTCCGTCACTTGTTAAAGGGATGTTTCTTCGTCGTTTTGTCATGAAATTATTCCGCCACCAAGGACCTGTTCCTTTGCGTACAAAACAGCGGATTGACCGGGCGTCGCAGCTCGGATTTCGTTTTCGAGCTCAAGTATCAGCTCATTATTTTTAATGGTAAGCTTCGCCCGCACTAATGGTGCCCTATGTCGAGTTCGAACTTGCACTTCCGTTTCTTTTGGCTTGCCAGTTATCCAATGAACGTCTTTCAAGTGCAGTCTTTTAGTCCATAAGTTATGATCGTCGAGTTTGGTCGTGACATAGACTTCGTTCTTCTTCATATCCTTGCCAGTTACGTAGTAAGGTAGACCACCACCGACATCGAGCCCATGCCGTTGACCGACCGTGTAAAAAATAGCTCCTTCGTGCGTACCGATCTTTTTACC
>CAZXLT010000011.1:29306-30441 GCA_964641545.1 uncultured Candidatus Saccharibacteria bacterium
TTACCTGATTCATCAACAATGTTGCCGTGTTCTTGTGGGCCCAGTTCATGTACCAAAAAGTCCTTGATGCCGATTTTGCCGACGAAGCAAATGCCCATACTCTCTTTTTTCTTGGCTGTGATAAGACCAAATTTTTCGGCTAGTTTGCGAACCTCGGGCTTCGTATATTCACCGAGAGGGAATAATACTTTCTTGAGCGAATCGTCTGTAATTCGATACAAAAAGTAGGTTTGATCTTTGTTGTCATCTTTTGCCATCAGCAGTTCGCCGCTCTTTGTCCTGGCGTAGTGTCCTGTAGCGATTAGATCCGCTCCGTCTTCGAGACAAGTTTCTAAAAACAACTTAAACTTAACCTCTTGGTTACACATAATGTCAGGGTTTGGCGTGCGTCCGGCCTGATATTCGCGAACCATGTAATCCACCACTTTTTGCCGGTATTCTTTTTCAAAATCATACAACTTGAACTCAATGCCAAGTTGCACCGCAACTCGTTTGGCATCTTGGTAGTCTTCTTTCCATGGGCAGGGCATTCCAGGAAGATCTTGGCTCCAGTTCTTCATGTACACGCCAACCACGTTATAGCCCTGTTGTTTTAGTAGCGCGGCCGTTACCGAGCTATCCACACCTCCACTCATTCCCACAAAAACTGTCTGTGCTTTTTTATTCACGTATCGCTGCTTTCAGAGCTTTGATAGTTTTGTCGACATCTTCTTTTTTTGTTGTACGACCCATGCTAAAACGCAGGCTACTTTGGGCTTGCTTATCGCTAAAACCAATTGCACGAAGGACATGTGACGGTTCATCACTGCTCGCGCTGCAAGCTGAACCTACCGCGCATTGAACACCCTGCTCATCGAGCTCCATCATTACCCGTTCGTTATCATGCCCAGGAAGATGTACATGCACGATATTTGGAAGCTTATCAGTCTTTTTTGTGGTTATTATGGCAGTCGGAATATGTTTTTTAAGCTCCTGATAAAAATAGTTTTGCAACTGCTGCAGTCGAGAACGCTCGCCGTTTCTCAACTCGCCGGCGTGAGTAATCGCCTCAGCTAGCCCAATAATTGCTGGTACGTTTTCAGTCCCACTGCGAAGTCCACGCTCATGACCACCGCCGAAAATTAATGAATTAATT
>CAZXLT010000012.1:0-30082 GCA_964641545.1 uncultured Candidatus Saccharibacteria bacterium
CCTCTCACCTCCTCAACGTCAATGAGGCGCTCTAGCCAAATGAGCTAATCACCCAGATAATGACAATATTACCGTATAACAGAGGTGGAAGCAAGTATTACTAGCCATAATAGGTGTCAGCCATTAGCGGCTTCACCCCTGTAAGTGATGTTGTGAAATCACGCCTTTGTATTGACCTTTATACGTATTAATGTTATCATAAGCGCGTTAATCGAGGTGTTTGAGGTTTGAGTACCAGCAAACAAAATGCGCTGGAGGGCTTTCAGCTTTTCTATGAAGAGCTAGTACCCACCAAGCAGATTAGTCGAATACGACGCCTTCGTACCATCGAAGCTACAAAGTAGAACGAATACGAAGTGAGGCTCCGAGCATGTGCTCGGAGCTTTTTTATTCACAGAATTCTATAAGTTATCCACTAGCATTTTAAACAGCGTTATGACAATATGTAGCTATGAAATGTTTATACTGCGCAGCGTCGACTCGCGTCACAAACAGTCGTTCAGGAAAGAAAAAATCTACTATCTGGAGGCGACGGCAGTGTCTTGGTTGTGGTGCAGTATTCACTACTAATGAGTTTCCCGACCTAGAGAAAAATCTTGCCCTAGAGACAAAGAACGGTAAATTACAGAGTTTTAACAGAGATCGCCTGCTCTTGAGTATTGCCAAAGCTTGCGGGCACAGAAAAGACGTACCAATAGTCGCACCTGCGCTTACGTTAACGGTTATTGATAAGTTGCTGTTGCTTGCCGATAACGGCAAGGTAGCCAAAGCTCAACTTATTCTGACCACCGCTCGTGTACTTACACGTTTTGATAAAGCAGCAGGTGTACAGTACGAAGCGTACCACCCGCTATAAGCGACTATACAACCGTTTTGTTCTCTTTGGTGCGAACGGCTTTTTCGGTGACATCGAACGAGCCTAGGTAGCGTCCAAACATTAATCGCGTCTGTGAGTTAATGGCTGAAAAGCAGTTGTACAAAATTGTAGTAACTGGCAGGTATATCCATTGAATTACCATAAAAAAGTGTCGACTATTTTTATAGTGTGCGGGCTTAGGAGGCAGAGTCTTTAAACTAAGATACAGTGTTGCTAGGATTCCAACCATTGCAATACGCTGAATCTGGCTAGCTATCAGCGGTAGCTGGTTGGCTGCATAGTTTTTTGGGCTTAAGAACGCGGGAATAAACGCTGAAAAGAGGAGAATAAGCGGAGCCGTGGACCAACTCAGGTGCCCCTCTATAAGTCGTGCCAACTTCATGATTAGATCTTTGCGCGGCACCTTATTCTTGGTAAAGAAGCCTTTCTCGGTAACATAGGCTATATCTGACGCTCCCCAAGCCCAGCGTCGAAGTTGTATAAATTGCATCCTTAATGTCTTTTTATATGAAGCTGCAAATACCGCATCTTGATAGATTGGTACATACAACGGGTACACTTCGTGTTTTCCATCGTAACGGAAGTAGGTTCGCCAAAATTGATGCCCATCCTCTACCACTGTACGCACACTCCAATAGTCGGTATCTATCAAGGCCTGCATGCCCTGAGCATGCGAGGAAAAGTTGCGTATCATATGAGGTCTCATAGAGAGAGTTATGTTCCAGAACCCATTGCCGGTAGCAATCACGCGCATTGGGGCTGGAGCATCCCATATATTGTTCGTGTACATAATTACTGGCTGGAATGATGAATGAAGCTGACTTGGGCACACAACGTACAAATACGTTAAGCAAGCCAGATATTCCTTGTGCGGCCGATTATCTGCGTCGAGCGTGGTTACAACGACTCTGATTGGGTCAATTTTTTCCTTTTTCAGGTAGCTTTCTAGTTTTCGGGCTGCGTAGGTAATGTTTCCGCCCTTACCGCGTATTTCGTTTGGTGTTAACGGGTGTTTTACTGCCATTGTGTGAGCAAATTTTGACCCGTATTTCTTCGCAAGGTCCAGGCAAGCTTGTTCTGAACGAGCGCCGTCTCGTTCTTCGTACGCCAAAACTAGTATGACTTTTTTCGTGTCGTAATCAGATTCGATCACGGATTGAATCGTTGGCTCAAGTACTTCTCTACTTTCGTTATAGGCTGCAATCATAACGGCATGGTAGATTTCAGATGGCTGCAGCGGGAACTGCTTGCCCACATTTTCGTGGTGCCAATCTGGCGCGTCTTGCCCTTTGCTCACAACACGATTTTCAAGATCATCTAGTAGTTCATTCCATTTGAGCGCCTGGTAGCGATTCAGCCGCCGTAATCCCTGAAAATTACGAACAAGCAGCCCCATAGACTTCACGAACCACACCATAATATAGACAAGGATAAAAAAGACAGCCAGTGTTGGGTTGATAAGGCTGAGAATGAACGGCAGGACTAGTGTTGTCCAGGTTAAGAGTCCGGGCAAAATCTCAAAAAACCTGTACCGCTTGCCTCGATCTTCTACATACGGTATTTCTATGTCCCGAACATTCATGACTAGCGCAGTACCAAAAGAGCGTTACCGACAATAATATTTAGAACTAGTAGTAAGGTACCCATAGATAGTATGGCTAACGAATAACTCCGGTGGTGACCAAACATTCGGATGCTTAACACAGTATGAACAACCCAGATCAAAAGTCCTGCAGCAATAAAGGCCAAAAGATCCATAAGATCGCCCGGTTTAAATGGGCTAACCCCAAGATTTACACGATATTCAGCAATGTAGCCACTCGTACGAGCCCCATCAAGACGGAGCAAAACAAGAACTGCACCAAGCAGTGTCAGGAATGTGTTCACGCTCAGAAGTAACAGAATAACACGATCGTGAATGTACTTTTTGGGAAGTTGCATACTTGTCCCTAATTCTACACGGTTTCAATGATACCAACCAGTGTTTTTGGGGTCCCCGCAAAGAGAGGATTCTTTGTGGGGTGAAGTATAAGAATTACTGAAAGCCGAAAGTAAAACAGCCTCCGCTGTTTTACGGAAGCTGCAATGTGATTCTGAGCTGGTGCGGACGGAGGGAGTCGAACCCTCGTCCCAACCTTGGGAAGGTTATATATTAGCCGTTATACGACGCCCGCATGATGGATATTGTACCAAAGGGGTCCCCAAGATGAGAGGATTCATCTTGGGGATGAGCGCAGGAATTGTTTAAAGCTGAAAGCAAACAGCTTCCGCTGTTTGCGAAAGCTGGAATGCAATTACAAGCTGGAGCCACCTTGGGGACTCGAACCCCAGACCCCCACTTTACGAAAGTGGTGCTCTAGCCAGCTGAGCTAAGGTGGCGCAATTTGTAAATTATAGCAAAGTTTGTCGCTTTTCAGTTGCTTTTTACCCCTGATATTGATATGATCTGATCTGTTACTTTGCCAGTAACCTACGCGGGCTCGTGGTGTAGCTGGCCTAACACGCCTCCCTGTCACGGAGGAGATCGCCGGTTCGAATCCGGTCGGGCCCGCCAAGCATAGACAAATACCACTTTATGTGGTATTATTTATACTATGTCAGATGTTGTGACTTGGGATATTAGTATTCCTCGAACCGAGCTAGCCGTTATCGAACACGACTTACAGACACGCCTAAAAGGTACTGTTGCGAATACTCCCACCTCTTACTTTAGATGTGTAATTGGTATCGAAAGAAGCCTCTATGATGCTGGTCAATTATGGGATCATTTCTACATGGATGGAGTTGAGGTTAAGCTGCCGACAGCTTCAACAGTTGCTAACCCAGTGGATATTATCGAACAATCAGATGTCGATGATGCAGCCGGCAGAGAACACTTGAGAATCCTGATGACTCCTGAAGTCACGAAAACCACACAAGAGCTAGCGACCGCACGAGGCCTAGAAAGGGCAGCATACTTGGGTGGCGCAATAGCCGTGGAGAGATGGAGCTATGCAAGTCTCGGACACGATATGACAGCAAGAACCCATCACGTAGATGCAACCTTTGTTGCAGCCAACATTGCGATGCTATAGTAGTTCCACGCTTCCACCGCCACGGTCCGCCAGCATTGACTTACTGCAATTTTTATGGTATATTTTATTTAGAAAGCAAAAACAGAAATGACAGATAAGCTCGCTCCCTTACCAGCACCTCAAGTCTTAGGCGTCGAGACTCCTCAAGCGAAAGCTATTGAGTGGCGTGGAGACCACCTAATGGAACGTGCTGATGCCGAGTGGGTGTTAGCCACGGACTTCCCTGTTGCTGTAGATGAACTCTGGGCTGGACCAAGAGGGATTACACGTATTGGGCCAGGAGATGAGGGTTATGCGGGCTATCTGTTACCAACCCCCCTTCATGACCTTGTCAGAGACACAAAACTTGCATATGTACTACCAGCGGATGGCCAACAGCTTGGTGCTCTACCTCGACAGCTAGAAGTTGGTGCAAGCATCAAAGACGGGAACGGCAGCGAAAAAGCTACTGTCGTTACACTAGATAATGAGAAAAGAGAAATGGTACTCGAGTCTAAGTGGTATGAAGACTCACAAAGACAGCCTTTGCATTACACCTGGGAGGTGCATGCTTTGGAGGGCGAGGAACCCGGTGCTTCCCTCCTCTTAACAAAAATGCGCATGGCTGGCATACAACGCCCTGGACTTTGGAGGAGAGCCGGCCCATTCGCCGACCGGATGACTTTAGATCTTGCCAGACAAACAATTATTGGCGAAGCTCCTGAGCAAATTCATGCTAGAAAACTCGGTTCAACCGCATTAGTGCTCCAAGCAGGGGCCTTAGCCGGCGCCATCAAGAGGCGACGAAAGTAAACTCTTCAGTTACACGACAGAAATAAATTCCAGACTCTGTTCGCTCTATCTCGATAATAACTTGGTCCTGTATAAACAAAGTCTAGAATAGCCCAGGTACTCTGTGTTCTAAGCCGGGTGGCGGAGCTTTCATAGTTTTTACACTTTCAGCAGAAATAACCATTCCAAGTTCTTGCTGTGCCTCGTGTCCATCAAGTCCAAACACTGCTCGAGCGTCTAGGCACTCCTGCGAACCTACCTGGTAATTGGCACAGGCATTCGGTCGCTCTTCGTAAACTCCACACATATTGTCTTCTGTAAGATTTCCACAGTCTTCTAGGAGCAAATAAAAGCCTGTTTTAGGAGGAAGCCTCATAGGTCTTACTTCACGCCCTCTACGACCGTCTGCATCAATAATTTCTACAGGTACACCTACGAGTTGCGGGCGGTTTCGCTCCTTTACAAGCGTACCTAAACTCATGCTTCGTCGATTTCTGTACGCTTCATCATGTTCGAGCATCATTGAAGTACTGGCTCGGCAACAAGCCGCCACACAATTAGTACACGATATTTCACTGCCACCAACAATTTCAGTCATGGAATTATTATACAACTTTGCTGTCATATCATCAATACGCTCTAGCAAATTGTACAATTTTTGTACTCAGCCTTAACAGATTAGAGTTTGATGTATAGCCGAGTTTTGTTCTGATCTTTTTGGTCGTTCAAATAGGTATTGATATCTTTAAAATTAAAGACAATATGGGCGCCACGGACTTTGTCGTCCTTCACTTCTAGGTTCTTTATAATTTCTAGGCTTCGACCTGTGTTGACCACGTCGGATGTCTGCCCTACCTTAAGATTAAACAATGTGCTGGTTGTTCTGGCCGATAAATCTCGGTTTGTTTTATCGATCAAACCACCAAGATCTCCGCCAGCATCTTTTGTGGCAGGATCTTCCGAAACACTTTTTGCCAGCGCCGAGAAGTCTGTTCCTGCCTTTAGCTCCGCTAAGGCTTTGTCTGCCCTCGCGACTGTTTCGGTGTCGAGTTTAGGTAGAACTTTTTGTGCCAAAATTTGCTGCTTTAAACTACGCTTGAAATCATTAACCGACCAGCCCCAATACTGCCTTAATACATCTTCAAATACTTTGTCGCTACCGCCAATACGATTCTGCGCACGTACTATTTGTATTTCTTCGTCAACCTCTTTATTCGATACACTCACGTTATATTTTTCGGCAAGCTGTTTTACATATGCGTCGTTAACAACCTTTTCGAGTGCACGTTTTTTAAATTCGGCAAGCTGCTGCTTCCCTGACTGGCTGTTAAAATCGAGTTTTTGTTCGTTTTCGTAATAATGTATGTAGTGCTTGAGCTCAAAAAGATAGTTTTCGTATGCTACAAAATCATTCCCAGCACGTGCGATCGGAAACGGAATTACCTGGGTAACCCCGTAAAGAAAAGCGGAGTAAGACTTAAGCCTATACAGTGCAACTGTTGTATAGCCAAAGAAACCAACTAGTGCAGCTATAAACAAAGCAGTGGTAACGAGAACGATCTTGTGCTTACTGTGCTGCAGAGGATAAATGTACTTTCGAGCACTCGATAACACTGCTTCACGATGTTCTGCAACAGTCTCGTTAGTGATGCGTGGAACTTCAGATACTGCCTCTTCTACTTGTTCGGCAGCGGTCTCGCTAGATCGTCGAATTTTTTTATGTAAGTTTTTAAGCTTCTTCCTCATCCTCTACCCGTTCTTCGCTAATTTCTTCACCACCAGCCCCTACCCCTTCTTCGCGTAATATATGTAGGATCTGCTTCTGAATTCTTGATGGATGATGCACCTCATGGATCACCAAATCACCTACATATGTTTGCATAAGTATTGTACCAAATCCCAGTAATGTTTGTTGCAGACCGGCTATTTCGTAGTTAACCATCTGTATCTGCTGTAAACCAAGATCAACTACACTGCGGTGGAACAATCCCTTTTGAGTAATCTGAATTAATCGTTGATCGGTGACGATGAACACACTGTAATACCAACCGATCCACGATGGGAAAAAGAGTACTGCACCAAGCAGAAACCCTAGACCCAGCCCGCCAAAAAATACGCCAAACCCAAGCTCTGGCTTGATAAAAGCCGGCAAAACCCCAATTAACGGTCCTAAGCACGCCAAAATAAGACCCCTACGCATAACTATTGGGTGTTTACGGAATACAAACAACACCTGTTCGTCATCAAACTGATCTTCGAAGTACTTTTTGGTTGTGCGTGTCTTTTTCGATTTTGGCGACGCCATAGCATAAGAGTAATCGTTTTAGGCTTGTACGTCCAGTTATAACAGATATACTAATCTGGTAGCTCTTGGCCCGGTAGCTCAGACAGGACAAAAGCGCCGCAGCCCTAAGGCTTAACAACCTAATCACGTGCCTCCATAGTTCAATGGATAGAATACCTCCGTCCTAAGGAGTAGATCTACGTTCGAATCGTAGTGGGGGCACCAAAATTATGACAAAGCAGAGACAGGCACAGGAAGATCGTAAGATTCAGCGCGAAACACTGCGGTTGTTTTGGGAGTCAAATTTCCAACAGAAATGGAGTCTTTTCCTCACCTATATTGTCCGTATTCCTGCCTTTGCAATCCAAGGTGTAGTTGTGCCACTGTACGTGGCATTTGGACTTGAAGCAATTGTTACAAGAAACTTTGATGCTGTCCCTGGCTACGCCTTAACAGTTTTAGTACTCACACTTATTTATGGCGTCCTGGTTGGAATTGGGGCATGGGCCATCGGACATAACGGCACAACAGCTTATAACTACGTATTGCGTAAGGTTTTTAGAAACTTTTTGCATAAAGATTACGAATTTTACACTAATGCCTACTTTGGCTCACTCGGAGCCCAAGCTATTCAACTACGTGATGCCGGGTCAGCATACGGGAAGATCGTGACTCAAGACATCCCCAAGCAAGTTACAACAGTTGTCGCAGGACTTGTGGTTATCGCTTACAGCGCACCTCTTTTGGCAGTCATAACACTGCTCTGTATGTTCTTTGTGTTGAGCTACACAGCATGGAGTAGCCGCTGGCGTTTAATTTACCTACGTAAACTTGGAGAGTCTAACAGTCTACTGTCGGGCATTCTAGGCGATGCCCTGACACACAATGCCACTGTTAAAAGTTTTGCAGCCGAGAACTACGAGATTGAGCGGCTAGAACCAGCTTTGAAGAATTGGAAACGCGCACAATTCAACTCTTGGATGGCTACCATACCTGGTGATGCCGGTCGAAACATCCTCTCTGCAATAACAATCTGCAGCCTTCTACTATTTACAACCACCCTATACCGCGACGGCAGTATATCTATCGCAATAGTTACTTTGGTTCAGTTATATGTAATTCGAATGATCACCATAACTCAAGAAATAACCGAAACGATAAAAGCATACGAAGGGGTTATCGGCTCAAGCCATCAAGCAATTAAGACAATGCTACTTGCGCCCACTATTATTGATAAACATGGTGCTACTGAACTCCCCGCCGACTCGCCAAAGAAAAGCGTGTTTTTTAGAAAAGTAGGATTTAACTACCCTGGGGCAATAAAAAATAATAAAGCCGTTTCATCGTTTAATCTTGAAATAAAAAAGGGAGAAAAGGTTGGTTTAGTTGGTTACTCTGGCAGCGGAAAGACGACCTTAACCAAACTGCTACTACGCTTCCTTGATGTTGATAGTGGATCAATTGAGATTGACGGGGTTGATATTCGATCGGTAACGCAAAAAAGTCTTCGAGGGGTATTAAGCTACGTCCCTCAAGAACCACTTTTGTTTCATCGATCTATCGGGGATAACATTGGCTATGGCAACCCTGCCGCCCAAAGAAAAGAGTTAGAACGAGCAGCTCAATTGGCAAATGTAGATGAATTTGTTAATACGTTGCCTGCTAAGTACAAAACACTTGTTGGCGAAAGAGGTGTTAGACTCTCCGGGGGACAGCGTCAACGTGTTGCCATTGCCCGAGCTGTGTTAAAAGATTCACCTGTATTAATCCTGGACGAAGCGACCAGCGCCCTGGATAGTAGAAGCGAGAAACTAATCCAGGAAGCATTATGGAATTTGATGAAAAACCGTACTGCGCTTGTTATTGCTCATCGTCTTAGTACTATTCAGAAGATGGATCGAATTGCAGTTATGGACAAAGGGTCAATTGTGCAGCTCGGAACGCACGCGGAACTTTTGAAGCAAAAAGATGGCATCTACGCACAACTCTGGAAACATCAAAGCGGTGGCTATATTGTCGACCCTGCCAAGTTAGAGGACTAGTTTTGTTCGTTTGGTGGGTAAATTTGTGGGAGATTCTCTTTGGTGTAGTCGAAAAGTTCGTCTTTCTTAAAGAATCGCGATACTTCTTCGGCGCCGTTTTCTTTACTGTCGGATGCATGAATAAGGTTTCGGCCATTCCCCATTGCCAGGTCTCCACGAATCGTCCCGGCAGTAGCCTCGCGTGGATTTGTTACCCCAACGACCAGTCGAACCGATGCGACACACTCATAGCCTTCTAATGCCAGCAGTACAACTGGTGAACTTTGCATAAAATCTTCGACATCTTTGTAAAAAGGCTTGTCTACAATGTGTGCGTAATGCGCTGCTAGCAGCGCCTTATCAAGTCCCATCATCTTAAGACCAATTATTTTTAAGCCTTTTTGTTCCAATCTTCTGATAATTTCGCCGATGAGATCTCGCTGTAATGCGTCCGGTTTGAGGATTATAAGTGTTCGTTCCATGGATTCCTTTTTGTTAATAATAGTATTTTAACAGAGAGGCCGGGTTTTATTAAGGCTTATGTCGTAAAATATAAGTATGTTACTAAACCCCACAAATCAAAAGCTATCACTAAGATTTGCGGGGACCCCATTTTTAGGAGGTCCTGATGTTATTTAGCAAGGTAAAGACCGATTTTCTAGAATATCTTGAGATCGAGCAAAACCGATCGCAAAAGACTATTGCTAATTACGATCACTATCTTACAAGGATTCTTGATTATGGGGGTGATGTCAAAGTGAGCGACATTAACCCGGAGTTTATTCGGAAATGGCGTCTCTGGCTCAACCGCCTCGGGACAAACATGTCAGACGAATTGCAAAAAACGACGCAAAATTATCATTTGATTGCACTAAGAAGTTTTTTAAAGTTCTGCGCAAAGCGAGACATCCCTGCCCTGACAGCTGACAAGATTGAACTTGCACGAACTACTCGGAAGCAAGTCACGTTTTTGACACCAGAGGAGCTAACGCGAATGTTTACAGCGATAAAAACAGATACTGAAGCTGGTGTACGCGATAGGGCGATCCTAGAATTGTTGTTTAGTAGTGGTTTGCGTGTTTCTGAGCTGGTCGGTCTAAACCGTGATCACATTAATTTGAAGCGTCGTGAATTTACCGTACGCGGTAAAGGCCAGAAAGATCGCCCGATCTTTATTAGCGAGTCTTCTGCAGATTGGCTATATCAATACCTGAAGATGCGCCAAGATAATTCTCAGCCCCTGTTTATACGAGTTGGTGGTACAAAAAAAATAGACACGACCGGTGACCATAAGCGTTTAACTGCACGAAGTGTGCAACGACTCGTGGCAACCTATGCTAAGCTAGCTGGGATCACCAAGCATGTCTCTCCACATACGCTACGCCACAGTTATGCAACAGATTTGCTGATGAACGGCGCCGACTTGCGTAGCGTTCAGGCTATGCTTGGACACAGCAATATTGCAACAACACAGATCTACACGCACGTAACGGATCCACACCTGAAAGCGGTGCACGAAAAATTCCACCACAAAAACAAAACGTAACACATTACAATAGACTTATGATCTAAGGAGCGTAGGTTGGCGGTGTGAATGCCCCAGGCGCTGAAGTACACGTATCAGTAGATACGTATGGGGATGGAGCGGTTTTAATTTGCTTGCAAAGCCCGCCGGCGCTATCCAGCGCAAACTCCGGAAAGACGTCATTGCCATTAGAGAAACCGCTTGATGGAGATCTAGCCCTGATTCTTCGCAGGACATCAGCTGCCCGAGCCGTCACATCAATCTTAGGCTGTCCACTGAAGTTCAAATTATTGCCCAAACCGTCTTTACCCGTAATTTTTACACCCACACTTCGATAGATTGCAGTCATACGGATTGCAAACTTTTGGCTTGCCGGAAGATTGTTTATTACAACCGTGCACCTACCTGCGTCGCAAGCTCCTTGCTGAATTTTTCCGTTGTCACTTGCGGCCGTGGTGAAACCTGTAATGTTAGCTGTACCGCTTGGTGCTGGCTTCAAAAAAGCAGTGAACCCACCACTCGAGATATCACCGGGCGTATTCGTGTTCACCAAATCAATACGCAACATCCCAATGGTGCTGCCTCCCCAAGACGCCTGGTCTGGTAGATCTGCAGGAGGTGTGTCACTTGTTGCAATTCCTGCTGCGTCTTTCCATTCGATAGTCAGTTCTGAGGGGTTAGCATCTGGCAGCACCGGCGATACCGTTGACTTATTTTCAAGTACAGAGCTAAATTCCAGATTATCGGACTCATTGTCGATCAGCAAGCAAGTGATCGCGATATTGCCAGTGCTATCTAATTGATTTTCGTAGCTATTGAGGTCGTCTGGGTCACCGTTCGTATCTTCCTTGCAATCGGTCTTTTCATAAGCTGGGTAATTAGCTAGATGTCTTCGGGCTGTGTTAATGCCTGACTCTGCTGCGTACTGTGCCTGTGCACTGAGTTGCCTGTCAAGTGCCTGCCGCTGCTCTCTTCTAGCAAGTTGAGCAAAACCAATAACGATTAAAGTTATTATGATCATAAAGATCATAGTTATTACAATCGAGACAAGTCCTTTTTCGTTCTCCCGTAGACTATTTTTCATAACGCTTACGCTCATTATATTCTTCTCTGCACTTTTGTGTAAAGTTCGGATATTGCACAGAACTGCGATCCAGCCTGTTGTTTACAGCGCGCATCTTTTGGTTGAAAGCTGGTGCTACCTGCATCATTTGTGCCATCTGTTAGCATGTCGTCTTCACCTTTGGCAATTTTTACGGAGAGGTTATAGAGTGTCGGTGTCGAAGCACTCTTAGTTAACCTAATCTGTAGAACTCTCATGCCATCTGCTAACAATTCCTGGCGTCCCGGCCCAGCAGGAGCGCTTAGGTTACCGGGAACACAAGGTCCTGTCGGTGTTTTATCGAGCAGAAATACGTTGGTTGCGTCCCGTTTTTTGTTTAGGTCATAAGTGAACCGCTTTGAACCAACGCAAAAAACTTTAGTACCGGTGTATTCGGAGGGTAATAAATCCAGTTCGGTTATATCACCGTCGGTAAACTGAATTGCTTGAATGATCGTATCCGATATATTACGTGCAGCAGCCTGGGTTTGGCTGCGATTAAGCCCACTGTAATACGTTCGACCAATCTGAATCATGCCAAAACTGAGGAGCAGTAATACTACAGAGAATATTGTGGTGGCAATCATGAGTTCAAGAAGTGTAAAGCCAGATTGATTACGGCGCATATTCATATCTCACCTCATTAAAACCACCTGAAATACCCTCCCATCGTGCAAATACCGAAAATGCCGGAATGCTCCCGCCGGTATTCTTTTGAACAGCTAGGTAGTATTCACTGCCCCCTGTGGGCGCAGTCTTACACTCACTCGCAATTGCACCGATTGACACACTAAGCCCCGGCACAATGGCGGGCGACGAAGGTAAGGCATCGTCTTTTCTTAACACGACCCCACTCGCATCCGTATAAAGGCAAAATACTGGTTGGGTACCCGCGCTCAGCAGCGCACTCCCAGCTGGGGTCGCTACGTGCACTTTTAGTAGCTCTATCTGGGCGGCGGCAAGTTTCTGTGCCTCACCCCTCTCTTCGGCAGTACGGATAGACAATGAGCTTTTGTTAGAAATAGCGTACGAAGTCGTAATCAGTAACCCGGCAATCGCAACCGCAATAAGAGCCTCGACAATTGTATCGCCCGATTCATGAAGCCGTTTAATCATCACCCCCATTATGGACAATTCCCATCTTCAACTTTTAAATTTGTTGAACCCTGCTGACCTGCGGTGCCGATGGATATCGTCCCGTGCTGCTTGGTGCCACCACTATCAAAGCATAGAACGACAGGATCACTTGTGACTGTATCATAGGCGGTAGACTGTGCTTTAAAGTCATCATAAAACGATTTAATATCGGTGTCATTGCCGTTACCAAGCGAGCCGGTTATAGGCGCATGGAAAGTAATCTGTGAACCACTATTCAGCTCGCCTGTTGACCCACCAACTAGCTCCCCGAGCTTAGAGAGGACTGCTACACCTTTTAGCGTACTTGCCCCCATTTTAATCGACTTAAGCGTTAGCCCGTTTTTTAACACTTGTTTTTCGCTCATATCTGGGAATCCTGCAATAAGACCACCTGCATCCGTAACTACCACGGCGTTTGCATCACCATATTCAGTTACCGGCTTTCCGGTGGAAATTTCTCGCCTGCCGGCAACTGTGTGAACAATGTATTCCGATCCGGTAGTAAACTGGATGGCGCGTCCAAGAAAAAGACAGGCATTGGAGCCGCCCTGTGGAGTCGCCCCAAGAATAAACTCAACTTCTCCACCAGCAATCTTACAGGTGTTTTCGGAGGCTGACTTGGTGTACGGATAGTAGCCTGAAGCAACGTTATTAAATGTGTCGCTTATTTTTTGATTAACATCGTTGATCGCCTGGTTAAACTCGGCTTTATTCTGCGCTCCAGACACTAGAGTGAGCGCACTCGCTAAGATGGCGCTTGTAACCGCCAAAAAAATCAGGGTTTCAACAATAGTGAAACCTTTGGACAATTCACGCCCACGCTTCATGATTTTCAGTATAGCATAAGCAATAAGAGGTTAATACAGGCCAATCTGCTGTTTGTACCATGCAACCAGGCTTCTGCCGAAAAGCTGAGTTAGAAGCGCCGCGATAATCAAGAACGGTCCAAACGGCAACTTTGTTTTTGCATGCAAACGACCCGTGAAAAACAGTGGCAGCGAGACAAAAGTTCCTATGAGTGAAGCTAAGAATATCATTAGCAAAGCTAGGAGCGGGCTCCCTAGCAAAAGTCCCAGTAGCCAGCCAAGCTTCACATCACCTCCACCGATCCATTTTCCGTCAGATAGCTGGAATATAATCCAAAAAATACCACCCCCAATCATTACTCCGCCGAGGCTGCTTACAATAATCGTACTATCCCTGATTTCGAGTATCTGGATAAGTAGCTGGGCTATGCCAAGAGCGAAAAGTGGGAATACTATGCGGTTGGGCAACAAAAACCACTTTATGTCGTAGACGGCCAGCGCAATAAGACCGCACAGAATAATAAGCCAAAGTATAAAGTGACCTATGGAAAGTGCTGTAGAGAGCGAAAATGGCCAAAATACGTAAGTTACTACAAATAATGCTGCAGCTAGCAACTCCACAACAGGATACTGCCAGGCAATGGGCGCCCTACAGTACCGACACCTTCCCCTGAGCCACAACCAGCTTAGAACGGGCACTAAGTCTAAGGGAGCTAGTTCGTGTCTGCATGTGGGGCACATCGAGCGTCCTGCAGTTATGGAATAGGCTTGCTTTGCTTTCTTGGAGTGAACTACAGACTGTTGATGCACGCGCCATACCAAAGCGTTAATAAAGCTGCCCAGTGCAAGTCCAAACACAATAAGGGCTAGAATGATCATTGTTTTAGCTTACCATAAACAAAAAACAGGGCTTTCGCCCTGTTTTTTGTCCGTTCAGACTTATTAACCTTCTTGGCAAATTTGCTGAGAGCCACCAGAAGTTTCTACTGCATATAGTGCCACTACTGACCTTGCGGTTGCGTTTGTTCCCGTTGCGTTGTTTCCATCACATTTCAGGAATGATTGCACAACCACTTTAGACACATCTGTGTTTGTTGGCGCCGGTGAAGGTGCAGAGGAGTTCTTAGAGTAGGTTACGTCTCCCGGAACAGGAGGTACCGCACCTGAGTTGCCAGCCTCAAAAGTACCAAGTTTTGCGTTTGCCACAACTTTAGTTTGGAAATCTGCGTTATCAGTAGGCAGCTTACCTGCATTGTTATTTACGGCCTCTGAAAATGCGCCCAATATTGCAGCGACATCGTTCTTACGTTGTGTATTACGACTGTTGCGTTGCAAGGCTGGAACCGCCAAGAACACGATCAAAAGAATTAAACCTGCAATTGCAAGCACGATCAAAACTTCGATAATGGTGAAGCCGGATTCTCGTTTTTTTAGTTTGTTTAGCATCTGATGTATGCCCCCTACATTGATTTATTTGTTAACAGATAGCCTAAATATAAACCGCTTATGTTTTAAATGCAAGCCCGTTACAAAATCTTTTACTAGGTCAACCGGGGTCACAACAGTTGTTCTGTGGATAAACTGTTTTGTAACAGAGTAGTTAATTTCCCCAGGCTATTTAATGATAGTTTGGTTGGCCAGGCCGTAGATTGGCAAGAGCACAGCAGCAACGATAGTAAACGCCATTACACCCAAGAGCACCATCAGGAACGGTTCTATGATGGTAGAAATGTTCTTAATCTGAGTGTCCACTTCTTTTTCGTAGTAGTCGGCAACTTTACTCATCATGTCTTCAAGGGCGCCAGACTGTTCGCCAATGCGCAACATACTCGGAACCAAAGGCAAGAAATTAGGGTCTCCGTCGATTGAGTCTGACAGAGCTTTACCTCCTTTGACCCTTTCGGTTGCATTTTTAAGTGAACGCTCTACGTGAACATTGTTAATTGCCACCCCTGTGATCTGCAACATTTGTATCAGCGGAACACCGCTGCCAATCAACGTGCCCCCAATTCGAGCAAATCGAGCCATATATACCTTCATAAACAGTGGACCAAGTAGTGGCATACGCATCTTCCCCTTGTCGATTGCTGATTTTCCTCCGACGGTGCGCGCCCATTTGGAACCAAATACAGCACCCGCAATTATTAAGAGCAGGACAATCCACCAAAATTTTACTGCAATATTACTAACCCACAGTAATATTTTTGTTACCAGTGGCAGTGATGCGCCTGGCAGGTCGTCGTAGATTACCTTCACCTGGGGAAGAACTTTTATTAGCATAAAGCCTACGACTACGACCATCACACCGATAACTACCGCCGGATAGATCATGGCGCCACGGACTTTGCTTAAAATTTCAGCATCTTTTTCTTGTTGGTCAGCCAGACGTTCCAGTGACTTATCAAGCGTACCAGAGGTTTCGCCGGCTGCTACCATGCTAACAAAAACCTGATTAAACACATCCGGGTGTCGCCCTAATGCAACCGAAAACGCAGCACCGCCTTCGACATCTGTAATTATCTGGCTGATAACCATTTTTAGGGTTTTGTTCTGCGTTTGAGATCCAACGTTGCGGAGGCTCTGCACCAGCGGTAAGCCAGCATTAATGAGTGTCGACAACTGACGAGAGAATAAGACCTTGTCTTTTGTTTTAACACGATTGAAAAGCTTTTTAAAACCACTGTTACCGACATCCTTTGCTTGGATGTCAATGGGCGACATACCCTGCTCACGAATCAGCTTAGCGGCTGCTGCCTGTGAATCTGCCTGAACTTCAGACTTTACTTTCTCGCCAGTGCTGGAATTGCGTGCCGTATACTCAAAGAGCATTGTTTAGCCCCTCATGAGTCTTTCTAGTTCGTCAAGATCAACGGCGTAGTTACGAGCTTCTTCAAAGCTGATTGTTCCATTGTGAATAAGATTGACCAGCGTGTGGTCCATGGATTGCATGCCGAACTCTGCACCAGTTTGGATGACCGCTTCTAGCTGATGGCTCTTGCCTTCGCGGATAATGTTTCGTACAGCCGGTGTTGCGATGAGAACTTCGGCAGCCGCAATACGCCCACCACCAATTGCCGGAATAAGACGCTGAGAGCAAATTGCCATCAAGATGTTGGCTAGCTGTGAGCGAATTTGCGGCTGTTGGTGCGGAGGGAATACATCAACCATACGATCGATACTCTGAGACGCACTGTTGGTGTGCAGCGTTGCAAAAACAAGGTGCCCGGTTTCTGCGATCGTAATGGCAGAAGAAATTGTTTCTAGATCACGCATTTCTCCAATTAGTACCACGTCTGGGTCTTCGCGAAGACTCGAGCGCAGAGCGGCTGAGAATGAATACGTATCGTAGTGAACTTCTCGCTGTACGACAACCGATTTAACTGACTTGTGTGTGTATTCGATTGGGTCTTCAATGGTAATAATATGCGCAGCCCGTTCGTGATTAATCTTACTTACCAAAGCAGCAAGTGATGTAGACTTACCCGAGCCTGTTGGTCCTGTTACAAGAACAAGCCCGCGCGGATAATCTGCAAATTTATTAACGATTGGCGGTAAACCAAGTTGTTCTACGCTCAAGATCTCGGTTGGAATTAAACGCAATGCAGCTGCTAGGTTACCCCGCTCGTGGAAGGCGTTGACACGAAAACGCCCAAGATCGCCAAAAGCAAAGCTAAAGTCGAATTCTTTATCTTTTAGCAAAATCTGCTTTTGGTCTTCATCGAGAATTGCAAATACGAGTGCTTCTACTCCCTCTTCATTCAAGGCTTCAGCGCCGTTGACTGGAATTAGAGCTCCATCGATACGCAACATTGGAGGTAGACCAACCTGAATATGAAGGTCAGACGCCTTCTTTTTAATAACTTCTTCGAGTAAAATTTCGATTCTTTGTTGCTGCATATCCCAACCCTTCTTATGCGCTTTCGAGCGCTGCAACCCTATTAACTTCGTTTAATGAGGTCATTCCTGCAAGCGCCTTCAGATAACCATCTTCTCGCATCGTAACCATGCCTGCTGCACGTGCAGCATTTTGGATCTCGGTACTGGTTGAGCGTTTGAGGATGAGGCTTTGAATTACTTCATCAATCTCGAACACTTCATACAGACCAAGTCTTCCTTTATAGCCACCAGGCGTTTCGGGGTTATCCTTGCCCTTGAATAAAGTATAAGCATTTTGGGTCGCAAGTGGCAAGTTCTCATACCCTAAATCTTGGGCAGCTTTTACTTGCCCTTCTTTATTCTGCGGCAGCAGTTTCCCAAGTGTTTCTTTAATTGCCAATGTCTCTCCACTATCAGCCTGATACGCTTCTGGGTCCTTTGTGAGTCTTCGCACTAATCGCTGACCAATAACGGTGTGGACGGTACTTGCGATTAGAAATGGCTCAATACCCATATCAAGCAACCGCGGTAGAATACCAGCAGCAGAATTGGTGTGTAGCGTACTGAAGACCAAGTGCCCCGTTAAAGCCGCCTGCACTGCTAACTGAGCAGTTTCTTTGTCTCGGATCTCCCCAACCATCACGACATCTGGATCTTGACGCAATATGGAGCGGAGACCAGTAGCAAAAGTTAGACCAACTTCAGTATTAACCTGAATCTGGTTGATACCCTCCATTTTGTATTCGACTGGGTCTTCAAGAGTGACGATGTTAATTGTGTCGCTCTTAATTTCCTGCAGGAGCGCGTACATAGACGTAGACTTACCCGAGCCCGTAGGACCACTGGTGAGAATCATGCCGTTTGGTTGCTCAAGCCCTTTGCGTATGGCCTTGAGCGCGCGACCATGGTAACCCATATCTTCCAGCTTTAAGCTTGTGCCCGACTTGTCTAGCAAACGAATAACTACCTGCTCTCCCCAGACTACCGGGCTGATCGCAATACGAAGGTCAATTGGCCGGTTGTCGACCATAATCGTAAAAGAGCCGTCTTGCGGTATACGATGTTCATCGATTTTCAGATTGGATAAAATTTTTATGCGTGAAATAAGGGGTGCTTCGGTGCTTTTGGGCAACTTCATGATTTCCCTAAGGACCCCGTCGACTCGGGCACGGATTTTCAGAATCTTTTCTAGCGACTCAATATGGACGTCACTCGCTCGGTTTTTGGCAGCGTACTCTAGAATAGTGGAAAGCGCTTTGCTAATTGGGGAGTCTTGAACAATGGTCTTGATATTACTATCTGTAGCCCCGCTCTGCTTTTTCCCATCACCCTGTGGACCAACAGCCGTGGCTGCTTTTCCTGCCGAGTCCAATTCGGTCATCATAGTGCTATCAAGCCGTTCGCTGTATTGCTTTAATATACGCCGGATACCTGCCTCACTCGCAGCGTACACTTTGAGTGGTCGACCAATTTTGTTTGACAGAAAGTCAGCAGCTTGCACATTATCAGCATCCAGCATGGCTACAACTAACCGGTGTTGCATTTCGCCTAAGGGCACTGCCATATACCGCTCTGCTATGTCTTGAGGCAACAATGCTAGCACGTCACTGTTGATTGTTGCGCTGCTTAAATTCACATACGGAACACGAGTAATCTTGGCGGTGGTACGCGTTAGGTCCTCCTCCGTCACACCTCCATCACTTATTAAAAGACTGAGTATGGGTGTTGATTCGGCGGTTGCTTTTGCGTGCAACTCCTCTAGTCTCTCTGGCGTTAATAGACCTTCAGCTACAAGCTGGTCTTCTACTTGGCGTTGAGTTGCAGTTGATAATACGCTCATCCTTGGCGCACTTCCCTACTAATTCTTCTTGTCGTTAAATGGTGTTCCGGTTCCTTGGTCACCAATGGTTATGCGTTTTGTTGGATTGATCGAAGTCTCTTTATTAAAGTATTTGCTATCGGGCAACTTGAATTCTGACGAAATCGCTTCAACGACCTCAGCTTTTTGTTGTTTGTTCTTGGCTGGGTTAATAAGAAGGTTTGACAGCACTATAGAAAACGTCCCGCTAATGATAGATATGACAACTATAAGTGCGATATCTTTTTGTTTCATTTTACAAGCTCCTGCTTTATGCTAAGGCTTTTTTCTGGCTGGAAGTAAGTGTTGGCATCTATTGTAAGTTGCATTGTGTTGTTGTTTCCCGAAAAATCTATGGTCTTTATTTGAATTGGACGAATTGAACGCTCAAAAGTAAGCACTAGGTCTTGGATACTGCTGTAAGAGCCTGAAACACTTATAGCAAACGGAATCTCGACAGGCTGTGGTTTATCAGCACTCGTTTCCTGTCCTCTTGTCGCCTCTTCGTCATTACCAGATATTGAACCTACTTTAAAATTCCTCTCTGTTAAAACTTTTTCAAGACTGGATGTGAGTGCTGGAAAGTCATATTTACTGGGCAAAGCGTCTAAAATGATCCGTGCGTTGTCGCCATCTTTATCTCCGTTGCCTGCTGGGTTGCCACCGAGTACGTTTTCGCTGGCTCCAACAAATGAGCTATAGGAATTGGCTAGCTTTCTAACCGACTCAACGTTCTCCATGAGCTGATCTCGCGCCTGTTCTTTTTTGTTGATCACTCTTTCCTGATAGCCCCTTTGTGTCCAAAGCACGCGGGCCGAGACAAGCGAGAAAACCGAAACAAAGGCGGCCCCAGCAACAATGCCAACAATCGACGCATTTGTTTTGCTTATCTGGAGTCGTTTTGTAGGTAGCTCTAGCTTATTTAGTTTCATTGATTTCCCTCATCGTTTGTTACCGGTAGGTCTTTGAACAAATCAGTTGGCTTTTCGGTATCTGAACGCGTAGAAGTGATCTTAGGCACTGTCATAGTTCCATTGTTGGACGACTCAAAAATCACTGGATCGAATGTCAGACTTATCTGGTATGTTGCATCCTTTTCAGTCCTACCAAACGAAGCAAGAACAACCTCTGTAAATGGTTTTACTTCTGTTTTTGCGTCGCCGTCTCCAAACGAATAAGTGGTAAATTTAAGAGTATCAACAAACTTATTCACTGTTCCTAAGTTATCTGTCGTACCACTAAACGAAAGCTTGTAGCCTACATGGTCGACGTTGAGCTTGCCGATGTTAACCTGTGCTGGCACGAGCTGCCCAAGATAGTTAAATAATCTAGAATTCACCGGCTTCTTGTCGTGAAGTCCTGGCAAACTATTGAGTTGGTTTTGTACAGTAAGTACTTTGTTAAGATCCTTTGTGTTCTTTAGTTGAGTTGAGTAGTTTTCGATATCGCCATTCAGATTGCCCATGTGCGTTTTTTGGAATACGTTCACGGTCAGGAATAGCAATACGAAAATGCCTGCTGCACTTGCTGAAACAAGTGCGCATACGACAATAATGGTACGTTTTTGGTTCTTAGCTTTTATGTAATCAAGTTTGACGTCTGGTAAAAGATTAAACTGAATCATACTACTCGTCCCTCTCCGCTAGACCAGCTGCAACACCGAATGTACTTGATGCAGCAAGAAGTTCGTTTTGACGATCAGAAGGAAACGATACATTGCGCCAGGCATTTCCAATCTCTACACTAATGCCAAACTTGTTTGCGACATACAAAGGAAATTCTGGTAACGACGATGCGCCACCAGTTAAGATAATTCGGTCTACTTTCGCTTCTGGGTAGCGTGATTGGAAAAACTTTATTGATTTGTCCAACTCACCAACAAGGATGTCTATGGTGCTAATAATTGCGTTGTAAATCTGCCCTTCCAATTTATCCTTGGCAAGACCAAACTTATCAACAAATTGCTGAGCCTGCTTGTCATCAATATTCAGGTTTTGGCTGGCAGCGCGTAAAATCGCTTCGTAACCAGTTGGGACAGAGCGGGCTAACCGAGCAGCGCCACCCATGCTGACCACAATATCCGTGGATTTGCTGCCTACGTCTACAACCATCTGCGGAGTAGCTGCATCTGCAGGGACAACCGCTCGTGCAAGTGCCATATAGTCGGGCTCGAACGCGATCACATTAAGCCCGATTGACTCTAGTAAATCAAGTCGCGCCTCTATAAACTCGTTGGTTACGCTGGTCAGCAAAACCTCGACTTTGTTTTTATCTTTTGGCGAGTCCCCAAGGACTGCCCAGTCGACTTTTGAGTCGGCGATTGGAGTTGGTATAAGTGAGTCAGCTTGGTACTCAATTGTCTTATTGATCTCGCCAGCGCTAAGTTTGTCTATGTCGACAACAGTAGTAAAAACTTTCTGACTTGGTAATCCAACTGCCACATTTCGGGTCGTAACCTTAGCCTGACCCAATAGGTCTCGGACATACTGCATAAGCTTCTGTTGATCTGCTTTTGCATCGCTCAGCGCAATCTTGCTATCTACGGGAATGTACGCATACTTAACGAGTGCTTTAACCTGTCCTGAACCATGCAACTCAACTAGCCTAATGGCTGTGGTGCCGATATCCAGTCCGAAAAATTCTGATACCCCACTCAGTACGCTCATAGTTAGCTCGATTATAGCATAAGCAATTCCGCTGCAACAGATTATTTAATGGTTTTTTGCACTTCTTCTACAACACCGGTGGCAACGAGGTAATGTAATGCAATGGTGCACTAGGCGCCCCCCCAGAGATATCGTAGCGCGGTGGAGCAACTAACCACTGTTCTGGCGAGAAAACAAACTCTTCAGCACTTGCCCCGCCCCTGTTCGCACTGAGCGGCTCGTCTCGCAACGAGTTCTTGGAACGAAGAAGTTTTACGTTAGCTGCAGTAAATGCACCGTTAACAGTTAGCTTGGTTGCACACTCGCTCCACACGTTTGCCGCCGTAACCGGCGTTGAGCCATTTGCACAGGTGTAAATATTACCACCCTTGGTAGTACCACCATCGTCCCACGGCTGTGCAATATACCAACCGGCCAGGCTATCAACTGCCTTATCAATAAATATGTCGCCCTTGACTACAAACCGTAGGCTCGGAATTTGACCAATATTTGCAAAGGCACTGTAGCCAATGTTGCCTTTTACGATCAGATCACCGTCAACATAAATTGTTTGTCGTATGCCAGGTCCAATAGTAGTAGCAGAAGTAGGTGTAGTGTATGTTGCGTTTGCCTTCTGTGTTTGAGTAGCCGAGTTTAGCGTTACTGAACCGGGCGCGATAGCAGTCATACCCGCAGATTCATTAAAGAAGTTTGGCAAACAGTTGGTGTATGCAAACCCTCCGAGCGAAGACCCGGTGTTTGCAAATGTTAGCCCTGCCGGAGCCGTTGGGCTGCTGGCTCTTTGTGTCGCTGACGCGAATTGGTCTGCGTTCTTATGAACAACCCCGCTTGCAAATGCGGCTAGTTGCACACCTGAGCTATTATTGTTTACACCTTTAAAACCCTTTATATCTGATGACGCAACGGCACATGGTGCTGCATAGCCCACGCCTGCTCGGACGTCACCGCCGAATACCTTGGTAAATGGCTTATTGACTTTCGTTGCACAAAATTCCTCAGATTTTGGGATCCATGATGCTACTGGTGTTGTAATGGCATTTGAGGCATCAGCATTGCCCGATCCCGGGTTCACTGTTACCTTCAGGCACACTTCCGACCCTACGACTAATCCAGCGCCAGAAACATCCACCCCGTTTTGCCCACATTTGTACTCCGTTGATGAGTCAAGATTAACGCCAGTTCTATTGTCACTTCCAAGACTTGCGCCACCTTTTACATAGAATTCGCACTTGATATCGAACCCATTAACATCTCTGTCAATCTTTACCGTGCCGTTAAGGTTTGCGTAGTGCGGGCTCTCGTCATCGTCGAAGGTTGTCGAGCCTGTTATTGTTGTGTCGAAGTCCGTTTTTGGTGGACATGGACCGGGATCCATTCGGGCAGTTGCAATCAAGTTTGAACCTTGAGTGGCACCGGGGATCAAAGCTCCAGTAAATGGATTTTGAACCGGAACGTTCGGAGTGTAGAAGTTTAGTGTGTGCCACTTAGTAAGATCTAATCCTGACAACGGGCTTGTTTGGGGGTTTACACTCCACCCATAGCCCTTACCCGGGGGAGGATCTACCCACCAGGCAATTCCTGTGCTGGCTTGCGTCAGATCAGACCTTGGCTGATCTGCGGTTAAAGGCCATCCGCCGTACGGGCTAGTGCCAGGCCCACCGTCAACATATATGTGTACTTGTACCGCTTCCCACGGGTTACGCGAGGCTAAGAAAGCATCGTAAGCCCAACCGCTTATGTTATTACATTTTGCATCGTCAATAACAAGTCGTGTATGCGGTGGAATCTGATCCCTATGGCGTCTCCAGGTAAACACGATGTTCTCACTGTCGTCATTAGTGTCTTCGTCTGGAGTATTTGGCCGTTTCTCCAAAACTTGGTTAACCCAGTATCCGGTATACCCATCCGTGTCCCAGTTATCGCCGGCTGTGAAGCGAAAACCAAGACTATGCGCAATACTGTCTCCATAATTTCCGTAATGGCACGCCAGGTATGGATGCCCATCGAAAAATCGATCCCCAAATACTTGCGCTGTTGCTGGCGTTCCGTAAACATTACAGATACTCGATGAATTGTAGTTTTTATTTACGTAAAAATTCCCACTCTTGGCAGAAAATGGTGCCTCACGAGAATTGTTTACCCATCGTTTGCCGTCATTATAAAATGGATTGTTATCGGCATCTTGACCTACGCCATCGAGCGGAACGCCATTACTATTCGGATAGGCTAGTGCCGGCCAGGGGTGAAACTGCTCAACGTTAAAAGAAAAGCTGTCGGAATACTTTATAAGCGTTCCGTCCCAATTTTCGATCCGCACAACCACAACAGTGTTTACGTAACCGGTACTCTTAAAGCAACCCTCTAGCTGTGCAGCGGCTTCGGCTTTCGGTGCTCGCATACCAAAGATACCAATGAAAAGTAGTGTTACAAATAGCGTTTTGAGTAACAGTTTTCGGTTGAGTATTTTCATGATGAAAGCTTGTTATCCACTTTTATTGATTTCGCAGCCTTTTCCATATCTGTTTGTATGGAAGGCTTAGCATCGACACGACTGCCGAACTGAACAAAGTAATATGCTACTTCTTTGGGTTCTTTTACCGCATCTTTAGCGTAGTAGCTCAGTGCTTTCTTCTTGATCATCGTAGGGGATAGACCGTTGGGTTGTAGTTTATTAAGCTCCGCAATATAGTTAACCGCTATTGGCCGCCCAGCCTGTGCCCCTTTAAGGTCAAAGCCGTCTTTGTCTACTATAAACTCCTGTGATTTATTTCCAGAAGTCCCCAGCACGAGTCGTTTATCTTTCTTGATATCGGCTATAGCTTGCGACGCTTTGGTTCCCGCAGTTAATTTTGCTCGATAACTGGCTGCTTGTTCCATTGCATATTTCTTATCGGCTTCTAGCGCTTCCGGCTTGCCAAATTCTGGTCCCGCTTGTGACGGATCAACTATGTCGATAGTGCGGCTAAATGGAAATTCAAAAACCGCACCTTTTACGCCACCAGTTTTCAATAGTTGAACCTTTGCATCAATTGCATCTTTTTCTGCATTTAGGTTTTGCCATTCTGTTGCTTGATTCGAATCTACCAAGCCGTAGCGCGAGGCTAAAATTTCTTTGCGGTCTTGGTCTTCTGCTTCTACGCCTAGTTGCTTGGCAGCAATCTTAGTTTTCTCTGCAAGAATGATAGTATTCGGCACTTGCGTCTCATCGATATCCAACTTTTTAGCTTCTTCAAGCAGTTTTTTGTAGTGTCTTTTGTCGTACTTCACCTCACCAATAGTCAGCAATACTCGATAGTTGTGGTCGTAGTAACTGTAGCCCGTAACCCCAACAACAACTATCGCCGCGAGTAGAAAAACTTTAGCTATTTTTTTCATGTGCTTCGCGATGGGTTGCGGTAGTTTGGGCAACTTCTCTCTTAAAGGTTGCTTCGTGACCTTCAATTCAGCAGAAACTACGGATTTTTTTCGATCCCCATCCATTTGGGTTCGATTATACTTATGCTTTAGTTAAATGACAACAGTATCGTTTTGGTTTTACCGAACCGGAACAGTGAGCATCCAATTACCATTCCAGCCAGGATTTACCAGCTCACCATTATTACCTCGGACAAATATGTCCATGTCGTTGTATGTCCTAGAGATTATTGTTGGGTTACCGTTGACACCGCTAGCTTTTACTCCTAACGCCATCCAGCCGAGGCCGGAGTTCCAGCCGCGTTCCATTAAATTTCCGCCTGAGTCAACATATACAACATTCATATCGCTTTCTGCTCTGGCCACCGCAGCAGGGTCGCTGTTAACACCGCCATTTGCCAATATCTGTGTGTTCCAGCCATGATATGCGTCCCAGCCAGCATTACCTAAGCTATTATTTGAAGTGCGGTAGAATGCATCCATTGTTAGCGATGACCTGCTGATTGCTGCGGGATCACCTTTCATGCCGGTTGCTCTAGTTTGTGGCGACATCCAGCCTATGTTCGCATCCCATCCCACACTGGAAAGATTACCTCGTGTATCGCGATAGAACACCTCCATGGCTTGCTCGTGCCGCTTCACGGCAACAGGGTTACCCGCTACTGAACCATCGGCAACAAGCGTTTGAGCGTCGCTCCAACCACGTAGTGCAGTCCAGCCAATATTCACTAGGTTTCCATTCCGATTTCGAAAGAAAACATCCATGCTTTCGGGGCTACGGAATATTGCTGAGGGGTCACCAGCAACGCTACCATCAGTGACTCTGACCTGTGGTGGGCCCCATCCGTTGTTGGCGCTGTTCCAGCCTACGTTCTGAAGATTGTTTGCTCCGTCCCGGTAGAACACGTCCATAGAAAGCGGGTAGCGCGAGATCGCAACTGGGTCGCTTGCCATACCACCTGATCGGGAATTTGGACCACTCCATCCTTGTCCGCCACCCCAGCCCGCGTTTGCTAAATTACCTTGTGGGTCCCTGTAGAACACGTCCATTGTCGCAGGACCACGCACCACCGCGGTGGGCTCGCCAGCAACCAAACCAGCGCGACTTGGAGTTTCCCCGCTACCAGGATTGACGGGCGCTGGATTGTTGCTGCCGTTGAAGTCTATATAAGCGTCAAACCGCTGCCTATCTCTGCGCCCGAAATTACCTGTACCAGCCTGGTTATATTCTGAGACATTGACGCTTCCATCTGCATTAACACTCTCAACATAGGCAACGTGCCCCCAGTTTCCTGAGTTCTTAACAGCAGCATCACCTGGTTCTGGGCTTCCATCTACCTGGAAACCGTGTGCACCCGCACGATCATCCCAGGTTTTAGCATCTCCCAGACCGGGTATCCCGCGTCCAATAAGTTGTTGTACTTTCCATGCAACCCAGTCAGTACAGTTTCTGTACCCGTAACCGCGTGGCGAAATCCAATCGTCACCCGGTTTACACCAAGAGTAAGTACCGTAGCTGGAAGAACAGTCATAAGCATCTGCATCTGGATAGCCTCCTGTTTCTCCGCCCCTACCACCATCGGCCTCTGTGGTTGTTGAGCTCCCAACTGGAGCGGATTCTGGACCCGGCGTACAAGCCGCCCCTACCAGCAAGCCCGCTGCTAATGTTATCGGAACAGCAGCCCTACGCGCTGTCTGTATGAAGTTTGCAATCTTTGATGTTTGTTGTTCAATTTCTTGGTATGCAGCCCCACCGCCGCACAGTGCTTCGTGCGACATAACCCCTCCGTTATTGTTAGTTACTGAAGTGTTTCTAGTTCTTATAAACCTGTTTAAAAACACCTCCTTTCACAATTTGTTCTCTAAGCTCGCCATCTTTCTTGTCTATCTCGCTCTGTAGACCTGTATTTTGGTCACAGCTTGCGTGGCTTGGCGTGGCAAAGTACCAGTATGTCCCGTCAGTAACGCCACTCTGATTCCCAAACTCGTCTGCATTAACCTTCGAACGCGTAACAGAGTACCTTCCACCATATAGACCAGACGAGTATTCGTCGTTGTTCTGTATTAAACCGCATGCTCTCGACAACGCAGTGAGGCTCTTAGATTCGATATATATCTCATTTGGGTCATCACCTTCTTCGGGTTGCTTAACCACCGATACTCCGTATGCAATATCACCCCGTAATTCTTTAGGTAGCCTAAACTTTACGCCCCATTCTTTTATAATTAAAAACTGGTCCGAATTGTCTTGTTGTTGACTTGGACCAGTTGATGAATTCGATGTTTGATTTGGGGAATTTTGATTTTGTTTTTTTATTGGAGGTCTGCTGAGTACGAAAATTGCTAGACCTCCTGCTAGCACAGTTATCGCCAGTAATAGAAGTTTTCGCCTCATACGCCCTCCGAGTTGTTAATACGCACCAGCAGTATATTTGTATATTTTGAACGAGTGCAAGCAGCAGCATTTTAAGTATGTGGAAAAATTGTGTATAAAGTTTTTCATAAAAAGCATTGCTCCACAGACAAGCGTTTTGAAAATTATTTGTTGTTAAATTGGAGTATATCGATTACCAAACCCAATTTTCATCAACATTGTCAGCGGCCGCTGCGGCTCTTTGTGATTCCTGAAGCTTTCTGTACTCTTCTGTTTCTTCGCTACTTAATGTACGCACTTCGCCAGACTTAGTGTCTATGGCCACAAAAACAGATCGTTTAGGGTCTGCACCGATAGGTTTTTTAAAGGTGCGAGTACTATCTGCCTGAGTAACAGCAATGGCTTTTTCGCTTTGCCTTATTTCATACACATATTGACCATTGAAAAGGCGGTAGTTATTAAATGGCACGTACTTACCTGTTTTTGGATTAAAGTCGTAGGCTTCGCCCGTGGCGCGATCGTAGAAGTGAGGTCGCAGCGTCTCGCCTTTTTTGAGTGAAAATGGAAGACCACCTAATTTTTCTGCAAAGACGGCATCAATAACAGTTTTTGCTTGACCAAAGTTGTTCGATAGATCGCCCACGATAATACATGCGGTATCTATATCTGTACCCGCTGTTGAGGTACCTTTTGCCACGCCTCCTTCACTCACCAGCAAGATATCGGTGTCCGTTCCCTGGAGCTGTCCTTCGGCTTGTGCTACACCATCCCGAAGAGCTTCGCGCACTTGTGCCGACCAGTAGTTTGGGTCATTTTGCCAGTCGCTTGTGAACCAACCTGGCTCAACTTCGTGCGGATGTTGTTCGTCCTTGGTTTGTGTATAGGTAGCGCTCCTGAAACGATATTTGTTCCAACCAGCCTTGTCGCTGTTGTCCTGACGAAGTACCTCCAGAGGCGTAAAGTCTTGCGTTTCGCCGTATTCACGATTATCTGCCATGCGCCACATGTCATCGTTGCCTTTCACTACAGCAAGTGCAGTTTCGCGGTCAAGGCTAGAAGTCTGCTCGACCGCCGACTTAAATGCCGCTTCGGCTGCGGGAACGTCTTGCATATCACTAGCCTGCCGAAGTTTATCTTGTAGTTCTTCCCCATCCAAAATATGCGAGGCAATTACTGCGAATAGATCTGGTACGTCATCTTCCGAGTAATACGCACCGGCGTTATGACTTAGCGAGGCCATCATACTGCTTAGCTCCCCTAAAATTGGGTTATATTCTTGCCCCGTATAACGGTCTGTTTTTAAGAGCTCTCCTCCAAAATAATGCGTTGCCAAATCTGTAAAAACTTCTCGATATTTCGCATGTTTTTCGGGATCGACAGTTAACCTACCCCAGTTCGGATTTGTCATATAGTTATCAAAGTACTTCTCGACAGTTGTTCTAGTTGCCAGCTCTTCCGGACTCATAGCTCCTTCTGCATCCGCCGTTGCCACCGTGTCTGGCATGCCAAGCATGTCTTTTGCTATTTGAGCGGCGGGAAGATCCGGCAACATGCCGTCTGGGGAATCTTGTGGTGGCGCAGGTTGGTCGCCTTGTGGATTTGGTTCAGCCATTTTTATTTTTTAGTTTCTGGAAACCATTGTAACACCTTGGTTCAAGGGTATCTACTTCTAGTATGTTAGGCTGTGGGATTGTTTGGATCTGCTTTTTCCTGATCCGACATCACTTTCCAAAGATCATTTTGCAAGCCAGCAGTATTAGCACGTACCCAAGAACCAAAACCACCACCGCTCAGATCACCGCGTGCTCTAGATCCACTGTACTCTCGCCGTTGGGTTATAAAATCATTTAAACCAGTGTCGTTGGCAGCAATCAACTTTGCAACTGGATCGCTCTCGAGCGTTGGTTCACTGGTAATTTCGTCAACTTGCTTTTTAAATTCTCGTTCTTGATCTTCTAGAAATGAACTTGCCTGATCACCTACAGGAATCTGTGAAGATAAAAATTCTTGCGCTCCGTCAGCGACTTCGTTGCCTCTACCATCCTCTTTAGTTAGTACCTCTGCCCCACGCACAACAGCTCCGCCCAAAGCCTCTATGGCAGGATTAACTACTGGCTGAGCTGCTTGCTCAACTGCCTTTTCGGCATTTTGTAAATATTGTTCTAGCCGTTCTGGAGGAATTGATTCGTATAGCTGTGACATCAGAAATTTGAGTAGACTTTATGTTTTATTATTACACTATTATTTTAGCATTCTTTTAACATTTGGTCAAGTTATCCTACTCTGTTACTGTTCCT
>CAZXLT010000013.1:0-24802 GCA_964641545.1 uncultured Candidatus Saccharibacteria bacterium
GTGTGAGGTGGAGTTTTGGGAGGTGTTTTTTATGGAAAGTACGAAGGTTTTTTAAGTGGTTACCTTAAATCCACTTGTTGACTGCCAATTAGCTAATCTCGAGTAATGAGACAACCACTTCGCGGTTTTCTCATCGCGCGGGCAAAATGAAATACATTTTGTCCGGCTGCTCTTTCCAGTCAAATAACCGGAGCTAACTGTTACTGGTTTGTTAAAGAACTATTTCGCAGCCATCAGCCGCCAATATCGTCCGGCTCGTACCGCTACAACTTGCCGGTCAATACCAGCATAGTCGAGCAGGTGCTGCTCAAGCGTAATTCTTCCCTGTTTTTCATCCAGCGGAGAATCACTCTTACCCATTCGGAAACGAACATTCAAGTCAGCCGTTGTTTCATCCAAGATATTGCCCTGGAGCTGTGGCTCAACCTGTTCGTCCCAAACCGATTTGGGATATATATGGAGGTAGGTTTGAAATCCCTGGGTTACTACTACCCCGCTCGCAAATTCGCTTCGAAGCTCAGCCGGTATGGTTAACCGACGCTTGTCATCGAGCTTACGCTCAAAGTAGTCAACCTGAGACATCTTCCCTTTCCACATTAGATTGTTATTTTTGTTTTATGTGCCGCGGTTTACTCGTTTGTCCTTTTTGGACTACCCACGATTACCCACTTCCATGAATATACTACCCACAGTTACCCACAAGCAAGTACTTTTTGGGACATTTTCTACTGTTTTATCCAAAGTTATCCACAGTTTTTCATAAATAAAGTTTTCCACACCACATGTGGAGTCTTCAGCCGACAAGAATACGCTAGGCTGGTTGCTGCTACTGTTGTGGGGTAAACGAACCGTTAACAGCAGCGCAAGCAGCTTTACCCACATTTTGTGCAGTAGCAACATCACCCCTGACCAGCTCAGGTACCGCTACATCTGGTGCAAAAGCTGAACTTCGATCAACTGTCATTTCGCGGTTTGATCCGTCAACGTGTGCGCCGTTTTCGTTTGCAACATTAACTTGTGTCGCATCAACACCAAGGTCACCTGCAAGTCCACTAACTCCTTCAGCTGCGATCTCAGGGTTTACTGGTACTGCGCAGACCCCTTTAACATCCGGGCCGCCACCCATCAGAGCATTAGCAGTTAGACCTGCTGCCAATAAACCGCTGGCTACCATTGCTCGTCGTCCTGTGTATGGGCTGCCGTGTTTCATGATTTACACTATAGCAAACATTAGCGTTTTTGTCAATGTTAGGGTTTTAACGCTTAGTCGGAAGTGAACCGTGCTTCATTGCTTGGATTTTTTTTGCATACCACCGTGCGCTTGGGCGAATGGTGCGTTTCATTCCCTGTTTGCGGTCAACTTCAACTAGACCAAACTTAGGCCACCAACCATATTTCCATTCAAAGTTATCAAGCAGGCTCCAATGGAAGTACCCCCGTATGTCAACGCCATCGCTGAGAGCTCGTTCCATCGCAATAACCGTTTCTTCTAACCACCATTGACGATATTGATCTTTGCGGTCAGCCACGCCATTCTCTGTTACAATGATTGGTTTCTTGTAGTGGGCCCATACTCTAACCAGTAGCGGATACAGGCCTTCGGGCTCCATATACCACCCCAAATCGCTGAGTGGCGCCTTTGGATTATCGCGTTTAAACAGGCGGTAGTAGTCGCTGAAGTAGTAATTAAAACCAACAAAATCTTGATGGCGCTTCAAGCGATTCAAAAATGACCAGTTCCAAACGTAGCGCATCCACTTTGTAGACACAACATCCAGAATGTTTTGCGGTCTACGGGGCTGGATGTTAGCCAGTTGCTGTGCAATACCAATCTGCAGACGTGGGTTTGCTGTTTTGAATATTTTGTAGGCTTGTTTATGGGCTGTCACCAGGTTTCTAGACACCAAGAACAGCGCCCATGGGCTTTTTTCTTGTGGAACCCACTCGCCTGTTAGGTGGCTGAAGGTTGCATAGACATTCGGCTCGTTAAGCGTTAGAACGTAGGTAATATCTTGTCCGAAGCTCTGTGCTAGCTTAGTCACAAAACGTTTCCAGTATTTTAGGTTGCGACGATATCGAAATCCACCTCGCTCTGTAAACCAAGTTGGCATTGTCCAGTGCCAGACGTTTAAAAACGGTTCCAAACCCTTTTGGTGCAACTGAGTAATGTATTCTTTGTAGTGCGCCAGTTCCTTTTCGTCCCATTTTCCTTCTTCAGGCTCAACACGCGCCCATTCTATACCAAATCGAAACGCGTTAAGATGTAACTTTTTTGCAATGTCAAAATCTTCGCTATATCGATGATAGTGATCCACCCCACGACCAGAAACATAGTTGTCCGGCTGGGTAGCGTCCTTTTTTATATCATCCCAGTCTTCAAGATAGCTTAGCCGTTCTTCGGCAGTTTTTGCTAGCTCGTTAGCGTGGGCCAGCTCCCATACACTCCATTGATTGACCGTGCCGCCCTCGACTTGGTGGCTTGCAGTACTTGCGCCCCAGAAAAAGTCTTTTGGAAAAACATTCTTTGCCATTACCGGTTAATTATACCCTACCGATATTCTGGATTCTCAAAGTCAAAGCGCGAACCCGCATCCCACTTTTTACGTTGATTCCCGTATGCTGGGAAACCGCCAGCATCTTTAAGCAGCCGTGCTTGGTGTAGCAAGTTCCAAGTCATAAATGTGGTGTTGCGATTCGTGAATTCATTATCCAGTCCGGCACGTTTGCCATCTTCGAGTTTGTCGCCATAACTTGGTCCCGGGCCAGCCTCTCCAATCCAGCCGGCATCTGCTTGTGGTGGAATACTGTAACCAATGTGCTGCAAGCTATAGAGAATATTCATGGCACAATGCTTTATGCCATCCTCATTGCCGGTGATTAGACAACCACCAGTTTTTCCGTAGTAAATCCACTGTCCTTTGTCGTTCAGTTCTCCAGAACTCGCGTAGAGACGTTCGATAACCTTTTTCATTTCACTGCTGTTATCACCAAGCCAAATTGGGCCAGCAAGAACTAAAATGTCAGCAGCCAGGATATCTTTGAATAGCTCTGGCCACTCATCCGTTTTCCACCCTTTTTTTGTCATGTCTGGGTATACTCCAGAGGCAATGTCATGATCGATAGAGCGAATGACATTGGTCATAACTCCCTGTTTTTTCATGATGTTTTCGCTCAACTCAATGAGAGTTTGTGTATGACTATTCCCCGGCGATTTGGTAAGTGTGCAGTTTACAAAAACTGCTTTCAAATCATTGTATTTGACTGTTGTATCGGTCATGACCACTCCTTTACATCTTATTGTACTCTTTTAGCAAGCGAAAAGACCACCTGCCCTTTTCAGAAAGTATTTATTGTTGTATAATTAAGCTTTTAGATCTCTACGTTTCCAGGATTTTTATGTCATTTTCACCAGACTATACTTATTTCCCCAGGACTGTTGGCGAATATATTAATGCCGATACAGACGCAATCGGTCCGTTAGCCGAGCAGCCGTTGTCGCCAATTATGAGCGAACGAGAGCTTTTTTACCTTTTTAGTGTTAATACAAATGAATTGGATGCGCTTCGATTGGGTCTTATTCCCCGGAGCCATGAAGACCCTATAGAAATTTCCGAAGTACACGCTAAGCTACTTGATGCTCTGGAAATCGGAAATGATATTCTGACCTTAACAAATTTCATTGTAGGGCTTACGGATCGAATGCCGCCGGGTTTTCTTTCTGTAGATGGCGATGGGCAGATTAAGAAAACCAGAATGGGAGACGTGGCAACCGCATTAGGCGGCACCCTATTGAGAGACTTTTCAATCGAACACGGGGTCTCAATTCGGAATTGGGTTGGTTTGCGCCAAGATAGAAAACGTAACAAGTCTCGCGAAGAAGTAGTTTCACCTCAAGCAAATCGTTTTAGAGTCTTTGGTTCGTTACTATTGCACGAAGAAGCTACTGCAAAGGAAATTGCTGACGAGCATACGGCATTAAGCTATGGGAATACGACAATAACACTCGGCCAATTGCATGAATTAGGCATAGTAGAAAAGTTTCAGATAAAAAAAGCTCCACCACTTTTCGCCTGGCGGTTTGCGGAAGGAAAAGCTGAACTAGCGCGACAGTTATTTAGAGCGTCTACAGGCTTTATTCTCCGAGAGCCAGCAGCAGTCGAGTCTGGGCTAAAATCGATGGACGACCTTGTTAATCACCCTTGGCATCGTCGGGCGATACCCGCTCTTTACAAGAGAAGTAATCTTAGTAGCGGACACGCCGCACGTAGTGAGTTGGTCGACTTTAACCAAAGCTTACTGGAACTATTTGATCAGCTAGACCCAACTACAAAACTGACCACCAAGGAAATAGCACAAAAACTTGGTATAACTGTAACTAGTCAACGAATGCGCAGAGTAGTCGCAAAGCTTGGGACAAACGCAGCCGTTACACTCGAAGAAACAGCGGACGGAAAACTATTCTTCACAAAACGCTGCCCCCCTCGCCTAAACCCTCGTGGAATTCACTAGTTTTAGGGCTTTAGAAGTCCAATAATTCCACCCATAACCAGCAGTGTTACTAGCTCGTGCGCTACGTTCATAGCAGTCAGTTTTGTTGGACGCTGTTCAAAGGCATCGTGCGTGATCATTCGCGCCGCTACCAAACCAAGCCATAGCCAAAAAGCTGTAGTTAGTGAGTCTTGCAAAAACGAATGCTGAAAAAAGTGATTAGAGAGATAGGCCACATGCGCCAGAACGTAAGCAGTGATTAAGGAAACGACAACTGTAATTCCAATTGCCTTGCCCGCACCTTTTTCCATATCTTTATCGCTCAGTTTGACCATTTTTGCCCACTCTTTTCCCATGACACCTTTCGCGTACCATATAGAGCCAACGACCATCGAACTAATCATCGCTAAAAAGACCGCGAGATAATTTATTTGCACTTCCATACTTCCCCCTTTGTTTATACTGTTTAGAATTATGCCCCGAGTGTTGCGCAAAGTCTAGCTAATTGCACGTATGAGCTCTGATATTTTATCCGAAGGCACTCCTAACTCGCCCAAAACCGCTAACGCACCTATGCAATCGGTGCACGTCATGCCTGTTTCAAGTCCTTCTGCAAGCTCGCTAAAGGCGTCTTCATGTTCGTCTAACATATGCTCGCTTCCGTCCCGTAGTTCTTCAGCATCCTCCTCGACATCGGAAGGCTCCCAAAGTGTGGTTCCCTCGTCATCTTGAAGTTCATCGTATCGATCAACATATGCTGGTGTATTTGGGTCGTTAGAAAAATAATACTGAATTACACTCCATGCGCAGGCTCTATCCTGATAGTTTGCAAGTTTTGAACCTTCGCCACCGCATGACTGGGCAAAGCTCATGAGCTGTTCGGTATCGTCGGGCATCCGCTCTTCTTCGGTAAGTGCAACACTATACAATGGATCTGCGCTGTCGCCGTGAGGGTCGTCAAACACTAGGCAATGCATTATTACACGACGTAAACCACGAGAATGCGGGAGTAATTTTTCAGCATGGTATTCAGAACCAGGCACGCTGAAAAAATCTGGACCTGCGATTGCTCTTACTGCAGGCAAAACCGCCGTTTGCTCGATAACGCCAATTTCTTCGGGTGTTAAAAAACCACCATTCGATGACAACATGACGACCAGTATGCACCGAGTACTCTCTGGTGTCTAATGCTAGTGCTTGTTAAATGTTTCGGCTGTCGTAGGCCCAATGCAATAAAGCCTGTCGCTGTTTCGTGTGACATGTCGCATCGCCTGGGTGACAGGCGTTTTTAACCTGCGCAACATGCCGTTTTATAGCATTCCAACGCTTGATCTGCCGCTCGTCTTCACCAGCCATTCTCCGCCCTTGATAATACCGGCAATACCACTGAAACCAACCCAGAGGATCGGCTTCGTGTATCCAACCTTTTTCTAACCAAACCTTGTGTGGCTGGCTCGCCATAATTCCAAAATAGTTATAGCTAGAGTCTGGACCATGATCGCTTAGGCGTGCATTTGTAAACCACTCTTTTGGAAATTCTTTTATTGATTCGTCATCAAAGTACGCACCACCGAATATGCCAAATTCTAGCATTTGTTTTGGGGTAAGATCTGGCTTAAATTCAATTCGTTTTGTCGGTATTTTTGGGGCGGACATTTCTCTTTCCATCTCGGTAAGATAATTGTTTTCTAAGTTTGTCGATGCGCTCGATATACGTTTTATACTTGTTGTACAGGCTGGAGTACTTGGCATTTGGCGTCAGAATTTTTAATAATTTTTTTTGTTCTTCGAGATACTCAATTAAGCTATAAAAATCACCATCGCCGGAAATAATAACTGCCTTTTTATACTTCGGCATTTCTTTTACCGCCCACAGAACCAGCTCGGCGTCTACATTCCCTTTGATTTGTTTTTTTTCTTCTGTAGCTTGCGGTTCGTTTACTTCTGGTTGTGGACGAGTCATGTCAAACGTAGGCTTTAGAACTATTAGGTACCCAGCATCGTGTAACTTTAGATACATGTCTTCGTGTTCTGGCATATGACCAATAAACATGTACGCTGTAGTAACACCGTACTGGTCGTTAAGGAACTTTCGAAATTTTCGCCAGTCCATCTTCCAGCCCAGGCGCTGCACACCGATGTTCAGGTTTTGGTTATCTATAAAGGCAAAGTTGCCATTGGGTTGCGGTTTTGTCACTTTGTTCATGATATCATTTATTAGTTTTGAGATGTTCTTGCCGCGCTTTGTTAGCCCATTCGTCTGCAAGTTCATTACCATCATGACCATTATGCCCACGAACCCAAACAAGCGTCGCATTTGACTGTCGGTATAACGGCACCACCTCTTTTACTATATCGAGGTTTTTAATTTCTCCACCTTTTTTCTTCCAGCCGTTTTTTTCCCAAGCTAACGACCACTTTGTGATTACATTTATCCAAAATTCACTGTCCGTATAAATCTCGCAGTTTTCTCCCGCAGCGTCTTCCAGGGCTGCAATAATTGCCTTGCCCTCCATCCGGATATTAGTAGTGTTATCTTCACCGCCCGTTATTGCCGGCTTCATGTCTTTTATAACGGCAAATCCTCCTGTCCCAGGATTTGGCTCACAACTGCCATCGGTATGGTAAATAATCACGCTGAGGTCTTCTCGGCTATAACCTTAAAGTTGTCGAGTTCTTTTTGTAGCTCATCATGAACGAATTTTGAGTTGTCAGATAAAAAATGTCGCATGAGCTTTGCCAACAAACCTTTTTGCTGCCCACCGATGCTGGCAATTATTTTGGTAGAGTTTGCTCCTTCTGGCTGAAAGTTGTAGCGCACTTTATACGTCACACCCATCGAGTGAATATCTAGAACCAGCAAGCGAGGAGGCTTGTAATCACTTACTAAAAATTGACCGCTTTTTTGTATGCCATCTTCGAATCTCTTCTCATCCCAGGTTACACCCGTACCGGCTACTTCTTTTGAGGTTATTTTAAGCTCGGTAATGCTCGGGTTAAATTTGGAACGTTTTTCAAGATCGGCAAAATCAGTAAAGACTTGAGCAATTGGTTGACTGATTGTCGTACTAGCCGCTGCCTTCATATTGCCCCTATCATACCAACTTAGTTCTTTGTAAATCTAGTGTAATCGTCTGGGATGATTAGATTAAACTTTTCACATAGAAGTTTAACATCATGATAATCATTCTCATCAACAGCGTAACCCGTGTGGAATTTTACAAGCCATGTAGGCTCGATTGTTCGAACTTTCTTGTTTCCAATTATCCCGGATCCAGTTAAATGTTTGGATTCATACGCCACTCCGAACGTATTGTTCCCGCGTTTGTCTAACTCAAAGGTATGGAAATCAATTAATCTTCCTCTTTGGTCGCCAAGTACAAAATTGCAATCCCTGGTATCGTCACGCGGTACGTTTTTATAACCTTGTCTTTCTAAAATCTCCCGTAGTTTCTCGGCATCTGTGTGCCTCAGCGCTATATCAAGATCCTCGTGTTCCCGCGTTTGTCTGCCTAGTAAGGCGTCGACTGCCCAACCACCATCAATCCAAACTTGAATATCATTATCATCGCAAAGCTTTAAAAATTCTAAAACCTCATCCTGTTTCATACTTTGACCTCCCATAACTAAAAATACTCCAGAAAACTAAACAAATGCCACCAGCAGCAAGCAAGCCATATTCTAATTTAAAGTTGCCGATGTAGTTTACGAGCAGTCCCAGCGAACTGCTTGCCAATTTATACACCATACCAAACACAGAAATCGCTGTAGCTTGGATATCCTCTGGTACAACTTCTTGTATGTATGGTTTTGTGCGTGCTGTATTAATACCACGAGCAAAGCTTGTAAATAGGAAAATTAACACAGTCGCGAGTGAAATTTTCCAACCAAGAATAATATACGCGATTGCCGAAATGAGGAATGGTGTGGTCATCTGTATTGTTTTCTTTCGGGCAATAAACTCGCTTCCGGCGATTGCTGCAATTGATATAGCAGCAAACAGCAAACCGTGTAGCTTTATTTCTATTCCCGCTTTTAAAAATGTAGGTGTCATAAACCAGACCATCAAGAATGTTGACGCCATTAAACCGGCACTCAACGCAATGCGCCACGCAAGCTGAGGATGTCCGCGCAAACAATACTTCACAATCTGCATGACATCTCGCACTGGATGTATGTTACTTTCTCTACGCTTGCCGGCATTCTTAATTTGAAACGCAAGCATACCCGAAAATAAGAAAACGATCGCCTGCGCGACAAACGGCCAGCGTATGTTATGGGCACCCATTACACCACCCGCAATCGCGCCAAGCCCCATCATTACAAAGTTAATACTTTGCATGCGCGCAGCAATAGCAAAATATGGCAACTTTCTTTTTTCACAATGTGCTTTTAATAGTGCCGTGTCTGCCCCACTCGTCAAACTTAGTCCTATGCCGAATATAACTTCCGCCATGACTGCATGCCAAAAACCGGTTGCAAAAAAGTAAATAAGAACTGCAACTGCCAAGAAAATGTCTCCACTAGCGTTACTGATTTTTCTGCTCACCCGGTCTGCAAAATAGCCTGTAGGCACTTCGAATAAAAGCATTGTCACCGCAAACACAAATTGTATTAAGCCAATTTGAAATTGGTTCATGCCTAAATCTCTAAACAACAAATAGGCCACTGGCATAAACAATATAAAGTTGGTCAGCGCAGATTCAATCAACAAGACAGTAACGTCTTTACCGAAATTCGGTTTTTTCATATGTACCTTTTTTGTTCTTTAAAGTTCAGTAATGTTGATTCGAGTTTGTTCTGTTGTGTCGCGGTCTCGCATTGTCACCGTATTATCTTCGAGTGTTTGGAAGTCTATGGTCACGCATTTTGGAGTTCCGATTTCGTCTTGGCGTCGGTAGCGTTTTCCAATGTTTCCATTGTCGTCCCACATAACCGATCCATATTTCTTTTTCATTGCCGCGTAGACTTCTTGGGCTTTTTCGACTAATTCTGGTTTGTTTTTAAGAAGTGGCGAAACTGCCATTTTGACTGGCGCTAGATTTTCAGGAAGTTTTAGGTAAGTTCGTTTTTCACCGTTTACTTCATCTTCTGTGTAGGCTGCGTCAATTACAGCCATGAGCGCTCGCTCGACACCAAAGCTTGGTTCTATGACATGAGGTACGTATGCTTCACTACCATCCTTCGGGCGGTATTCCATACTCTTACCGCTGTTGTTCTGGATGTTCATCAGATCAAAGTCTGTTCTGTAAGCCATGCCAAGTAGCTCGTCACGTCCGTGTGGAAAGTCATATTCAAAGTCTATTGTTCTCTTGCTGTAATGAGCGCGGTCTTCGTCAGGAACTTCCAGTTCGTGCACTTTTTCTTTCGGCAAGCCGAGCGATTCTAGCCACGCGTGCACTGCTTTTCGCCATGCTTCAAACTGTTTTTGCCAATCTTTTTCGTGAATAAAATATTCAATTTCCATTTGCTCAAACTCTCGCGAACGAAACACAAAGTCGCGCGGGCTTATTTCGTTACGAAAGGCCTTACCTTGCTGTGCAATACCAAACGGAACATCTGGGTATAGTGTGTCGACGACATTCTTAAAGTTGGTAAAAATACCTTGTGCTGTCTCGGGCCGCAAGTAGCTAATACTTGCGTCGTCAGCAACTGGGCCAACATGTGTTTTGAACATCATGTTAAATTGACGAGCTTCGCCGAAAGTATTTTTTTGGCCACAGTTTGGACATTTGCTTGTGTCTATTTTATCTTCACGAAAACGAGCATGACAATTACTACATTCAACTAATGGGTCGGAAAAAGTGTCTGTGTGCCCGCTTGCCTGCCAAACTTTTTGGTTCATGAGTATTGCCGCATCAACGCCAACCATGTCGTCGCGGTCATCAACAAACATCTTCCACCACAACTGCATAATGTTTCGTTTTAGAGCAACGCCTAACGGACCATAATCCCAGGTACCCGCTAATCCGCCATAAACCTCAGAGCCCTGAAAAATAAAGCCCCGGCGCTTACATAAACTAACAATATCTTCTAATTTTACTTCGCTCATTAGTCAGAAGTATAGCAGAAACTTATCTGATGGTCTCTACCTGTTGCCAAAGAATGAATTGTGAATAAAGCACTTAGGCGTTTATGGGGTGCATACTAACGGCAGGAACAATAGGTTCTCTTTTTCCTTCGTGAAATGGAATAATCAACATTCTTTTTGCAAAGTTAACCATGTGCTCGTAGTCCGGATCACTTGGGTTTGACCCGTCGAATACGGGAGTAGCTGCCCCCTCGGTATCGGTGGCGCTAAAAGTAATGTGACCAGAGGCATCTAGATGAAATTCAAGACCACTAAACGTTTCAGGCTCGTCTTGCGGAGCAAAAACACCTGTTGATTCGCCTATTACAGGAAGACCAACGGACACTGGTTCTGGATTATATCGAGAACGATAAAACCCACCTAGGCTAAGCGATAAACCTCCCTGTTCATCAGTTGCTATACCAAGGTTTCCTCTGTACTTACTCAGTACACTTGGATCAATGTTATTGCGGTCAATAACTGGTCTACCGCTTTGATCAAGCGGTATGCTTACATCCCAAAATAATGTTTTGTTATCAACCTCAAAATGTTCTTTAATGCGTGCAAGCAAGTCACCATTCAAAACTTGTCTTGATAATGCATTACCATTCGAATGGCTTGCTGCACGTTCTAAACTTAAAGAACCGGAATGTGTCATATTTAATACATTATATAACTTATGTGTTAAAAAGTCAATACTCTGATCTTACGATCTTTTTTAATAGTCCCAACGTTTGTCCCAAGACACTTTCATTTACGACTAGCTGCTCTACTTTTTTTGGGTTATCAAACGATAAGTTTAACCGTAAGTATTTTATATGATTTTTTGTAAAAGGTCCTACTCCTGGATAAAAACACATGTTTTCAAACGAGAATGAATACGATTCTGCCGGTACTAGTTGATTACCTTTCGTGTCTCTAGCCAGGTTCAGACCCTTACCTTCCAAGTCTTGTAAGTGCACAAGAAACCAGACTATGACCGCATCAACCGATAATTTATGGTCATCTAGAGCTTCGAAAGTTTTTTTTGTTAATTCGTAATATTCTGGCTCAACATGATCTTCGGTTATGCGATTAACGATTTTTAGGACTTCGTACGCAGCGGTGGTTCGCTCAATGTTTTTTGTAATATTTCCGAAATACGATTGCAACCGTCCAGAAATTAGCGTCTGTAACTCGCCCTTGCCTTTTAGTAAGGTAATCTCCGTAATAGAAAATAGTTCAATGCCACCAGCTAGCTTACTTTTTATTTTTCGAACCCCTTTTGCTAGAAAACGAATTTTTCCATTTGGTGTTAGTGCCGTAATAATCCGATCGGCCTCACTATAGTTAGTTCGAGATAACACTATGGCCGTGCTTACCGTATGTTTCATGCCGGTGCAAAAAGGTTTGTGAGAGCTTGGCTCAGATCAGTCAAGTGCGTAGTACTTTTATGGATATATGCGGTGATGCCAAATCTTTTGGTGATTGGACTTATCATAAATTCATCTTCCGGCATATACGATTGGATGATAATTGGAATTTTTTGAAAGTCTTTATACGAACGCAGTTCATAAATAACCTCTAGCCCGTTATGTAATGCAAGCAAAGGCTCCAGAACAACAGCGTCCGGTTTAATCTGATCGCATTTTTCAATGGCATCCTGAGCATCAACACACTTAATAACATTGTGGCCATGCTGAATTAAAAAATTGCTGTAGCAGTCAGCAAGTATTAAATCTGGTTCGAGAAGCAGAATCTTTGGCATTACACTAACCTTAGTTGAGCAGAAGGTGTAAGCGTTGCAGCCAAGCCGGAAAGTTTTCGAAAACGCGCTGCGTGTAACCCGCTAGACATACCATGAAGCAACGCTTCTGCAATAAAAACACCTGCCGCAGGCGATGCAATGGCTTGATTAAGCGGGTGCTTTGAATAGCCATAAATGGCTTTTCCTTGTCGAAGTATTTTTGAGCTAAATCGAGCATCTTGGCTGTAGGCTCCAGCCACCAAGCCCCACCTGCTTCTATGCGCAGCCAACGTTATGACGCCACGCTTCGCTGCTTGCTGTTGGGTCTGCGCCTCAATCATGACCGATCCCAGGCTTGTCATGACAGCTTCCAACTCGGTTGAACTCCCTAAAACTGGAGGAAAGCTACCAGATAAGTCTATGTTGATGTCGCAACGATATAACTTTGCGAGTTTTTCGAGCCGCGCTGCTGAGTTATAAAAAATCGCACTCAATGAAACTGGCTCTAGATTCGTGGTACTGCCCTGCGCCAGCAAAGCATACTGATAATATTCAACGAGGTCTGTTGCCGCCTGAGCAATTGCATGAATTGTGTCGGTTTGCCCAGCAGTAGTTTGAACCTCGGTTAGTTTTGTTATCTGTACAAGCGGTACTTTGAGCTGCTGAGCCAACACAGCAAGCAGTCGACGCTCGTTAAGCGTATACTTTTTGTACTCACTAGATAACTCTTTTGACACCTTTACCCTCTTGTTGTCTACCCTTGCCTACAAGAAGTATAGCACTACGGAGCAAAGGTCAGGCTAGGAAGAACTATGTTGTCTAAGTCAGCTTTGTACTCATTGGTTTCAGTCCAAACTCGAAGCGTCTTATCACGAATAGGCACAAGCAACATAACACCTTGTTTCTTAGAAATAATCTCACCCTCTATCCGAGTACCGCTGGCGGTCGGAACCTTTGCGGGGCTATATGGGGAGACTTTAACTTTGCCGTTTTTTATAGACGAGCTAAAGCTTCCAAGTTGAGTGTTGTAGTTTGCTTCTACAACCTGCATACGCAGCGCATAGTTGGTTCCTTCTCGTAAGCCCGGAACTGCGTTGGGATGAAAATAGCCGCTTATTACCGTATTACCGGTTGCTGCTTCATCTATAAACGCGCTCCATGTTTTAGGATACGAGAATGTTACACTGGCATAGGCAGCAGGACCAGTATATGACCTAACGGGAGACTTTTCTTTTTCCGCAAATTCAGCATCTTTCTTGGCGCTTAACGCCTCCTCGGCGGCTCCTACGGCTTCTGCTATTTTTTCATCAACGTTGTTTTTGTAATCACTGCGGCCCATAAACGCCCAGCCGCCAAAGCCAATACTGGCTACTAGCAAGATTACAGAGATAACAAATGGTATAAGCAAGTGACCTTCACCACGCTGATCTAAGCGTTTCATACCGGTTATGGTAGCACAGTTTCTACTTTGTGGGGAGTTTTTTAATCTTGTTTTCTGCCTGCTGCAATTTTGCCTGCAACAGCTTTACAACCGCCTGTCCGCGCTCAAATGTTTTTAGCGCGTCATCAACGTCCAAGGAGCCACTTTGCAACTGATCTAGTATGGTCTCGAGCTCTGCACTTAGTTCGCGATAATTTTTCGAGTTACTCACTGTCATTTATTGTACCTTAGCCTTGATGCTACCATCTTGGAGTTCTATAGCAAGTATATCCCCTTCATGCAACTGCCCGACCCGCGCAATGTTGTTTGTACCGCGACGGATGATTGCATATCCTCGTTTTAGGACGGCACGCGGATTGAGTGCTTCTAATATTTGTTGTTTGCTATGAATCTCTTGAAGACGAAGGCTGATCTGGTGTTCTATAGTTTGTCGTGCCTGTTGATTCCAGAGCAATAAGCCTTGCTGTTTTTCGCGTAAATAGTTTTTTGCTGCCTGCGAAAGTTGTCCAGAGTAGTGTTCCAGCCTTTGTTTTTCATCGCGTCGATCCGGCACCAATAACTCGGCTGCATTGCTGGGTGTGCTTGCACGCAGGTCGGCTGCTAATTCGGCCAAACTGATGTCATTCTCGTGTCCGATTGCAACTAAGGTCGGAATGCGACTTGCCGCAACCGCGCGTGTAACCTGCTCACTGCTAAATGCAGCCAGGTCTTCTGGGCTGCCACCACCACGGATAATGACTAACACTTCCGGCGGTGTAGCTTGCTCGTTGTGCAATTCGATTGCCCTCACGAGCTGTTCTACAGCAATGGCCCCTTGAACTTGCACATCGCTAAACATAACATCTACTCCCTGCCATCGTGCATTGAGAATTTTTATAAAGTCACTGTATGCAGCCGACTCGCCAGAGGTTATCAAGCCAACTGTTTCTGGGACAGTTGGCAGCGTTCGTTTGCGTTGCGCATCGAATAATCCCTCTTTTTCTAGCTTAGCTTCCAACAACGAGGCGGCCTGCAATATGGAGCCCTTCCCCACGGGACGAAGTAGCTGCGCAGTAATCGAGAACCCAAACTGGGGGTGTAGGCGTGGGGCACCAGTTACTTCTAGCAGCATGCCGTCTTCTAGTGGACCAGGCAAAGCGTAAACTGTCCCAAAAAACTTGATACTCGAAAACTCGTCTTTGAGATCAAAGTAAACCCACTTGTTTTTGCTGACTCTAAAATTTGCTAACTCACCAACAATCGTGACACTTGGGTATACATGTTCAATGGTCTGATTAAATAACGCCACAAAATCGCTAACCTGGAAAACTAGATCGCTCATGCTTTGGTCTTTTTGTGCAGATACTTGTGATAGTAGTAATAGCCAGGCACCAGCTGTATGAACATACTAACAATGCGGTACATAATTGTAACCGGGATACTTACTGCTGGCGACACACCACCTACAGCTAGCACGGCCGTCATCAGGGTTTCGTAAATACCAATACCTGCTGGAAGAATCGATAAAAAGCCAGCGAAATTGGCAACTGCAAACGCTAGAATTACAGCACCAGGGTTCACCCAATGTCCGAACGCAATATAGACAGTGTACAAAGTTAGGATCTCCGTAAGGTTAGCAACCATAGACCACACCAGTGGCATTTTCAGCGCACCGTAATCAGCTTTAATTAACAGGTAGTTCTCGTGTAATCGCTCAAAAGCTACCTGCGCTCGCGCAACGTTAATTGTTTCTGGATGCTTAGGACGAACTACGTGAATTACCCGATTTATTACAGTTGTTACGAAGCCAAAGAACGCATTAATTCTTTTCTTACTTCCAATTACAAAAGCAATAGCAACCGTTCCGACAAGAATGAGGGTCGACAAAGAACCGCCCGTTAACAATACAAAGTTATTAACTTTGCCATTGAAACTCAACAGTATGAGCGATAAAAATAACAGAACTTGGAACGCAATAAACACTAAGATAAAGCGCATCAATTGCACCAATGAAGCCTTGGCGCCACTGATTCCTTTATCTTTGAGCCTCAAACTAAAGTACGAAAATCCAGAAACACCACCACTTGGGAAGATATGATTTATAAAGTTTAATTCTAAAATTACTCGGTATAGATACTTATAGCTCAGCTTGTTTTCGCCAAGTATCTTAAATAACCCTCTGTTCTGGCGAACATATGCATCATAATTCAAGCCCTGCCAGACAACGAGTAGCCCGAGCAGCCACCACTTGATGCTACCAACTGTTCGAAGGCTTTCGGTAATTTCATGTCGAATCGAGTAGATCAATAGCCCTAAGCCGACCAACGTGGCAATATTAAGAATGACTTTCCAGCGTGCTTTAGCTTTGTGGCTCATTTTGCCTCAACTATACACGACTTTCGCACTTGAGTGCCAGGTGTAATTTCTCTTTGAGCAGCGCACTAAGCCGTACTAATGTACGGCGTGGGAGCAGCGTAGAAGAAAATTATGTCTGGCACCAAGAAATCAGCGGGTTATATGCTCCGCTTATGAGCCGGCTGGCTGATGCGGGAGTCGGGTATACCGTAAATGAAGGTTCACCGCTATACTGTATGCTATGTTCCCATCTATTATCATTCTCGGGCGACAGCCTGCCCTTGGTCTTGCCGAACTCGAAAGTCTATATGGCGCCGAAAATGTACAACTGATTGAAAAAAACGTTTGCCTGCTTAATCGTAGTGCTAAGGATATTAATTTTGCGCGACTTGGCGGAAGCGTAAAACTAGCTAAAGTTTTAACAGTACTTCCAACGCTCGACTGGCAAAAGCATATTCGCTACATCTCGGACGCCCTACCAAAACATATAGATTATTTGCCTAAAGGAAAAATTAAACTTGGCCTTAGTTCTATAGGGCTAAACGTTTCAGTGCCACAAATGAACCGCTCGGCTCTGCAGTTAAAAACAGTCATTAAAACTTTGGGTCACTCTGTTCGAGTCATTCCAAATGTCGATCACACGCTTAATAGCGCGCAGGTCTTGCATAACCAGCTCACATCCAGTCTAGGAATGGAGCTTCTGCTAATCCGCAATGGCGATAAAACCATTTTAGCGCAAACGGTTGCTGAACAAGATATTGACTCATATGCCAAGCGAGATCACGGTCGACCGGCACGTGACGCAAAAGTTGGTATGCTTCCACCTAAACTGGCGCAGATTATCATCAACTTAGCAGCTGGGGATTCAGACCTTCAGACTGCCGGAGTGCTGCTAGACCCCTTCTGCGGTACCGGCGTTGTTCTGCAAGAAGCAAGCCTTATGAACTTCGACATTGCAGGCTCTGATTTGGATGAACGAATGGTACAGTACTCAGACAAAAATCTTATGTGGCTACATCGTTCAGAAAACCCTTTATATAAGTTAGAAGTTGCCGATGCGACAAAACATCAATGGATACCTGCCCCTTACACTATTGCCTGCGAAACTTACCTCGGACGACCTTTTAGTGCGCCTCCAAAACCAGACCTTTTGCAAGAAGTCATGCAAGATGTTAACCTTATCCATAAGAAATTCCTCCAAAACGTTGCCGCGCAAACACAACCCGGTTTTCGTATGTGCATTGCAGTTCCTGCTTGGAAAGTTGGAAATGAGTTCAAACACCTTAAAACGCTTGAATCTCTCGAGGAATTGGGCTATAATAGGCTCAAGTTTGTTCATGCGGCGGCGGAAGATCTGATCTACCATCGTCAAGGCCAGGTGGTCGGGCGTGAACTAGTAGTATTACAAAGGAAGTAAGATGTCACACGTCAAAGCTGGTGGTAGTAGCAAAAACATTCACGACAGTCCGGGTCAGCGCCTTGGCGTCAAGCTGTTTGGTGGCCAAAAAGTTAAAGCTGGTCAGGTTATTGTCCGTCAGGTTGGTCAGACCAAGCGTGCTGGCAAAGGTACCTTTTTGGGACGCAATTACACTATCCACGCTGCAAAAGATGGAGTCGTAAACTACGCTTCTCGAAAAGTCCGCCGCTTTACCGGCAAATCAGTCCGCCGCACTGAAGTCACCGTCGAATAGTCGTTTTGTATCGCAAACAACAAGAACCCCGAGATGTCCCGGGGTTCTTTGCTAGCTCTGATTGACTCGTTATGAGTAATATCTATCGTTGTTGGCTTGAAGATCAAAGCCATACTTCTTAGCATTTGCGATCTGGTCAGGAGTTGCAGGCTTCCAGTACCCTGCTCGGTGGCTAGTTTGTGCAGGTGGAAGTGTAGTAGTAGTTGTTCGACGAGCTGCCGCTTCAACGGCGGCAGTCTGCGCTTGGCCAGTTTCGACTGAAGGTACAACCGCGGAAGCGTCGGGACGCACGGCTGCCGCTTCGACTGAACCTGTCAGAGGCGCATCACCAAATAGATGGTCAAACTCATTCCCCTGCGCTTCGGCACCAGCCGCTGACGTCTGCATAGCACCTTCGACGGGGGCTTTAAATGCTTCTGCGTTTGGGTCGGGCTGTCCTTGTTCGATTGCTGCCATTGTTTTGATTCCTTTTTTGTTTTTGAGAACTATACTTTTATATTAGCATAAGCGGAGTTAAATGTCAACCTCTGTCTTGGCTTTCTCTGCTCCAAAACGCTCCTTAACGCCAAAATATATTTCGGGCATGTATGCTTCTGGTCTGATGCTAATTGTACCAATGGGAATTTTTCGTTCTCCTCTGAGTTTTGCTGCTGCAGTACTGTGTGAGCCATTTCCACTTACTATGCCCCAGAACTCGCCATTAGCATCACGGACAATCTCCACATCTATGCCATTACCGAATGGAGAGTCGTCGTATAGCCATGACATATCTTCTGTGTGCGCGTAGTCAGTAATCGCTCCTCGCGATGTCCTTTCAATATCTTTTATGTTTACCGGTTCAAAACTCTTGCCGTCGCCTTCGCCATTCCCCCGGCCAGACCAGTCCTTAAAAGTCGTAACACCGATAATTCTGTCCAGTGGAAACTCCCAGTTACCCCTAATTTTAAGCTGTGGCACGTCCTTCATCTTGCCAGGTTCCCATATCTGCCCGTTTTCGACAAATGGCAATGTCCTCAGAAGCTCCTGCGCTTCAGCGGGATTAGTGGTTGGATTTGGATTTTTTGGCAAATGAAAATTCTCGCCTAAATCTTCGTCTGGATTTGGTAAAAAACGTCTAAAAAGTTTTGGATCAACGTCTTCTTCGAACTCAAGAATGTTGCCCACCCGCAAATAGTCTTTCTGGGTGCGTCGTTTATGTAATGTGCGCTTGAGTTTTTCGAGTTGGCGGTACAGGTCTCCTGGTGCACCATACTTCTTAGAGATCGCCCGGCCCAGCCGCTCCTGGTGTTTATCGATTGCACGAAAATCGGTATGACCACCTTCTCTTTCTCCGACTCTGCGCCTGAGATTCCAGTGTCTGTCATCCTTTTGCGCTAATTCAGCAATCTGCTCTTCTAGGTCCACAATTTCGTGATCAAGCTTCGCTCCGATACCATCAAGTAGTTCCTGTGAGTTTTCGTACGTTATGTCCTCAAGTTTTGGCGTCTCTTCTAGTACTTCCGACTCGTTTGCTTCAGCACTTGAGGTGGCTAGTGGTGATAATCCCAGCGGTTCCACTTCATCAACGACAACCGGACCAGACACCCGTTCGCTTTTCTTGCCCAACATACGACCAATAAAATGACCAGCCCTGTAGGCAGTGCTTTGACGGCTAATGACCGGTTCTATTGGAGAACGTGTTTCTGGTGTCATGTTTATTTTTTATCTAACACCTTAAACATTAGCATAAAATAGTAAAAAAAGCAATAGCGTGTTACTACTGCTTTTTTATCAGTTTCTTAATTAGAGTCCGAGGTGGTGCTTGATGCGGTCTACCACATCTGCAATCACAACTTGGGATTTTACGAGGTAGTCATCGACGCCAAGATTCTTGGCACGCTCTTTATCACTGTCTTGGCTAAGCGCGGTCAGCATAATAACCTTGATTTTGGCAGTTTCTGGCGTGTTACGAAGAATATCTAACACGTCAAAACCACTTACTTTTGGCATCATAACATCGAGCAATGTGAGGTCTGGCTTGTACTCGAGGGCGGCTGCCAGAGCGTCTTCCCCGTTTGGCACACGCTTAACATCAAAACCTTCGGCCTGCAGACGCGTTTGGTACACGCTAGCAAGTGCGTCATCATCCTCTACTAATAGAATTTTCTTTTGTTTTTTATCGTGTTTAGTTGGTTCATCCATACAGCTTATGCTACGGGAAATACTGCTATTTTGCAAGCAAGCTAGTTATGAAGCCCTTAAACATTGGATGTGGCTTGTTGGGTCGACTGCGAAACTCCGGGTGGAACTGACTAGCCAAGAAGAACGGATGGTTGGTCGCCTCGATCATTTCGACTAGTTCTCCGTTTGGTGATTTACCAACTGGGCAAATGCCCCAATCTTGATAGTGTGAAACAAACGCATTATTGCACTCATAGCGATGACGATGACGTTCAGTAATTTTTGTAGAGCCATATAACTTTGCAGCCAGACTGTCTTTGTCGATCACACAAGGATAATCGCCTAAGCGCATGGTGCCGCCGGTGTTTTCCTTGCCCCGCTGGTGTGTCATGGTGTGAATTACTAAGGTTTCTCCCTTTGGATCAAGCTCTTCGGAACTAGCACCCGCAAGTCCGCTGTTACGCGCCGCCGCAACCACCCCTACCTGCAAACCAAGGCACAAGCCTAAGTATGGAAGGTTATGCTTCAGTGCATATTGTGCAGCTAGAATCTTGCCCTCTACCCCTCGTGATCCAAAGCCCCCCGGAACTACAATGCCATCAAGTCCAGCCAAGGCTGCTGCTGCGTCGGCTTGGTTACTAATTTTTTCGGCATCTACCCATTCGATCTCAAGACCAACGGATTGCTCCCATGCCGCTGCCCGCAACGCCTCAAACACTGACATGTACGTGTCTTGGTTGTCTAGGTATTTGGCAACAACTCCAATGCGGTGACTATGTTTGGCTGAGCTTACAATTGATTGGACCATTTTTGTCCAATCTTTATGATTTGGACGCTTAGCTTTCAGGCCTAATTGTTTAGTAATAAAATCACCGATTCCTTGTTGTTCAAGCGTTAGTGGCACCTCGTATACGGTACGAGCATTGGGTAGCACTGCGATACCACCTTCCTGAACACCACAAAATGCGGCAAGTTTTCGTTTTACGCTTGTGTTTGCAGGAAATTCACTGCGAGCCACTAGTACATCTGGCACAATCCCCATGGCGCGAAGGTCGCGAGCTGCGTTTTGGGCTGGTTTAGTCTTAATTTCTTTACTAGTTGACAGGTACGGCAGATATACAACCTGCACAAACATACAGTTTTCTTTACCAACTTTGGCTCCAAGTTCGCGAATCGCTTCGAAGAACGCCGGACCTTCATAATCACCCACGGTGCCACCAATTTCAACAATATGCACGTCAAAACCCTGGCTCGCTTCTAAAACTACTCTTTGGATAGCGTTGGTCAGATGTGGAACGACTTGAACAGTTTCACCGAGGAATTTGCCGGCCCGCTCATCCTCGATCAATTGTCGGATGATTTTACCACTCATCACAGAACTCTTATTGGTTAATTCGATATCTAGGAATCGTTCGTAATGACCAAGATCTAGATCTGTTTCGGCGCCATCTTTGGTGACAAAGCACTCACCGTGCTCCGCCGGGTTTAGTGTGCCGGCGTCAACATTTAGGTACGGGTCGAGTTTTTGAGCATTTACGGAGAGGCCACGAGCTTTTAGTATGTTTCCGATTGAGGCGGCTGTGATACCCTTTCCGAGACCGGAAAGCACTCCACCTGTAACAAATACATACTTAGTTTGCTTCGCCACCTTTCACAAATCCTCTCATTTATACAACGATACTACCTGTAAACCGCTGATCGCGCAAGTGGTTTAATTATTTCTTCAGATGCGCGATAGCGGCGTCTAGCTGTGGATCCTTGTTATTTTTGATGTCATCATCTGTTCGTTCTATTTTTTCATCTGGCTCAATGCCTGATTTATCGATGTTTTTTCCATTTGGCGTAAACCAGCGTGCCACCGTAACCTTAAGTATCCCACCTTTTCTCAGGTCCTGGACTTGCTGAACGCTACCCTTGCCAAAGCTTTTTTTGCCAATAAGTTTAGCGAGTTTATGGTCGTGTAGAGCCCCTGCGGTAATTTCACTCGCGCTGGCACTACCTTCATCTATGAGCACCGCTGTAGGAATTCCGCCAAGCAGTGAGCTGCCTTGTGATTTCTTGGTACTAATTATTTGGTTATCACGGCGCTCAGTAAGAATAGTTTGTCCTTTTGGTACCCACAAGCTAGACACATCTACAGCTGCGTCCAATAGACCTCCTGGATTGCCGCGCATGTCTAAAATAATCCCTGCAACATTTTGCTCTTTAAATTCCTTGGCAGCATCAGCAGCCAGACTCGCAGTATCCTCTCCGAAACGCGAAACCTTGATATAGCCCACGTTATCATCTAGCATTTTTGTTTCAACGCTCGGAATAGTTATTTCCTGCCGCGTAATACTGAGGTCTATCGCCTCGGAGGTACCGCGAAGCAGCTTTAACTTCACAACAGAGTCTTTTGGTCCACGAATACGCTTAACTGCCTCTGAAACACTAATGTCATAGGCACTTTTGCCATCGATTTCTACAATAGCGTCTTTCGGTTTTATGCCCGCTTTATCAGCCGGAAATCCTGCAATCGGTGAAACAACTATTATTGTTTTTGTAGCTGCATCTTTGCTGAGTTCTGCACCGATGCCCGTAAACGAACCGCTGAGGTCTTCATTAAAGTCTTTTGCGGCTTCGACATTAAGGTATTCTGTGTACGGATCGCCTGCAGCCTTAACCAGACCCTCTTTAAGGCCATCTTCAAGCTTTTCTTTATCTAATCTGCCATCAAACCCTTGCTTTAACTCCCCGTATACTTCCTTGACGGCAGAATAGTCTAGTTGCTCTAGGTTACCATTTTGGCTTTTAAGGCTTATATTGCCAATCTCTCCTCGGCCAAACTGAACACCGAGGCTAAATATAAAACTCGAAATAACAACATATACAAGGACTTTTCCGCTGTTGTCCTTAATTTTTTTGCCAAAAGAACCAATAACATTAGCTATGTGCACATACCCTCCGAAGATTTATTAGTACCTACATTGTAGCGCGTAGTGCCGCTTACGGTAAAGCTGCTGCCTAGAAATAAACGTATACCAAGTTGCTTGCAGTACCAGCACTAAGTGTAGTCATGTCGTACTTTCCAGTGCCTGCACGGTTGTAGTCGCTCACAATAATTGACCCATCGCCATTGACTGCTTCGACATACATAACGTGACCATAACTACCACTGTTGCTAACTGCTGCTGCACCTTCTTTTGGAAGGCTGCTTACAGCGTAGCCATAGCTTGGCGCTCTATCATCCCAACTATTGGCATTGCCTAGCCCGCTCGGTACAAGACGTCCCGTACTACGCACACGGAATGCTACCCAGTCAGTACAGTTTCTGTATCCATACCCGCCGGTTGCCCAGTTCCAAATTGAGCCGTTTACAGCCCAATCGTAGTTCCAACATGCTCCGTCAACTGCACCTGTGTGAATGCAAGCTGCACTACCCCATGGATAGCCACCGCCACCAATCGTTCCGCCGCTGCCACCAAACAGGCGCATGTTTTCGATTGCCTGTTGACGCTTGAGGTCAGTAATCCTCTTAAAGTTATCTTTAATTTGTTGGTCGGTTGCTGCCTGGTCAGCCTGGTTCAAGCCGAGTAGTCGATCCTGTTCTGCTTTCTGCGTCGCGATTTGGTCTTGCAAACCTTGTTTTTCCTTAATAAGTACTTCGACCTGGTTTTTTTGAGTGCGTAGCTGGTTCTTTAGATCAGCAACACGTTCAAGGGTATGTTTCACCTTGTCCTTAACAGAGTTACGGTACTGTTCTTTGTCAACAAATTCACTCAGGTCTTTACTGCTAGCAAGCATTTCGAGAGTAGTGATCTGCCCCTCTAGGTACATTGCTTTAATATTTTGCCCCAGCACACGACGCTGTTTTACTAACTCTGCTTCGGCTTCGGCAATTTGCCGTTCAAGATCTGCTTTTTTATTCTCGTTTGTCTGAATCTCTGCCTGAAGCCCTGCAATCTGCTGATTGAGTCCGTTGATGGTAGCTTCTAAACTTCCCGCTTCAACCCGTAAAGCATCAATCTTCTGCTGACTCTGGTTATTTTGCGATTGTAGTTCTTTAATCTGCTGGTCAAATTGGTCAGCCTTAACCTTTGGATGCACAACACCGGCAAACGCGACTACTAAAACAACTCCAACCAAGAGGGATTGGAGCAATCTGCCCATTTTAACTGTTCGTTTTTGTTTTTTCATGAGCCCCTTAATAATACCATGAAACATAAGCATTTACAATATCCTATCTACTTGTTTTGAACTTTAAGTAACGCCGTGTGGCAATGGTCGAGGAGATGGCGCCAATCAACACACCAACACCGAGCTGCAAGCCAACAAACAGCCAGTAGTTTTTTGCAAAATACTGGTTTGAGAAATCAATATCGAGCAATCCCAAACTACTAGCTTCGAAAGTTTTAGCGGTTATGCTAAATACCGAGTGAATAATCACTATCGACAATACCCCGGATACCACGCCGTAAATGATGCTTTCTACTATAAAGGGACCCCTAATAAAACCAGTACTCGCACCTAGCAATCGCTCAATGGTTATCTCGTCTCTTCGGTTAAATATTGCCATTTGTATGGTGTTAAAGATAATTAACATAGAGATAAACGCGAACACCACAACTCCGGCAACTCCAGCCTTACGGAAAAATGTTGTGGCACTAGTGATTTTATCGATTGCTGCTTTTCGATCGCCTGAATAGGAAGTCTCGTCGGACTGGAGTTCTTTGACATCTTTTTTTTCTAAAAATGTTTTAATGGTCTCAATCCGATTTGGATCTTTAGGTTTAATTTGAATTGTGGCCGGCAATGGATTATCCGTTTGCGATATGGCTAAAAGTAAATCGAGATTGTTCGCATTCTGTCGCTTGTAGCTTTCTAAAGCTTCTTCTTTAGACACAAACTTGATT
>CAZXLT010000014.1:0-18052 GCA_964641545.1 uncultured Candidatus Saccharibacteria bacterium
ATATTGAACTGACGTTGATTTGCACTATTCAATTTTTAACGTTCGGTCTTTTTTAGAGATTCCTTAACAGGGCTCCCAAAAGATCAAACCCCATAATACCCCGCCAATAACGCTTGTGTCAAGTGTTATTTAGCAAAGTTAGTAGTGATTCTTACATCACTTTTTTACGGGCTTTTTGGGCGCAGTTTCGCCCAATTCGAGTTCAGTATTTTCTTCAGCGCCGTCTTCGTCTTCACCGTTGACGATCTTGTCTACTAACGCCAACGACACAACCTGGTCCTCCCCATTAAGACGCATGATGCGGACTCCTTGGGTTGCGCGACCAAGTTCAGGAATATCTTTGAGCCCAAGACGTATGGTCTGTCCAAGCTTAGAAATTATGATTACTTCTTGGCCATCATCGCCAGCAAGCGTTTTAACACCGATGAGGTTTCCTGTTTTACTGTTAACAACTGCAGAACGTATCCCAACGCCGCCACGTGCATGTGGGGTGAATTGGGCAATCTTGGTTCGTTTTCCGTAGCCAGAACCACTGATTACAAAGATGCTAGAACCTTCTTGTACAGTGTCCATGCCGATTACTTGATCACCCGCACGCAAACGGATACCACGAACACCTCGTGATACTCGGCCCATTGGTCGCACATCCTTTTCGTGGAAGCGAATCGCCTGGCCCAGCGAAGTTGATATGACGATTTCGTTCTCGCCTGTCGTCATTCGGGTCCATTTCAACTCGTCACCATCATCTAAATTGATAGCAATTAAGCCGCTCTGTCGGACATTCTGATACTGCTCAAACGGCGTTTTCTTAACCACACCCCGAACGGTACACATAAATAAGTGTCCAGTTTTGTCGGTCTTTGAAATATTAATAACTGAACTAACTTTTTCCTCGGGCTGTAATTGCAACAAATTAACTATAGCTACGCCCTTTGCACTTAAGTTCGTGGCAGGAACTTCATATGTCTTAATTCGGAAGACTCGTCCACGGTTTGTAAAGAACAGTAGGTAGTCATGTGTACTAGCATTTACAACATGTTCTATTACATCTTCTTCGCGAGTTGCCATACCCCGCTTACCCTTGCCACCTCGGTTTTGCTTTCGGTAGTCGGCTATTTGTGATCGTTTAATATAGTTTGCTGATGTAAGTGTGACTACAACTTGTTCGTCAGGAACAAGATCTTCGTCGCTCATCTTGCCGAGCTCGCCAGCAATGACTTTTGTTCGTCGTTCATCGCCAAATTGTTTCTTAAGCTCTAGAATTTCTTCCTTAATGATTTTGAGTATTTTCTTTTCGTCTGCAAGAATTCCTTCAAGTTGCGCTATAAGTTTCATCAATTCAGCTAGCTCATCCTCAATCTTCTGTCGCTCCAAACCGGTGAGAGCCCTTAATTGCATAGCTAGGATGGCTTTTGCTTGAATTTCCGAAAGCTTGAACTGCTTAATCAAGTTAGTTTGGGCTTCTTCGCTCGTCTTGCTAGCTCGAATTACCTTAATGACTTCGTCGATGTGATCCAAAGCAATCTTGAGCCCTTCTAGAATGTGAGCACGGTCTTTGGCTTTCTTAAGCTCGAACTCAGTTCGGCGTCGAACGACAACTTGTCGGTGTTTAATGTACTCCTGTAGGATATCCTGTAGCCCAAGCACTCTTGGCTGAATACCGTCAACAAGTGCCAGCATATTATAGTGAACAGTCAGCTGTAGCGGAGTTAGCTTATACAATTGGTTCAGAAGTTTTTTAGGATAAGCATCTTTCTTGAGGTCAATCACAACCCGCACTACACCTCGAGCAGTCTCGTCGCGCAGGTCCCTGATACCGGCTATTTTCTTCTCTTTATATAAGTCGGCTATTTTCTCGAGTAAACTTGCCTTGTTAACTCCGTACGGGATCTCTGAGATGACAATTTGTTGAACACCTTTTTTGGTCTCTTCAATGTTCGCTACACCGCGAACCACAACACCGCCACGACCTGTTGCAAAAGCACTACGAATTGATTCTCTGCCGTATATGGTACCGCCCGTGGGGAAATCTGGTCCTTTGACATGTTTCAACAGATCATCAAGGGTTGCTTCGGGGTTATCAATAAGTTCTACGATAGCGTCTACAATCTCGCTGAGGTTATGAGGAGGTATATTGGTGGCCATACCGACAGCAATACCAATTTGCCCGTTAAGGAGCAAGTTTGGTAGACGTGCAGGCAAAACTTCTGGTTCCTGTTCACTGCCGTCATAGTTTTCCCTGAAGGCTACGGTATCTTTGTCTATGTCTTCTAGGAGTGCTTGTCCTGCTTTTGCCATGCGAGCTTCGGTATAACGCTGAGCAGCCGGTGGATCACCGTCCATTGAACCAAAGTTACCCTGTCCATCGACTAACAGGTAGCGTGTTGACCAGTCTTGAGCCAAACGAACCATAGCATCATAGATCGCTACATCACCGTGTGGGTGGTACTTACCCATCACGTCACCGGTAATACGTGCACTTTTAACGAATTTAGAGCCTGGCTTCCAGCCATTCTTCTCCATCGAGTACAGAATGCGACGGTGAACCGGTTTTAGTCCATCGCGCACGTCAGGAAGCGCACGAGCGACGATAACACTCATGGAATACCGGAGGTAGCTGTCCTCCATGACATCTTCTACAGTTCTAAGTTCTACGCTCCTTGAGTGGGTACTATCTAGAATTTCCGCAGCCCCAAAACTAACCTGCTTCTGTTCTACTTCACTGTCTTGGGGTTGATTGGCTTTATTATCATCCATATTAAACATCCAAATCCTTCACGAATTTTGCGTGGGTTTGTATAAAGTTTTTACGCAATTCTACTTCCGTTCCCATCAGCTTGTTAAAAATAGCATCGGCTTTCTCGGCATCCTCTAGCTTAACCTGTACAAGGACACGATTCTCAGGATTCATGGTCGTTTCCCAGAGCTGGTCTGCATCCATTTCACCCAAACCCTTATAGCGCTGGATGTCTGACAGTCCTGCCTGTTTCTTGCGATCATCCTCTGCCTTGATCTGTGTTCCTCGTTCCTTACGCTCTGCAATCAACTCATCAACCAGCTTATCTCGTTCGGCATCGCTATATGCATACTGACGCTTATTACTCGAACCCTTGAGGAGATACAGAGGTGGTTTTGCCAAATACAGATGTCCTCCGTCGATTATCGGCTGCATATGTCGGAAGAAAAACGTTAATAACAACGTACTAATGTGACTTCCGTCGACATCGGCATCGGTCATGATAATGATTCGGTGGTAACGCAGACCGTCCATGCTAAATTGTTCTTCAATACCTACACCCAAGGCTTTAATAAGGGTCACAATTTCGTTATTACCGAGCATTCGGTCCAGTCTTGCGCGCTCGACGTTAAGCACCTTACCTCGTAATGGCAAAATTGCCTGTGTCTTGCTGTCGCGTCCACTTTTTGCGGAACCGCCGGCTGAGTCACCCTCTACAATATAGAGTTCGGAGTTCTCCGGGCTACGACTTGAACAGTCAGCCAACTTACCAGGTAATCCTGATCCTTCCAGCGCACCCTTGCGAATGATATTCTCGCGTGCGGCTCGGGCTGCCTTACGCGCACGGGATGATAACAGGGCTTTGCCGATGATTTTCTTGGCAATTGCAGGATGTTCTTCTAGATAATATGCCAGGTGTTCGGATAATACCTGCTCTACGTGCCCCCTGATTTCTGGGTTACCAAGTTTATTCTTGGTCTGACCTTCAAATTGGGGATCTGGCAGCTTAACTAAGATAACCGATGTTAAGCCTTCGCGAGTGTCTTCTCCTGTTAGGTTTTCTTCTTTTTCTTTAATAAGACCATTCTTACGAGCGTAATCGTTGATCACTCTTGTAAGTGCTGCTCGGAAGCCCGTTAAATGTGTTCCACCATCTGGGTTAAAGACGTTGTTGGCAAACGCTTTTATTGTTTCGTTGAAAGCGTCAGTGTACTGCAGCGCAATTTCAACCTGTACGTCCTCGACTGTTTTATCAACATAAAAAACATCATCGTCTATGACGTCTTTCCCGTAGTTCAGATGTTTAACATACGACTGAATACCGCCTTCGAAGTAAAAGGTGTAACGGTCGCCGGTGCGCTCATCTTCAATACTGGTTCTAATCCCTTTGGTGAGGTACGCAGCATGGCGGAGACGATCCAAAACTGTGTCGTAGTTAATGTTGACTGTTTCAAAGATGCTCTCGTCGGGGTAAAAAGTGATCTCGGTTCCTTGTTCGTCAGTTTTACCCGTCGCTTTTAAATCAGCCTGCGGTACGCCTGTTTTATATTCCTGTTCGTGGATCTTGCCATCACGAAAAACTCGAACCTTCAGCTTGCTAGATAGAGCGTTAACCACACTTGACCCGACACCATGTAGACCGCCAGAAACCTTATAGCCCCCTTCGCCAAACTTACCGCCAGCATGCAGCACCGTAAGCACTGTTTCTACAGTACTTTTCTTGGTTTTCGGGTGAATATCAGTTGGAATGCCTCGTCCGTTATCCCTAACCGTTACGCCACCATCTGCGAGTAACTTAACTGAGACTTCCGTTGCAAATCCAGCCAGTGCTTCGTCGATACCATTATCTACGATTTCCCATACCAGATGATGTAGGCCCTCAACACCTGTACCGCCAATGTACATACCAGGACGTTTGCGAACCGGCTCAAGACCCTCCAACACCTGAATTTGAGAAGAATCGTACTCTTTTTGTTTAGTCACTATAAATAAACCCTCGTCTACAAACTAGTTATCCACTCTTGAGCATTAATTATAGCGAAAAAAGCTAGCAATAACAACTAATCAGTGTTGTTAAAAGCTGTCATGATATGGTTCAATAAGCGTAAGGGTAAATAACAGGAAATACTATGTTTAATAAACTGATCGGTAACCTACCATTCAATCCTAGTCTGATCCACCAAGTTGCCTTTTATAGTAAGCGTCTTCATCAGGAGTCTTCAATTCGTCGCCTCGGATTTGGGTTTATCTCATTAACCATGGTTCTGCAAGTGTTTGCTGCAATCGCACCAGCTCAGGCTGGTAATAGTTGTGATCCATCTGGCAACGATATCATTCGGTGCGGTTTCTCAACCAAGCAGGAAGCCGTTAACCATTGCCGTAATAACGATCAACAGTTCGGCACCCTTCTTAACTACTACAAAGTTAGTTGTGATCAATTAGCGACAGCTACAACGAAAACGATTCAGGCAACCGATAACAATCGGCAGCTTATGTCGATCGGTCGCAACGCATATGGAAAAGCCGGTGAGCACCCTGTGAATGTACCTGGTATTTCTAAGGCATTGTATTGGCGCTACATGTGGAGCTGGGGAAATATATCAGCCAAAGTACTCGAAACACGAACCAGCGATAATCAGTTACTTATGGTCATGTACGACTGCGGTAATTTAGTTCGACTAAAGGACTTTAATCTTGATCAGCCGCAACCGGATGCACAACTAACCCTTGCTAAGCTCAATCAACCAACGGGCGATGTCAAACCAGGCGACACCATAGACTACACACTCATTTACGCAAACAAAGGCGGTCCAGCCGCGTTCTTCTCTGTTAATGATACGCTTCCTTCGCAGGTTACACTTGAATCAACACAGCAAGGTGACTGGAAATTTGAAAATAAGAATCCAAACCTTAAGTGGTTCAACAACACGCCTCCGTTCTACACCTTCGGTAATACTGATGCATTTGGAACCCCTGGTTTCATAAAAATAAAGGTCAAAGTCAATCAAGGTGTAGCGTCAGGGACAACAATATGTAATAAAGCTTGGCTGCAAGATGTCAGCACTAAAACAAAACAGACCCGCGACTGGAGTCAGACACAAGTTTGCAACACCGTCAGGATAGATTGCCCTGCTGGGCAAGTCCTTAACCCTTCTGGTACAGGATGTGAAGAGGTTAAGGTTCCTAAAGTCGTCTGCGAATATTTGAAAGTTATAAAAGAAGATGGTCGCACCAAGCGAACCTTTGAAACCAAGGTAAGTGCTGTCAACGGCGCAACGATAAAGTCTTATACATACGATTTCGGCGACAAGAAAACAGAAAAGAAAGATTCTACTGCTACCAAACATACGATTGAACATGAGTACAAGCAGAGCGGCGTCTTCACCGCTGCAGTGGTAGTCGACACTTCGGTTGGTCAGGTTTCAGAAGGCTGTAAAGTTCAAGTAATCATTAAGCCTGAGGACGGCAAACCGTTAATTAGCCGCAAAAAGAGCGCACGCAACATTACGCAGAATATTGAAGATGCAACAACCAAAAAGGCCAATGCCGGCGATGTAATCGAATACACCCTAACCACGACTAACTATGGTGATGGTGACGACAAAGATACGACCTTAGCACCAGAAGATCTAGCAGATGTACTGCAATATGCTCAGCTCGATGGCAATACCCTGATGGGTGGCGTTTTTGATGACAAGACTAATACGTTGAGCTGGAACGAGAAGATTACTATCAAAGCTGGGCAAAGCACGAAAAAGACCTTTAGGGTCAAGGTAAAGAACCCTATTCCAGAAGTAAATACTCCAAATTCTAACCCTGGCTCATTCGACATGGTCATGACTAATAAGTATGGTGAAACAACGATCAATATCGAGCTTCCTAAGTCTGTGCCTAAAATTACCGAACAAGTTACGACAACCCAATTACCAAACACTGGTCCTGGCGAAACGCTTGCTGCTGGATTCGGTATAACTCTTGTTGTTGGCTACTTCTTTGCACGCAGTCGCCTGCTAGGACGTGAGCTCGACATTATTAAGGTTGAATATGCAACTGGTGAAGGAGTTTAACGCATGTCAGAACGAGCGCCGCAAGGACCAAGACCAGAACAATTACACAGTGCCGAACACGTAGAGCATACCCCCCAGCACGAATTTAAGGCAAACAAACACCAACAGCGTGAAACAGTAGACCCAAGAAAAGCAGCAAAGGAAATTGAAAATCTTCGAAGCGAAGTAACGCAAGAAGCCGTGAGCGGTAAAGATGTTATTGTCGATACAAACAGCGAGCAAAATGGCTCAAAACTTGCCCAACCCCTCATAAACCGCGAGCTCAAGCAACATATGCTTGATCGAACCCTCACAAGAGTACGCAAAAAGCTACCGGCTACTTCTCGTCCCTTGAGTAAAGTTGTGCACACAAAACCTGTTGAGGTGCTTAGTGCCGTAGGAGAGAGAACCGTCGCTCGCCCAGTTGGACTGCTTGGTGGAGGTATTGGAGCGCTAATTGGCAGTAGCTTCACTTTGTATATGGCTCGGCATTACGGGTATCGTTATAACTTTGGGGTCTTCCTGTTGTCCTTTGGTGCAGGGTATTTATTAGCTACTCTTTTTGAGTTAGTCTTTAAGCTCTTTGGTCGCGCAAAACACGGCAAACGAATCTAGCACTACTTAGTTAATAGCAATGTGTGTACCTGGGTGATCTGGATCGTTTTGAACCTGGTTTAGATCTATTTCCCCTGCATTGGCAGTTGTAGCGCTTGCTTGTGCAGCAGGAACAGTCGGGCTTAACTGATTTGTTACAGTGTCGATCGATTGTGGGGTCACAGCAGGGCTCGGTGTCGATACAGTGACTGAAGGCTGAGGAGAAACGATAGGGGCAGCTGCTGGCTGCACTGCAGCAGGAGCAGGAGCAGAAGAAGCAGCGTAGGGCTGTAGTTGTTGAGGGCTGTTTGAAGGCGCAGGAGAGGTTGTCGGCGGCGATACAGAGGGCTGATACGGCTGTAATTGTGGGTTAACGGCAGACGTCTGCGGTGGTACTGCAGAAGGAGCCCGTGCCGGCTGGTATGGTTGCTGTATGGATGGCGTAGCAGCAGCTGGAGCGGCCGGTGCATTATAGCTCGACGAAGGCATCTGTCTTGGGGGACTATTGCGCTTAGTAAGCCAGTCATCCAGGAACGACGAGCCAGTAGAAGGTTTTTGTTGAGGAGCCGGCGAAGCAGCACCAAAGGGCTTGCTTGCGCCAGCCCCGCCAAAGCCACCCTTTGCGGCGCTAGCTGGCTCTTCTTGAGTTGCAAGTCGTGTGGCTATTTCCCTATCAACCTGAGCTTTAGGACGACCGTATTTGGCTGCAGATAGTTGTTTAAGCGCTTGCCCAAGATTATCGTTCGGCGTACCAAGCGGAGGTAGTCCTGCCATACTGAATGGTTGCGTTGGAATTCCGCCTATCAGGGTACGAACAATAGCGTTCCAGTTTGGAACACGCAAGAGGTCATCACCGTCAAAAAGCGGCTGAAAGTAACGAGAAAGCATTTCGACATCGTTCTGACCAATGCGGAATGAAACAATAGTACCCATATTACCAAAGACAGCATCGCGTATTTCTTCTGTCAGCTGTGTTGTAAACTGGTTAGCTACAATCAGGTTAAGGTGATACTTTCGCGCTTCGGACATGATGGTTGCAAACGAGTCTGTTGAAAAGTTCTGGAACTCATCTACGTACAAACAAAAGTCTTGGCGTTCACTCTCAGGGATGCTAGCCCGACTCATAGCAGCAGCTTGGAACTTCATGACGAATATCATTCCAAGCAACTTGGAGTTCAACTCACCGGTTCGCCCTTTGCTAAGATTAACCAGAAGTATCTTTTTATTGTCCATGATTTCGCGCAAGTCGAACGAACTTTTTGTTTGACCAATAATATTGCGCATCATTTCATTAGCCATAAACGCACCGAACTTACTGACGAACCAGCCCAGAACTTCACTTTTATGGTAGTCGCTTGTTTGCGCCATTTCCTTGTTCCAGAAGTCCAAAACGACATGATCTGTCACGTGTTTTAGCTTCTGTTTGGCATACTTATTGTCAGTAAATACTTTTGGAATATCAATAAATGTAGCACCTGATGGATCGGCCATAATCGTCTGTGCAGCCATCCTAAACCAGTGCTCATAACGGGGGCCGATTATCCCTTGATGTTGTGGGTCGTACAACTTATATAACATGTTGATTGCTTCCTGAATCAGGAAGTCTTGTTGGTGTTTGTCGGAAAACTCAAACAAGTTTAGACCCATCGGGAAATCCATGTCCGCTGGGTTGAAATATATGACGTCTTCAGTACGTTCACGCGGGACCATTGCTAAGAGTTTTTCAACCGTGTCGCCATGCGGGTCAACAAATGCGAAGCCGTCACCATTCAGCATGTCCTGCAATGCTAGGTTTTCTAGGAATGTTGATTTACCAGTACCAGTTTGCCCCACAACATACATGTGTCGCTGACGATCACCAAGCGTTAAGCGAATTGGTTTTTTGGCACCTCGGAATATGTTGTATCCCAATAACAACCCTTCGTCTGGGATGTTACGAGGAGCATCAACTTGTTTTGATGCCTGTCGTTCAAGTTGTGAAGTAGGAATATTCTTCTGATCTGGGAAGTGAAAGAGTGTGGCCAGTTCTACCGCATTGAGCACATTAGTATTGTTCTCTGGAGGAAAAAATCGAAGAATAAATGAGGTAACAAAGCTTTCTATATCCTTTGCAACGGTGTATTTAAAGCCGTTCTTGCCCGGAGCGTCGAATAGTGCGAATGAAGCAACGATGTTATTTAGTATCGCTTGGGCACGCTGTGAGATGTTAGATGATGCAACAACTCTGATAAGGATCTCGTAGCCAGGATACCGAGTTTTATCATCAATTGCGTCAAGAATTGACTGGTCTAGGCCGGAGAGATCGTTCTTTTTTTCTTGTTCCTTATCCTTCTTTTCCTCTGGTGGCTTATAGAAAGCCGTTAGCAATTGGGATCCGATAGAAAAGGCTTGGGCGCCACCCTTCTTAGTTTCTTTCCCTTTTCGTTTCTTCGAGGCAACTTCTTGCGCCCCTTTACGCCAGGCAGGATTTGCAGGTCGCAGCAAGATCTGAATTCCGGCACCGTCTTCTTTGTCTAAGGTCGAAAGCGCATTTAAAATTGATTGTAGAGCGTCACGTTTAATCTCTTGATAGGTGGCTATCGGATACCCGTAATGCTCCTTCAGGGTTAACTCGCCCCCAATAGTCCCAGATATTCTACCAACAGGACTAAAAATATTGTGTTCAGCAACTTCTTCTAACTGAGCTGTTGGATACGCACTAATTACCGCTTGCTTCACTACATCAACGAGCGCAACAGGGACAGCAGCGTAAAAGTGAACAAATCCTTTGGTTCCGATTATTTCAAATGCGATGTGCCTTTGCCCATAAAATTTACTTTTGAAGTCCTTCTTAACAGTGCTGGCAATGATACTGTAGAGTACTTGGGCCTTAGATATATTCTCTTCAACCACATCACGCGTGTCTCGCCCGTTGTTTTCAATGTCTTCGCTTGATGGTGGAAGATGAATAAGCAGCGGGACCATCTTAAGACCACGCTCAAAGTTCTTCTGTTCCCTTAGCAGCTTTCGTGAGTGGAAGAAAATAATGATCCCAGTAGCAGATAGCAAACTGAGAAAAACTATAGTCATAATAAGCACGAACGACATGATCTATCCCTCAGAGACTTTCAGCTCTTTGTTGTAACGCTTTTTTACGTAGTCTGCCTTAAACTTACTCATATCACGCGTCTGCTCATGAGGGTTATCTTTAGTTTTTTCGATAATCGACTTAGCCTTTACCACCCATTCCTTCTCTATAAGATCTGTATCATTGGCAGCAAGAGCCGTAGCCTGTCCTGCGGCAGCCGCATCATTCTGAGAAGACTGTGTGGGTGCGGGAGGTACCACGCTAGTAGACAAAGGGCTAGCAGCCGGTTGCTGCGTAGGTGTGGCTGCAGGGGAATGTTGAGGTAGTTCCGCACTAACCGATGCCTGCTCGGCTCCGGCTGGATACGTAGGCAGCCGGGCTTCACCGCCACCATTCGTCTGGGGGCGCGGCAAATCAACTTCAGGCTGATATGTGTCATCAGGGATCATACTATCTAAATTATAGCAGATGTTAACCTGTTGAACGAGGGTTTGATGATACTAACTAGACGAAATTAACGTAAAGCGACTTGAGTAAAATCCAAGAAGTGCGACCAAAAGCCCAAACAAAATTACGTCTTTTATTGTTAGCTGATCTATTGATTGTAATATCAGCAAACCAACCGGCAAACCAGCGAAGAATAAAGCGTACAGACTCCGCCTTGCACTATATTTACCGCTATGAAAAGCAGAAACACGCCCGAGCAATTGGTACATTGCAACGAAGATTGCATAAAATAAAAGCAATGGTGGCAAGAGTATCAAGCCAACACTGACTTGATTTGGATTGGTTGATAAGATTATCAGAGCACTTCCCAGCCCCGAAATTAACCCAGTTGTTGATAGTTTACTAAGCTTCATACTCAACTCCAGTATAACAGCGCTTCAACCCTAGTAACAATTTTGTTCAGTCACATACATCTCTACGTTGTAATAAGGAGCCAGGTGGTAAATCCGCCTTTTTGTATAGAATATTTAGCGCTTACCAACCTAGCTGTGACTGACCGCCCCAAAAGCCGTTAGGGCTTTACGGAGCGATAAAGAGAATTTTTTGTAAGTTTTTGTTTTAGACTTACTGGTGAATGTTACTACGAAATAATATTGTTGTCAATAATTTTTCATTGTTTATTATTCAACATTACTCTGTTATTCAGATTTACTCTAAAAAATTTTTGGGTATTTATTCGTTGTAATTAATATTACAATATATGCATTTCTATTACTTACTGGGGGTGTATTTTTTTATATTGCTGCCCCGTTTTGTTTGGTTTTGTGCGTACCCTGCAAAATCACTACTAGTTGACGTAGCCAGTTTGTTTTAATAGGCGCTAAATTATAGGTCGCCCTATAAGGTGCACCCCTTGTTTCGGTTCTGTAAGCAAGTTTTGCCAGAAATGCGAGTAAATACACCATTTTTGCTCTAAAACGGCTGAAAACACTGCATATTTGCTTCGCGACCATAAAAACATCGTGCATAGACATTTTTTCCCACTTTAAAGCTATCGGCATAGCAAGATTTTAGAAGTTGTATGTTTACATGAGCATTATTTATAGCTTTACTTGCTTTTAGGCTGAGTTTGCAATCGATCGGTCGATTCAAAGGTTTTCCCTTTGGTTTTATAGTGTGCTATTCCCTTCATAAAATTAGCCGCGCTGACTCGTACTAGTCAGGGCTAGCGGCTGTGCCTATGTCGCGGCTTCCTACCACCACCAAAGACTACATTCTGGAGCTACAATTTCTAAATAAGTTTCAAAAAATTCTACACTAAATCTCGCAAAATAAAGCGTCATCGCAAAAGCCTTGAAAAAGTTATACACAGGTTTATAAAAACTTTCTTAATTTTCGTGTTGACACCGCCATAAGCACTTTATAAGATATGCGTAGCACTTGAGTAAAAAAAGTGCTCAAAAACAAAAACATATCTGTAACAACGGCTTCTCGCAAGCCGTTGTTCCACGAAAAGACAAAGTCCAAACCAAAACGCTCTAAAACGAAAAACCAAAACATTTCGGGAAACAGCCCAAACAAAGGGCTGTTTTTTTATGCTTTTGTTTATAAAGATTTCGTCGTGTATAAGTCTTAAGTATGGGCAGTCGAGTGTACGGCATAATAGAGTCGGGCATGGATGGGCTGACTGTTGAAATTGAAACGCATGTGAGCAATGGCCTCCCCTCCATCACGATTGTTGGGTCGGCATCAAAAGCAGTTGATGAAGCGAAGGAACGACTTCGTGGCGCGTTTGCTTCAAGCAATCTTAAAATGCCAAAGAAACGTGTTTCGCTAAACCTAGCGCCAGGTGACGTCCCAAAGAATAGTGCGGGTCTTGACCTGTCTATGGCGACATCGATACTTATTGCGAGCGAACAAGTGGAATCAGGAGTGGTTGACTTTGATCACACGGCATTTATTGGAGAGCTGGGACTTGACGGGTCTATTCGCCCGGTTCGTGGGATTATCGGCAAACTCCGCACCGCAAAACTTCACGCATTAAAGACTATTTTCATGCCGCAAGAAAACGTAGAGCAGGCCAAACTCGTACCTGGAATAACGCTCTATCCTGTTGCTTCTTTAGTGGAGCTGTATAGGCATTTGAACTCTCTTGCACCCCTCAAACATGTTGAGACTAAGGGTTATACAGCCACGACATCTACTGCACTGGCTCCTGTTGATATGTCCGAGATTTCAGGGCAACTAAATGCAAAACGTGCGCTCGAGATCGCTGCTGCGGGTAATCACAACATTCTTATGAATGGCCCGCCTGGCACCGGTAAAAGCATGCTGGCCAAGGCTGCAATAGGCATCTTGCCTCCTATGTCGCCAGAGGACGTGCTAGAGGTAACGCATCTTCACAGCCTGGCAGGAAGAGAGTTTGAAAAAATAATGGATGAGCGTCCGTTTCGAGCCCCCCACCATACTGCGAGCAATATATCTATAGTCGGCGGCGGTCAGCATCCTAAGCCCGGAGAAATAAGCCTGAGCCATCGCGGTATACTCTTCTTGGACGAACTTTTGGAATTTAATAGAACAACTATTGACTCGCTGCGCCAACCCCTAGAAGATCATGTGATTTCTGTATCTCGCGCAGCTGGCACGATTGTGTATCCGGCCCGATTTATGCTTCTAGCCACATCTAACCCCTGTCCTTGTGGCTATTATGGCTCGAGTCGAGAATGCAACTGCATGCCCCACGAAATCGCAAAATACCAGCGCAAACTATCCGGTCCAATAATTGATCGGATCGATCTATATGTTGATGTCGATGAAGTCGAGCATCACGCACTACTACACAACGAGAAAGCAGAACCAACTTCATCTGTTGCCCGCAGAATAGAAAAGGCTCGAAAAGTACAATCTAAGCGATTCAATAGCACCAATCGAACTAATGGAGATATGACTAATAAGGAGGTTAAGGCAACAGCAAATTTAACTGTAGCAGCAGAACAACTGCTCAATAAGGCTGCCGCAAGCCTGCAACTGTCGCCCCGGGCTTATATGAGAACTATTAAGGTGGCTCGAACTATTGCCGACTTGGATGATAAGGATTCAATAGATCAACCCCACGTCGCTGAAGCGTTGCAGTACCGAAAGCGAGAAACAGTTTTTGCATAAAATCATATTGACCCCTGTTGTCGACTCTGCTACACTAAATCCAAGCTTAATCGTCGTAAGGAGAAATACGTATCACCAAGCCAGTTCGCCTGAATCTTGCAATTCGGGCACCTCAGCTGCGGGTTATCGACTCTGAAGGTAAGCAATTGGGTATCTTGACCCGTGCAGAGGCTCTGGCAGCCGCTGAACAGCAAGAACTTGATCTCGTAGAGATCTCGCCCGATGCGAATCCTCCGGTCGCAAAGATCGTTGACTGGGGAAAGTACAACTACCAACGCACAAAACAGTTACAAAAGAATAAGCGTAACACTAAGAGCGTTGATGTAAAGCAAATGCGCTTTGGGCTTAAGATTGGTGAACACGATTTAGGCGTTAAGACCCGCAAGATTCTTGCCTTTTTGGAGGCCGGGCACAAAGTTAAAATCACCATTTTTTATAGGGGTCGCGAGATGGCCCACAAAGATTTGGGCTTCAAGCTAGCAGAAAAAGTAATCGCTGGCTTTGGCGACCAAATCGCTGTTGACCAACAGCCCCAATTAAATGGTAAGCAGTTAAGTTTCGTAATTAGGAGCAGCAGTAATGCCAAAGCTAAAAACCCATAGTGGTACCAAAGATCGCATCCGAGTCACTAAGAATGGCAAAGTATTGCGTCGTCACTCAATGAGAAGCCACTTCTTGCAAAAGAAGAGCGCGGCACGCAAGCGCAAAATGGATGGCACCGAAAGTGTAACAGGACGTGCAGCCAAAAACATTAAACTCCAGTTAGGAGCTAAATAATGCGCGTAAAACGAGGTGTTGCCGGTCACGCCAAGCATCAGAAGATTCGAAAAGCCACTAAGGGATTTACTCGTGGCAACCGATCAAGCATTAAGCGCGGAAAACAAGCCGTTACTAAATCTTTGGTCTATGCCTATCGAGATCGACGAAACCGCAAACGAACGTTCAGAGCATTATGGAACGCCCGCATTAATGCTGCGGCACGTCTGAACGGCACAACATATAGCCGATTTATTGCCGGCCTCAAAGCTGCCAACATAACCTTAGATCGCAAGATTCTAAGCGAACTTGCAGTTAACGAACCTGCTGCATTTGCAGAAGTCGTTAAAGCAGCCAAGAAATAGCCAGATTTCGTTAAAGTAAATAAGCACTCTTCCTACGAAAGTGCTTATTTTTATGGTATAATAGCCTTGTCAGGTTATTGACTAATCGCCTGTTTTTTAACAGGAGGAAAGTCCGGGCAGCATAGGGAAAAGACAGTTGCTAACGGCAACCGGGGGCAACCCTAGGGAAAGTGCCACAGAAACGAAACCGCCCTCACGCCCCTGCAAGAAGCTGATGCACGTAAAAATCTGAGAAGTTCGAAGGAAATGTATCTAAATACATAGACTGAGCCTCGCAGGATTTTTACACCGCAGCAGCCCTACGATCCGGTGCAGCGAGCTTTGCTTGCTGGCAAGGATCGGGTGCAGAGGCGTGAGGGTAAGGGTGAAACGAGCGAGGTAAGAGCTCGCAATTTGTATCGGTGACGATGCAAAATGGTAAACCCTGTCTGCTGCAAGGAGATGTGCTCAACATTAGTTTCCCGCTAGAGCTCGTCAGAAATCCGCTCGAATCTATGAGCAATCATAGATCTAGATAGATGATTAGTTAAAACAGAACCCGGCTTACAGATAGCCTGACCCCTATTTTTTGCTTATCTATTATCGAACCGCACTGATTTTTTAGGTGCGCCACTTGCATCCAGAATCTCGTTAACCATAGAGTCGGCCACTTTATTGAGCTCCCTGGGGATGTGGGTAAATGTAACTTGCGCAAATTGACCTGCTAGCTCTTTCAAATTTTTATTAATTGCAACAAGATCCTGGTTTTTCACCTTAAAACTGCCCTTCATTTGATTTACCACCAACATACTATCCATATATACATCAAGCGAGTTTATTCCTTGTTTTTTTGCTTCTTCTAACCCGATCTTTAGGGCATGATACTCCGCCTGGTTGTTGGTCGTAACCCCCAAGTACAGACCGTTCTCAACAAGTACTTTGTCTGTATCATCAAGCAATACAAATCCTGCAGCGGAGGGTCCAGGATTACCCCTGGAACCACCGTCTGCAAACAGTTTTGCATGCTTTAGAGTTGGCGTCGCTCCACTCTCTTTTGTGACATCGTTAACTGGCGAAAAAGTGAACTGAATAATCTTAACCGGCACTTGCTCATCTACATGTGGACCATAGTAGTCGCGAAATACTTTGATAAGCTCATCTGTAGAAACAAATTTTCGTCCGTCCGTCATGTCTGCCTGAGTAATGTCACCGAGTGGTTTTTCAAGTATTGTTTTGATCTGCGCCACCCCGATCGACTTCCAAGAAGATGGAATATTCGGGTCAACTTTATCGACTAGCATTACTTGGTCATGCACATGAAGGTCTTTATCATCGTTAAGTCTCCACGTAGCATGAAGTTTTCCGGTCAAAATCGTTTGGGCTTCTTGGTGGTTAACTTTTAAGCTTTTCACCCGCCTATTGTCTCATAAACAGAGGACATCGATGTGATTTTTATATATACTAGCTCTATTGTTTCGGGGTGTGGCGCAGTTGGCTAGCGCGTACGGCTGGGGGCCGTGAGGTCGCAGGTTCAAGTCCTGTCACCCCGACCAAACATGATGAAGAAAACTATTACTCGACAAATCGGCGGAAACCTTTATGCCCTGCTCTCGGGTGTTTGCGTAACAGGGTATTTTATAATTAACCGCTACGCTTATACCCGTTTCCAGCCCAGTGTAGAAGATTATGTAAGCACCTTTGTATTTCTGGCGGGCATTATAGCTTCTTCTTCTTATTTACTGAGGAAGTTGAGAAACCCATCTGAAACAAAGAAGCCGAAGAATTTTCCCAGCATTGTCGGTACCGCCCTGATAGCGAGTCTAGGCATTGCCTTAACAGTGCTGGCACAAAAATACACTACTGCCGGTAACGCTGCAATTATTGCCACCTTCTCCGTGCCAGTCACTATCTACACCTCGCACGTAATCCTGAAACAATCCATCCCAAGGAATAAACTGCCCTGGATACTTTCGTTAATTGTTGGCGTTTATCTGGCCGTCATCGGATTTAACTCTTATCATTTACGAAGTGGCGATCTAATTATGGTTGCCTCATGCTTGCTTCTGGGGCTCACCAACACGCTTTGGAAACCCTTGCTGAAAGATACAAGTCCGGCCAACTTACGCGACTATAGGTTCATGACTGGAGGTTTTCTATTTGGAATCACGATACTACTTTTGCCAGGCATTGAATTCACTACCAAAGCTGGTGTATACCCACTTTTTGCTGCATTTTTCTTTTGGTCTGCCATATTTTGTTACTATAGGGCATTGGAGCAAATTGGACCCGCCCATGCCATTGTGATTAATAACTCCCACACTGCATTTACTGCTTTCTTGGGTGTACTACTCTTGGGCGAGTCAGTGTCTCTTTCGAAATTACTTGGCATAGGTCTTGTCCTTTTTTCCATTCATCGGATATCCGAGAGAAATAAAAAACACCCGTAGCGGGTGCTCTTTATTGGATGGGTCCAACATGACAACCTGGAATGGTTAGCCAGGTGGGTTTCCTCACGACATTACCACGGTAATGTGCAAATGTTGGATTCCCCTATGATAAATATTCAGATTATCATATGGTTGGCCCCAACCTGCTTAACAGTATATCGATAACGGTTTTTCTAGCCAAGTAAAAATCTGTATAAAATCTCGACCGTATTGCCCACAACTGGGGCGACTACTGGGAAAAGAAGCAGCATAAACAAAAGGATGGTCATAAATCCGGCTGATTCTATCTGATACATCAGTTTCTGCAACGGTTCGGGCGCAAAGGCATATAAAAGTCGTGATCCGTCCAGTGGCGGGAATGGAATCATGTTGAATACAAACATGCTCAGGTTTACCTGGATAAATATGCTAAACGTATCTTCCCAACCAATGACTTTAAAGAGCCTAGCAAC
>CAZXLT010000014.1:18062-24227 GCA_964641545.1 uncultured Candidatus Saccharibacteria bacterium
ATCGAAGTATGTCGTCCCAATTGCCCCGCCGGTGAGCCGCAAAATCAGCGCAGCAATAACCGCCAGTAAAAAGTTAGTGAGCGGACCGGCTATACCTATGAGTGCCCAGCCGTACTCTTCGTATTTAACTCTTAAGGGATTAAATGGCACTGGCTTTGCGGCAAAAAACGGTGGAATACCAAGTAAAATCAGTACAAGTGGTAACAGAACAGTAGTGTATACATCTATGTGGGCCAATGGATTAAGTGTTAGCCTACCCAGATCATGGGCTGTACGATCTCCGAGGCTGTGGGCTACAAATGCATGAGTTGCTTCGTGCACTCCCATAGAAAGAACGATAGACCCAAAGACTATGCCAATCTGCGTTAGGTTAAGCTCGCTAAACATTGTTCTAGTATAGCAAGTTGGGTGGTTCCAAGAATAGTTGACTATTGGGCAGAAAACAGATACAATAGCACTCTGAATCTAAAGAAAGATTAACTATGCAGAAGTGTGAAATTACCGGCAAAGGCAAGCAATTCGGCCACAATGTGAGCTTCTCTCAAAGGCATACTAAAAAAGTATGGAAGCCAAACCTGCAAACCAAAACCCTTGTTGTAGACGGCAAAAAAGTGCAAATGAAAGTTAGCACGCAAGCTATCCGTACCCTCAAGAAAAAAGGCCTTCTAGCTTAATTACTCGAATCGAAAGAGTTCTACATTTTTGCTAACTTCATCAGCAGCAAAAATGCCTCCGTTCATACTTAGATAAACTCCGGTATCAAGTGATGGAAATGACCCGATAGCAAACCCCAGATTAAACCCAGCGTCAGATGCGCTAAAGCCCGATATTGGGATCATTGATCCAGTTAAAACCACTTTTTTGTCCTTAATGGAAGCCTGCTTACTTAAAAACTCTGCCGTTTCCCTCATGGTAAATGTACCGTGAGTAATGATGATATTAGTGTGAGGCGTGGACTCTATGACTTTAGCCAGTTTTGCTCGATCATTTTCAGTAATTTCCCTGCTATCCTTTTCAGTCACACTTTCGGTACTGAAATTAAAATGTGGCTTTACTAAGTTATGTAGATAGCTGTCGATCGTAGCATCAAGTTTCAATAGCTTCTTGTTGATTGCATCATATGCTGGGTCGAAGAATTCAATTGTCCCCCCCATTTTTATTATATGAACATGGTCTCTTGTCATGAACACATCATACAACAGATTTTACTGTCTTTCGAGCACGATCAATTGCGTCTGGTCGCCGCCAAAAGTTTCGCCACCTTTTAGCTTGAGCTTCTCGAGCCGTTCTTGCGGCTCCATTGCCATCGCTTTCAATGCCACGTCTAGCTCCTCGGCAGGAACTTCGTATTTTAGCGCTTTGTCAGCGTAATGTGTTGGGATAACTACCTTCGGCTCAATCTTTTTGATAACCTGCAATGCACCTGCGCCATCGAGCGTAAAACCATGTCCGCCAACAGGGATAATCAGTATGTCAATCGTACCAATTTTCTCTAGCTGATCTTCCGTCAGTGATGGGTAAATGTGACCAATAATAGCGATTCGAAAATCCTCGGTTTCGATTTTGTATATCGTTGCGTGCGCACCGCTTTCGTCTATGTGAGCACGCGCGGCGATTCCTGTTACTGACACATCGGAGGCTTCGTATTCGCCTGGTTGATCAATAATAATTTTTTCGCTTTTTACAGGTTCATGATCACCAGTGAACAGCAGAATATCATCCGACTTTGCCACAGACTTCTGGCCAAGCTCTTTGAGCTTATCATCGACTACAAGTGTTGCCTTTTTAGTAGCAATTCGTACGCAGTTTCCACCGAAATATTGGATTTCCATGTATTCTCCCCTTTTTAATTCTTGGATTCTAACAAACCATGTTTATCGAGCAACAACTGGTGCTTAGAAGTAATAACGTCAGAAATAAAGCGATCTTTTACTTGCTGCCGGTATTGAAATTCGTCGAGAGGCATGACAGCGTAACGAATCTCTTTATTTTCTTTCTTTTCGAGTGCATCAATAAATTTACCTAGCTGTGTTGAGTTGATGTCACCAACAATTAGCATATCCACACCGGAACGATCATCGCGAGTAAATTGCCCAGTGTAGAGAGCTAGCTCTACATTGCCAAGAACCTTTAGTTCGTCGTTCTGGCGCGGTGGCGATACGCCAACACCAGCTTTGCTGTCAGTTTTACTACTTTTTGGTGCGGCACTTTTTGGAATCTTACCACCAAAAATAGTTGCTAGTGGTTCATAGAATTCGTACTTTTGGTCAACCTCATAGTAAAGGCGATTATTGGTTGTTTCGGAACTAATAATACCAACGCTCAGTAGGTTTGCCAGTTCACGCCGAACAGAGTTAATTTGCTCATCAATCTTGCGTGTTATCTCGCGCACATAAAACGAACGATTAGGATTACTGTAGAAAAGCTGCAGCAACTTGACCCTCGTTTTTGACCCAAACAATTGCTCAATCATGCCCTCATTGTAACAGATGTATAGAAATTGTTCAGAGTTATTTGTTCAAAAATGTTGTTACGAGCACTACAGCTTGCTTGGGGTCGTTTACCCATTGAATACTTTTGTTTCGCTTGAACCAAGTCCGCTGTTTTTTGGCTAGCTGGCGATCCTTGATGAACAATTTTGTTTTAGCTTCTTCAAGCGTTTCCTCGCCTTCAATATAACCTTGTAGCGGTGTGTAGGTTTTCATGGATTCAAGTTCCCATCCATGATTCTGGCTGAGCGCCCTTGCCTCTTCAACGAGACCAGCTTTGATCATAGCTTCGATTCTATGTTCTATGCGTTTTTCCAGAATATCTTTGTCTACATCAATCCCAATAACCAAAGTTCTGGCACGAGTTGAACTATGGTCTCCCCGATTAGACACTGCCAAATGACGAGGGTTTTGCGATGAACGCTTGCCCTCTGATTCTCCAAAGGAGTACTCATAGAGTAACGAATCTACGTAAAGCCCGCTTCCGCCAACAACAATTGGGAGTTTATTGCGAGCCGTAATTTCGGCTATCGAAGCCTCGGCTTTCTGCTTAAAATCAGCGACGCTGAATTTTTCGCCAATCGCAAGAGCATCAACAAGATGGTGCGTTACATCCCTACGTTCTTGTACTGTTGGCTTTGCAGTACCAATATCCATAGCTTTGTACAGTGTTCTGGAGTCGGCAGCAATAATTTCTCCATTAAACTTCTTGGCTAGTTTAAGCGCAAGATCTGTTTTGCCGGATGCCGTAGGACCAACAATCATTACTATTTTTTTCACTTAAGGTCCCATTGATGCTTTTTCATGTTTACTTTCTCGCCGATAATCTCGCATCCATCGCGACGTAATGCATCGGCGTGTCCCACAACACCCCCAGGAAACCCTTCCGCAAGTGAACCATCTTTTTTAACTACCCGTTGCCAGGGTAATTTTGGATTACCGAAGTGAGCTATGCCGCCTACTATCCTCGCTGCCCGAGGACTTCCGCATGCGGCCGCAATCTGCCCGTAGGTCACTACCTTGCCTTTGGGGATCTGTTCGACAAGCTGTAAAACGTTGCTACGAAAGTTTTCACTGAATTCGGTCATGACTATAGCGAAGTTATCAGTTCAGAAAGCTGATCGATTGGAACTTTTTTCTCTTCGTCACGCAAACGAACGCTGACCTCGCCTGCCACTACGTCCTTTGGTCCAACAATGAGTGTTACGGGTATCTTCATGCCGGCAGCGTCACGGATTTTTCGTCCAAGCGATTCGTTGCGGTCGTCGACAGAATAGCGGAGTTCGTTGTACTTAATCGGCTTATTTAGGACAATGCCCTGGAGTATTTGTTCGATTTTACTAACATAATCTTTAACAGTGTTATTGATGGTAAGAATCCGAATCTGTTCCGGTGCTAACCAAAACGGGAACCAACCAGCTACATGCTCAATAAACACGCTTAGGAACCGCTCAGTGGATCCTAGTAGCGCACTATGAATCATTACTGGCCTCTCTTCTTCACCCTGTTCGTTGATATATTGCAGCCCGAAACGCTCTGGCATAACAAAGTCCAGCTGAACGGTAGCAACTTGATGCTCGCGACCAATTGCATCAGTAGCCATAAAATCGATCTTAGGTCCGTAAAAGGCCGCCTCGCCTTCTTCCTCAAAGTACTTAATATTATTTGCCACCACGGCGTTTTTGAGCTGTTTTTGTGCACTGCTCCAAAGGTCTTTGTCGCCTAGGTACGCATCGGTCTCGTCCCTATAGGAGAGCCTAACTCGGAGGTCCATCGAGATACTGTTGTATAGTTTCTGGGCGGCTTTTATCAGGTCATTGATCTGCTCTTCTATCTGTTCGGTCCTCACAAACGCATGGCTATCATCCTGCGTAATAGCACGAACCCTGTTTAAACCACCCAATTCGCCGGTTTTTTCGTCACGATATACTGTGGCAGTCTCTAAATATTTAAGCGGCATATCACGATAACTGCGTGGCTTGCTTGCAAATATCCGCGTATGGTGCGGGCAGTTCATAGGTTTCATAACCAACTCATCACTTGTCTCTTGGCTTTTTACCAAGAAAAGTTCGTCTCCAAATTTCGCCCAGTGACCAGATGCTTCGTATAGATCTTTTTTGGTGATATGTGGTACCCAAACTTTTTGAAAACCGGTATCAATCCTTAGCTGATTAGAAAATCGCTCCAGAAGCTCCCTAAGGACTTGCCCTCGAGGAGTGAACATGGGCAGCCCTGACCCAACCATATCTGAAAACACAAACAAGTCTAGCTCCTTGCCTAGTTTGCGATGATCACGCGCTTTTGCCTCCTCAAGCATCGCAAGGTGCTTCTCTAGTTCCGCTTTAGTTTCAAAGGCCACGCCGTACAAACGCTGCATTTGTGGGTTGTCTTCTTTGCCACGCCAATATGCTCCAGCCACTCGCTGTAGCTTGTACGCACCTACCTTTCCGGTTGACGCGACGTGTGGACCTCTGCAAAGGTCGGTAAAATCGCCATTTTTGTAAAACGAGACCTCATCTACCTTGCCTTTTTCATCAGCAATAGTACCAAGTTCATCCACGTTAAGGTCTTTCGCCACTGTTGTACCAGCTCTTTTGAGATCGTTAAGAAGTTCCTGCTTGTAGGGTTGTTTGGCTTCCTTTGCCCAAGCAATTGCCTTATCAATTGGGAGGGTAAAACGCTCAAACGAAACATTAGACTTAATAATTTGTGCCATCTCGGCTTCAATTTTTGCAAAGTCTTCTTCGGAAATTTTGTTTTTGCCCAAGTCAATATCGTAGTAAAATCCATTTTCTACTACTGGGCCAACGCCAAGTTTTGCCTGAGGCCAAAGCCTCATAACCGCCGTTGCGGTAATATGCGCCAAACTATGCCGCATGGCATGCAAATTGTCTTCGTTCTTTCCCATATTCCGCTCCTTTCACGGTTTTAGAAATAAAATAACGCACCACTACGTAAGTGCTGCGTTTCGGGCCCAATAAATCAGGCGGTTCCACCGAAATCTTTTACTTATGTAGGCACGTTATCGCACGTTCCTGCCCTGCCCGCGTTGCTCAACGGTTGGTGAGGCCGTTTCATTGCTATATGTATTGTATCACACCCCTGTAAAAGCAACCCAATTATACAGTCCTGCTGCCTCGTAATCTTACCGATGGCTGTTATTTGAGAAATAAAAAAATCGAGTGATCTCGCAATGCCACTCGATTTCAATGAGAAGTAAAACTTCTCGCAAAACTTCACCTGTGATAACTATCATAACAAGGTTAGTACTATATGGCTAGTACAATATTGTTGTTATACTCACAATTTATCTGGGGATAATTTTATACCTTGGATGATATATGATAGTAATTGATACTACTTGTCGCTTTGACCGGGGAGCACTGAAAGATCTAACAATATTTCCTGGCAGCGCAGCCTGCTTAAAGCGTTTGCCACGTTGCAAGCATGTGCTCTGATCTGGTCAGGACTTGCTACCGCCCCTGTGTTCAGGTTTATATTTTCCATTTCAGTTATAGGAGGCTCCACAGCAATAGTGTAAGCGGATCCTTCTTGTGCCTCTACTCTTACGGTCGTGTATTCTGTAGTTGTAAGCATATGTTGTTTATTCCTTAAATAAAGCAACCCGCCAATACGGGTATGCATGGTGGGCGATAGAGGATTCGAACCTCTCACC
>CAZXLT010000015.1:0-23607 GCA_964641545.1 uncultured Candidatus Saccharibacteria bacterium
GTATACAGCCAAAATAGCCGTCACATAACAATTATGGTTTGAGGGTATAATTGCCTATTCTGCCCCGCTTAGAGCATAAGGCTGGCTGGCAAAGTGCCGATTTTTTTCAGTATCGCTATGTGTTTTGGATCCAGCAGATTGTACTTACCAAGGTTAAGGTATGGAAATGCTTCTGGGTGTTCGGCAAGAAAACGCATCTGTGGTCCGCTACCTTCGCCATATACCTTATCCTGCACAGAAGCTGCGCCAACTCCGGTCACACCTTTTTGTGTACGCATAGAAAGCAATTCCCACGAGTTCCGTCCTGCAACAGTAGATGCCGCAACTTGGTCCGTATGCCCTGCTCGAAAAGCTAGCAATCTATCTAGCCGATTTACCGTGTCGTACACCTCTTTAAAGTTAGCGTGATCACCGTGCAACAGCCCACGTCCTGTCCCAATTGCTAGTTGTCGACGCACAATCTCGAGCGAGCGTGGAGTCAAAAGAAAATCTTGATACCTTGGGTATACGACTTCCTCTGCAACCAAACCTTTACCTTCGCCCGCAAACAAAAAACGATCCAGACCCCGCTTTACAAGTAATAGCGGTTGTTCCGCGCCCTGAATTGCTTCGTTAACGTGTATCCAAACTTCGTGAATATTAAGGCCAAGATAGTATAGTGGGTCTTCGTACACCTTCTGTTCAGGAATTCGTATTTCTTGCGAAGCGTGATCTACCGCCATAGTACTGAGCCCTGGTTTCTGCGGGACAACGTTGTAACCAAAGCCAAAATGATCAACAACTCGTTGCATCAGCGGAATCGCCTGTGCACCAGTTAAGTTAGCTGGCATTTCACCGATAACCGAGCTGATCTCGTCAATAACGGGAGCAAACAATGCTTTCACCTTTTCAAATTGTTCTGGAGTTTGTGGCTCCTGCATTTCGTCAAACTGACTTGTATCTGCCAGGAGACTTCGCGCTTCTTGTCTAGCCCAAGTATTAGTTGAGCTATCGGCTACATCTTCTGCTACTTTGCGAGCAACCGCCATGCTGTTGTGGAACGTGTTAGGGTCTGGCTCTCCAAACCGTGCCAAGTTACCTTCCATAAATAATTCGAGGTTGCCGGTTGCAGCACCTTCGATCATATCTGCGTTGGCTTCCATTTCATCAATTCGCGGGAAATATGCGTCTTGCAACGTAGTATCCGCAAATTCGCCCATGGTTTCGCGAATAGACGCTAACTCATCACGAGAATTGCCAAGTTTAGTAAGGTCAACTTCTGGCGTAAGGTCAGGATTAACAACACCGCTCTGAAATGCTTCCCATGCCACCTCACGTTTTGCGAGCGGTGCGCGCAGCGTGCCTTCGATTTCGTTTAGCCCCTGAAACTGGGCGCTACCGCTCAATACAGGCTCCAGTTGCTGGAACCAAAAACCATCAATATGATCTACACTCATCAGTGAAGCTCCATAAATATTATGAGTATTATACACTAATTTTGTTTTTTTATCAATAGTCTGTTTCTAGAAACGTATCCGGTGTTGGCTTCGCTGTTTTTTACCTGTTGAGTCATAAATATTCGCACGTATCTTTTCTTCTTTTTCATCCTTCGAAGCCGTGAACCTAACAAAGTGTTTTTTGCGACCAAATGATCTACCGAAAACACGCTTCTGACGTACCTCCGTGCGTAAACCGCTATTTTTTGGCGGAGCAATAACTTCAACCCCTACCTTTTTTGCAATAGCCTGCGCTACACCCCCCTCTTTGCCTGTGCTGCACGACTTTAGTATAACCTGCCCGTTTTCGCTTAAGATGCTTTTGCGCCGCAAACTTGCCGCCCCATCAGACTGTTCGATCATTTCTCGGGTTAACAATTCACCACGGTCAAGACCCAAACGAAGATGATCTGAACTACCATGAGCTTGCACCAACAGTCTATCGATAGGCTTAAAGTGTTTAGACATACGTATCAACTGACGGGCAAGCTGTGCCAGTGAGCCTACTTCGGCAAATACCATCATCTCTCTAGAACTTTCTTGACTTGTGCTGATCTCGTTACGATCAAGATTCCGTGAAAAATTGCGTAATGCCCCATTCCAATCGTGGTTCGATGACAAGACTAGCGTAAAGTAGTCGGGCACAGTACCTTCTCTATAATCTCTGAGCTGCTGAAGAAGCGAACCGGGAATGTAGCGAGCGAAATGCCGTATAAAGAATGTATCGTAAATAGCACGTGCCGAGCCAGCTTCTGCAGCCTCAAGCATAGCTATCGTCTCGATATGGCGACGCTTCTCTATCTTCCTGCCGTTTTCTTGGTCAAGACTATTCCAGGAATTGAATAATTGCATTGTTGTCTTGCTATCAAAGCCCACTCCTTCAAATGCCTTCATAAGTAGCTGCCTGCGCAGATCAATCTCAGGAGGCCATGCATCCAAGCCCACATCCTTACTTCTCGCCAGTGCTTCGTCTATCGTGGCACGATTTTCCTCACGCCATGAAACAAAATTTTGAGCAAACATCCTAAACATATTAGGGTGCTTCCACGTAGTATCCAGAGCAGAATCAGACAGAAGTCTTTCGCCGAACCGGTCGATGAGTTTTGCTGCGAACCGCTCTAATTTTAGATCATGATTTTCACCCACTGAGTTGCCAGATTTGTAGACTTCTAAAATCTCCGGGAGTAATTCTAGCGCTCGTTCATCTGAAATTTGATCAAAACCCTCCATGACCAGTCCCGCTACATATAGCGGGTTTTCTTGTTCGTCGAGGCGACCACCTTCTTCAATACCCAAGACAAGCAACTCTTTAGTCCTTGCATCTAATGTACGCTGGATTTGGGTCTCTACTGCAAAGGCGGCAACGAGCGGGTCACTTTTTTCAGGATCTATAATTACTGCGTGATATCTGTCAGCATCTCCTCCTAGCGCACTAATCAAGGCTGTGGTTTCGTTGCGACGTTGCACACCGTCCGTACCCAAAACTGCAAGATGAATTGTGTTACCAGAATCGCTTAACATAATGTGGCACGCATCCAGCGCGGCACCATTCAGCCAACCGTTGTTTGATAGAACAATGCCAGCCGATTGTAGTTTTGCACCTTCAGGTGTATCAAAAAGCCCCGCAGCTTCTAAAACTTCATTGGTTGGAAAGAATGCTAGTAAACCGTTTCTCTCTTCTATGCGACCTTTCCCAGACTGCCCTAATGTCTCAAACATCTTGCTGGCAGCTTCACTGAACAGATCGTTTTCTTGAACTATGGCAAACTGTTCTCCTGGATTATCGCCTTGGTGGATTCTACCTCCATCTTCTAGCAACCCGAACATGGTTGTCGTTGCCTGCCGTAGCTCAGCATCATCTCCTGAAGATGCACCTCTGACAGTCGACACGACACGAATTGAACTAGAGTCTAGCGAAAGATTGCGGAATATTGTTAAAAAATTCAACCCGTTCTGTTCGTCTGTAGTAACTTTTTCTTTTGCAAACTGTAATACACCCTGTTCGTCTCGATGAGCATCAATGTCAAAATCGCTACCCCGAACTTGTACTGGTGGACGCCCCCGTAGCAACGCTTCACAAATAATACCGAAGTCTGCGCTGGAGATATCAATCCCAAGCTCTTTTAGCCCCTCGCCGGTCTTGTCGCGGACGCCGTTCCACTGATCGATTAATGCGTTTGCCGCCCCCTTATCTTTTTCTTTAAAAAAGCCTTGCAACCTGTTTGAAAATGCTCTGTCGATCCGGTAATAAAGCTCTTGTCGAGCAGTTTGGATCTGGCCACAACGAGATAGCAGCTCTGTAGCAGGTAGTTGAGCGAGAGCCGTTTCTGTGACTTCTGGGCTGAACGGCTTAATAGCAATGAGCTCTTGCAAAAACTCTTGTGGTAATTGTGTTGCTTCTTGCGCTTCTCCTGAAGCTTTTGTTGCCGTCTCGCCAGTCATTTTTGTGTTTAGGATATGTAGTTATTGTAACAGATGGTCTACCCAGCGGATCTAACGCGGAGGTATGCAAATACAATGATCGCTAAAATAACGAGAACAATAGCGATCATCATAGGAATAAAACCAGTTTCGTTCTGTCGCAAACGCATTACTGATATTGTAGCCAGGCCACTTCTAAATCACAAGCGGGTTCTGCTTACTGAAGGCGATTATCTGGGACCGTAAATTCGGGGAAGGCGCCGGTGGCTCGCAGTTCGTCTTTAAACGCCGCGTGCCTTGTGCTAAGTCCGTCGTCAACTCGACGCATTAATGAATCTTGGGATTCCGCCGGGTCAACAAGACCAAATGCAACGCTCATATGCATTGGAAATTCTATGTGATTCAAAGCAGGATCTGTGTCAAGATGGTGATCGACCCGCGCCTCTGTTTTTGATTCTAGATTACCGACCAGATGTTCGAGCGTTTCACCCTTTTTTGGTTTCACTCCAAAGTAAAGAATTGCAAATTCATCACCACCAATCCGATATACCGAATCCCCTGGCCTTACTGTGTCCTGCAGCGCTCGCGCGGCCTCTGTAAGGTACAAATCTCCATCGGGGTGACTCATATTATCGTTGACGGCCTTTAAAAATGCCAAGTCACCTAGACCGAGCGCCACCACAGCTTCATCACCCTTCTGCGCACGCTCGAAAACAGCAGCAATATCGTTCTCGAACGCTTTGCGGTTTGGAAGCTTTGTTACCGGGTCAATAAGCGCATCGGCAAGCTCTTTTTCGTGGCCTTCGATTTTTACATCTTTCTCTGTTATTTCGTCTTTTAGCTTCGCAATCGTACCACTCTTCTGTAAACCTTCTACTAAAAAGTCTGCGACCTCTCTATATCCACGATGCCAGTGCTTTGGGGTTATTTCGACAGGAACAGTATGCTCCAGCGGAGCCTTGTGCTCATCTGCCGGATGGTTATGAAGTTCTGGCATACTTTTACTTTGCGCTATTTTGCTTGTGTTAGCAACCGCCTAGCGGAAAAATCCGTGACGCCCTTCGGTATTCCTTAGTTCTTCCAGTAATTCTTGCTGTTTCTTGCTCAGTTTGGTTGGCGTATCGACTATCACGGTGACAATGTGAGCACCGCGTGCTGAGCTTCGCATATGCGGAACACCGTGACCCGAAAGCTTAAAATCAGTGCCGCTTTGTGTGCCTGCCGGAACCTTCATCCGCACTTTTCCATCAACGGTTTCTACTTCAATCTCGGTCCCAAGTGCAGCATCCACCATACCAACATGTTCTTCACTCAGAATTAACTGACCTTCACGCGTAAACTTCTTATGCGCTTTAACCCGAACATTAACGTACAAGTCCCCTTTTGGTCCATTGGCTATTGCCTCGCCGTGCTCGCGAAGTCGAATTGTTGCGCCGTCATCAATACCAGCCGGAATTTTAAGGCTAATTTCTTGCTTTTTACTCTTTGTCCCCTTGCCGCTACACACGCTACAGACCTTTTCGGGCACTTTACCCGCCCCATGGCAGGTATTACAGACTGTTGCCTGTTGGATGTTCCCAAAAACTGTTTGCATGACTCGCATTGTCTGCCCCGAGCCTTTACAGGTTTCGCATGTTTTCAATTCATGACCAGGTTCAACGGTGGTTCCTTTGCAATGTTCGCAGGTGTCCTGGAGATTCAGCTGCACTTTTTCTTCCGCGCCAAAAACCGCTTCTTCAAAGCTTAGCTCGATAGTGGTTTCGACATCACGACCACGCGTCTGCCGCGACCGTTGCCCGCCAGCACCACCGCCGAAAAAACTTCCAAAAATATCACCTAATCCAAGGTCACCAAAGTCAAAGTTAACGTTTTGGCCTTGCCCACCAAACCCTGCGAATGGGTTGCCGCCATCACTGGCAGCACTGGTTCCAACGCCAGCATGACCGAATTGGTCGTAGCGCTGACGCTTACGCTCGTCCTTTAAGACTTCGTAGGCTTCGTTAATTTCTTTGAACTTGGACTCGTCACCACCTTCTTTATCGGGATGATGCTCAATGGCTTTGCGTCGAAAAGCCTTTTTGATTTCATCGTCAGAAGCGCTCTTAGCCACTCCTAAAACTTCGTAGTAATCACGTTTACTCATTTCAGACTATTTTAGCACTTTGAGGCTAAGAGTGCTAGAACCAGACGGAACGAAAATAATCTTCGAATGCAAACAATATGAGACCAAAAATCACGATGTAACAAAGTAGTACAACCCCCCAGTGATTGTTTAGCCCCCAATCTTTGAAGCGCATCAGCTTTTTTGATACTTGTAAGCGTCCCGTTTCAACCATCCATAAGAACCCATACCAATTGAGGACTATCGTAACAGCCCACGCAACCATGCAGTAGATACACAACGCCTTTAGTTCATAAAAAGCTTCGCTCATGAGCCACACAATAAAGCCAAGACCGAACAGATGCCCGACTATGTACAGGTTCCAGTACCAACGCTTGGCTTTGTCCACCACTGAACCAGCAAACATTGCCATGGCCACAGAAAAAAGAACACTAAATGCAAAGATCCCAATAAGGGGGTTCGGGAAACCAAACGCGCTTGCTTCTGGTGAAGTAATAATTGGACCACAGCTAAATAAAGGATTTAAGCTGCAACTGAGATGATGGTTTGGATCCTTAAGTATGGCGATTTTCTCAATAGTGAGCGTGAATGAAGCAAAAAACCCAATAAAACTAGCAATCGCCAAGATCCATGGATAGTACTTCTTTATGTCAAAAACATTTTTTTTATTCTTCGCCTGTGCCATGCAAGTATTGTAACGCATTGTAACCATATCTTGCATCGTGTTACCATGACAGCATGACAAAACAACTAAACGTAAAGCCCCCCAGTAAACGTCTATGGTGGTCTTTGTTCGCATTCTCTACGTTAGGGTTACTAGCATCTTTTATCCAGACGATCGAGCGTATTAATTACGCAAAAAATCCTCAGGTACCGCTTACCTGTGATGTAAATGCGGTTTTTAGTTGCAGTAACGTGTTCGATGCTTGGCAATCTTCTGTTTTTGGTTTTTCGAACTCATTGCTTTGCATTGTCTTTTTTGCATTCATTGCTAGCGCAGCGCTCGCAGGCGCAACTGGCAGTTTACTTCATAAAAAACTTCGCTTATCGCTCCAGTTCTTCTCTGTGTTCTTTCTTGGTTTTGGAGCCTGGTATCTGTGGCAAAGCACCTTTAGTATTGGATACATCTGCATATTCTGTGCCGCTTGCTATAGCGGGGTAATTGGAATGAACTGGGCATGGCTCCGCCTTAATTCAAACGATCTGGTAACTGGCGCCGCGCAACAAAAGCGTCTAACAAAAGCAATTAATAACGGCTTGGATACTTTTTTATGGTTACTATGGGCAATTGTTGTTGCCGCAACGATCATCTTTCACTTTTGGTAGTTTTAGGAAACAAGTAATTGTGGATTAGTAGTCAACTCTTCCTGTAGCAAGACAGCATTCGTCGATAAGGTAATTCGCTCGAAGTCGTACAAACTAAAATAGCTAACGTCGTCGTGTATCTGATGCTCTTGCACCGCTGGCTCGCCTTGTATAGAAGCTGTAAACCAGGTGTAGTGGTACGTTTTTCGTTTTTCCTTAAAAGTCACATCCCCCACTTCACACAAGTCAGTCGCATGAACATTAAGTTCTTCGCGCAGCTCGCGGACTGCAGCCATTTTGAGTGATTCGTTCAACTCTACTTTGCCACCTGGTAGTTCCCAATGGACAAATTTTTTTGTGTTTCGGTGTATGAGCAAAATCCGATTTTGTTCATCCAAAATTATACATCCAGCTAGCTCAACTACCTTCCCGGCCACAGCAATGCTCCTCTATCTGGCGATGCGGCAGTAACACCAAGCGCACTGGCAACGTCGGCCGGCAAAGTCTCGCCACTATTTTTTGCACTGCTTCCGTCGAATACACGATAATTGCCTGCCACCTCATCAGCAAAGAATGGGTGAGCGGCACCGTTCTCATCAATACCATGATCTTCCCATGATTTCGCTGCCTGAAACATATTCAGTGAATTATACCTGCTTACATTTGTGCTGTTCTTTGCGCCCCACTCAATAAGCGTTGTTGGCATAGCGTTTTTTCGGTAGTATGCATTGTAATCTAATCCAGAAAAATAATCCTCTGGACCTGTTTGCCCCCCAGCCGAAGCCCAACGGGCAGTAAACACAATGCTGCCACCAGACAGGATATTATTCTTAAACGTTAGGCTACGTGTATCGGGTCCGATGTCAGGATCGGTAGTGCTTGTTCGTTCGTCATCGTACACGTAGAGGTTTGTGTGGTTATTAGCGATTGTGTTGTTATAGATCTTCACATTGTCGGCGGATATTCGCAAACCAGCATCCCAGTCATCCGCGCCTTGATTACCAACAATAAGATTTGACGCAATAATGCCGCCAGAAGAAACCTCGTAAAACAGTCCTGACTGCTTATTGCTCCGCATGACATTTTTGACGATGGTTGAATTTACACAGTTGAGATCGCACCAAAAACCAGCTCCGTTATTGTTTTCAAAAATATTACCCTTGATCTGAAGGTTTACAGAACGCGCAATCTTTGCGCCCGCCATTGTGCAGGATCCACCACAGCTACTTATAGAAAAATCTTCTGCGTTGTTGCCTGCGATCACGCTGTCTTCTATGATACTGCCGTCAGCTCGGTTCCCGACCAGCCCCTGGGCACCGTTACTAGACAGCACCGAACCTGAAACAACCGTGTTTGCCCCCAACACATCAAGCCCAGCGGCAGCATTGTGCGTAAATACTGTATTTTCAAATCGCATGTTGGGTGCGGACACCACAACAGCACCGGGTGTTACGCCTGGGTCCCATGTGGTTGCATACTGCGCAAAACCAACACCCTTAATTACCGAGCCTGCCGTTAAGAACTCAAAGAATCGTACAGAGTCAGTAACCTCAACGGTCTGATTAACAGGATTGTTTTTTATGTAAACGGTATTTGTAGCGCGATCCGCAAAAAATGTGTTGGGGGCGACTTCTGCGAGCGTATCAACCTGCTTGAGCGGAACATCATCAACAAACACCATGGCAGCATCTGCTGCCGACGACCCCGAGTTTACTACCTGTTCGCTTAATGAATTGTCATTTGCAACCGCTTGTTTAGCCAGGTTTGCAAGTGCCGGCCAACTCGTTTTGTAATTACCCTGCCCATCGCTGGACCAATTTGTAACAACTTTGCTGCCTTTCACCCAGGCACGTTCAGTCTGATAGCTCTGAATAGTGATCTGCTTGCCGACAAGGTATTTATGGCATCCCGAAGTAATCGACACTCCATCCCATCCTTCATGGTATGTGCCGCCACGCAAAACAATTGTTCCCCCTGCACTCACTTGCGACAAGGCATGGCAAATCGTTCCATATGGAGATGCGAGTGTGCCAGTATTTGAATTTTGTCCATCTGGCGCTACAAATTTTACATTTGTACTTGGTGCCGGATAGCTTGTTGTAACATCCAGAAACCCTGGAGATGCCCCAAACCTAACTCCTAAGCCGTTAGAAGCAAGTTCATCACTAAACCGGGCCACATTCCCAACAAGCGTTCCATTTTCTGCCTCAGTTGCTGTGGTTGATGTAGCTGCACGCGTTATTAGAGTCAGAAGAACACCGCCCACAACTAGCGCGATCAAAATCACGTGAAATCGTAGTCGTTTTAGTTGGCCTAGCGTAAGTTGTCGTCTCACTAACCATTAGCTTACTAGAAAGCTGTTTGAAAACGAATGTAATACTTACTTATCTTCTTTTTCGTCGACGACTTCGCCTTCTACTGGCTCGTCTTTACTATCTTCTTTGTCATCTGAAGATCCGTCTTCTTTTGCCCCTTCCTTGGATACATCTTCGTACATTTTTGCGCCTATTGGTAGAATTGCGTCTGTTAGCTCTTTGGCTGCTTTTTCCAGTTCGTCTTTATCAGCCTTTTCGTCGGCAGCAACTTTCTTGGCCGACTCTACGGCTTCGTCGATTTTCTTAACGTCATCTTCGGAGATTTTATCTTTACTGTCTGACTTTAGTTTCTCGGCTTGGTAGATTGCACTATCCAATCCATTTCGGGCATCAATACCTTCGCGCTTTTTCTTATCTTCCTCTGCATGAGCTTCAGCCTCTTTGGCCATTTTCTCAACCTCAGACTTATCAAGATTGCCACTATTCTGAATAGTAATGCTCTGCTCTTTTCCAGAACCTTTATCCTTAGCCGTAACGCTCAAAATGCCGTTGGCGTCGAGCTTGAACATTACTTCGATCTGCGGAACGCCGCGTGGTGCTGGTGGGATGCCATCAAGCACGAAGCGACCAAGGCTTTTATTGTCTGCCACAAATTCGCGCTCGCCCTGCACGACATGGATCTCTACTTGGTTCTGGTTGTCAGCTGCGGTACTAAACGTTTCGCTTTTATCGGTTGGGATGGTCGAGTTACGTTCGATCAGCTTCGTTGCAACGCCCCCAAGAGTCTCGATACCAAGACTTAGCGGAGTAACGTCAAGAAGCAGCACATCTTTAACATCTCCCTGCAAAACACCACCTTGAATTGCAGCACCTATTGCTACAACCTCATCCGGGTTCACACCTTGCATTGGGTCTTTGCCAAAGATCTTCTTAACCTTTTCAACAACTGCTGGCATGCGGGTCATGCCGCCAACTAACACAACTGCATCAATATCGCCTGCTTTTAGCTTAGCGTCTTTGAGCGCTTTCTCGCATGGAATAGCTGTTTTATCGATTAGGTCTGCGACAAGGCTTTCGAGCTTGGCACGAGTTAGCTTGTGCTCGAAGTGTTTCGGTCCATCTGCGTCAGCTGTTAGGAATGGAAGATTGATGTTAACTTCGTTTGTAGTCGATAGCTCAATTTTGGCTTTTTCGGCTTCGTCGCGGAGTCGCTGCATCGCTGCATTGTCATCTTTAATATCAATGCCATGCTCTTTTTTAAATTCATCTACAAAATAGTTAACTAATACACGATCGAAGTCGGCACCACCGAGATGAGTATCACCGTTCGTACTTTTTACTTCAAAAACACCATCGCCGAGTTCAAGAATTGAAACGTCAAACGTACCGCCACCAAGGTCAAATACAGCAATCTTTTCGTCCTTGTTGCTGGCTTTGTCTAGCCCGTAAGCAAGGGCAGCTGCAGTTGGTTCGTTAATAATACGTTTTACTTCCAGACCAGCAATTTTACCAGCGTCTTTGGTTGCCTGGCGTTGACTGTCATCAAAATATGCTGGAACCGTAATAACAGCTTCGGACACTTTGTCGCCAAGGAATTTTTCCGCATCTGCCTTAAGCTTACTCAGAATCATTGCACTGATTTCTTCGGCGCTATATTCTTTGTCTCCCATCTTTACCTTCACAGAGCTACCACTTTTGACCATTTCGTAGCCCATAAGTTTTATGTCTCGCTGCACTTCTTTGTCTTCCCAACGACGACCAATAAGACGCTTGACCTCGTATACGGTATTTTTGCTATTGGTAACCTGTTGACGACGTGCAACTTGGCCAACTAGACGTTCGCCACCTTTGTTTACCGCGACAACGCTCGGTGTTGTACGCGCACCTTCGCTGTTAGCAATAATCTCTGGCTTACCTGACTGCATAACAGCCATAGCCGAGTTAGTTGTTCCAAGATCGATTCCAATAATTTTACCCATATGATTTTGCTCCTTTTATTAGCAGTTACCTTCTTAGAGTGCTAAAACAATTGTATCATAAAGCAATTAGCACTCTACTGTCAAGAGTGCTAATTATGGATTACTTACTGTTCCCAGCAGGCAAACAGTATATTCTCTGTAACAGAGTAGTTTTCTGGCTTTTTCATTGCCATACGTCCGCTCGAATTTGCATCAGGACAGACGGCTGTTGCTGTATTTCGGTATTCAACTTGCCCCACCCAAAGCCCTTTGCCAGTAGCTGCATCAAGGGCACTGCACTCGCCGTATTGCTGGCACTCCTCATTTAATATACCGTCAGGCACGCAGAGTCCCGGCGTACAGTGAGCAATGTTGGTAGGGTCTGTCATCTGTTGACTCGTGAGCTCGATACCGTTTTTACTAATTGCTGTTAGTCCCCGCACATGTGCCTGATAATAGTATTCTCTGTATAGCCTCAGTGAGTGTGCCTGCGTAATATTGAACGTTGGATCATTACCGTAACTGTTGATCTGATCTCCTTCGACACCATCGCAGCCAATCCGTTTCGCAACCTCTAACCGAGCCCACATAATGGGCGCCCAATACTGCCACGAGCTTTCGCGTATATCCAGCCAAAATTCACCCTCGAACACACCTCCAGCCGAGTCTTGACTATCACCTCCAATAACATCAGCACCGGCATATGCAGGCGGACCATTGTATGCAACACCATTGCGTGTATTGTTACTACTCCAGGTGCCGGGGAAAAGCTCTGCATCCGGTTCGTACGTTTCGTACGCACCAATGTCCATGTAGCAAATTACTTTTTTACCCGCCGCCTTTAGTGCTGTGAACTTTGCACCATTACTTCCTTGGTTCCACGTAACCGTTCGCGTATCCCCGTTTGCCCAAACTACTTCCTGCGTCATTGTGCTCGGTATCGCATCGGTTAGGTCGATATCGTACATGTCGAAGCGGGCGAGATTAGTGCTGTTTACTGTTATGCCCCCTTCTAATACCCATTGCCACTTTGTGTCGGCTGCTGGCTTCCACCAACTAGCCTGGGTAGAAGGAGCTTTGAATCTGACATGACTGCCTGCACTTGATAAAGCGTTAGCAATCTTGCTGGCATTGGTAGACAATATGCCGTTTTCGGGCTCTATGCTGGCAGTCGACGTTGCTGCCTTCGAAAAAATTAGAAATAGTGTACCAACCACAATTATAGACAGTACTAGGACCAACCCCCTGTATCGTTTTGGTGTTACGAGCATCTTCCGCTTATGCTGTGGCGATTTTGACACTACGCAACCTAACTCAGGTTTACTTTACAAGGGCTGCTGGTTTCGCAACATTTGGCTGCGCAGCCGGGGCTGCTGGCTGGGCTGAAACAGCTGCAGCTTGTGGCTTATCGGCAGGCTGTATGACACTAATCGGTTGACCTTTAATTGCCTGGCTGGTAGTCGGGGTTGCCGGCTGAGTTACGGCAGGTGCGACTTGTGGCTCAGTTGTTATAGGCTTAGTAACAGGTTTAGGATCGACAATAACAGAAGGGTTCGAAAAAGTACTCATCGGTGTAGGTGCAGCGTCGCCTCCACCAGCGCTTGGAGCACCGCCAGAAGGGGTTATCTTACCCCATGGCGCACGCTTGTTCATGATGTATTTCACGAGCAGTCCAACAACAATGAGACCCGGCAAGATGAGGATGTAGATGTATGGGAACGGCTTCTTAAGCTTAAGATCGTATAGCTGCACTTCGTTTGTCGTTGTAGCTGCAAGTACATTAATTTGTTTACTAAGCTTTCCTGCCTTGCTAGATATGCTAATCTTGTGTTTTCCTGCAGTGACATTAACAAAACTAGCAATACCACTAGCATCTGTTATGGCTGTCATGGAATCGAGCTTTACTTGTGCGCCCGTAACAATCTTTCCATTGGGATCAGCAACTTTAATAGCAACTGCATAGCCAGTGTTCGGCTGTGTAGATTGAGTCTCTGTAGTAGTTGGTGCTGGAGTTGCCGAGGAAGATTGCCCACCAGACGACTGACCAGTGCTTGTGGTTGTTTTTGGCGTGCTTGATGGGCTGCCGCTAGAGGTTGTGGTTTTGGGGGTCGTTGAGCCAGTGCTTCCGCCCGAAGACGAGCCCGATCCTCCAGTTCCGCCACCAGTAGTTGGAGGATTTGTAGTTGTACCTCCCGTTAAAGTGTATGTTCCGCCCGTCGTAACACCATTCCACATTTCAGTAGGAATGCCGTCTGCTTTCCAAATATGTGAATTGGCGGCGAACGACAATGAAGTCGTACCAGAACCACTGAGCGCCTTAAACGTAACAGTGCCAACTTTTAGGTTAGCTCCCGTTGGGAATGGAGCCCCGGTCTTTAAACAACTCATGCTAGCCGTCCCTGAACCACCTGTTTTGCCGAAACAGTCGGGTAGCGCTCCACCGTTTGGTTCAATAGAAACGTACTGTAGCTTAGCTGCATCATATGAAAGTTGTACTTCAACAGAAGCGACGGGGTCGCTTCCACTATTAACATAGATATCGATGGCAAAAGTTGAATCTTTGGCTTTCGAAGCGCTGTTGGGCGAAAGCGAGAAGCCAGAGGAAGCAGTAGAACCTGAGGGGGGTGCCGCGTTCGTAAAGACAAGTAGAGCTGCACCAACAACAGCGAAAACAAGTACAACTAGAAGCGCACTTATCTTATTTTTTTTCAATTGTTTTGCATGTTTTTGCTTCATTATCTACCCCAGTTAAACGCGATAATCGCGAGATCTTCTGAACCAATTGTACCATTACCGCTGAAGTCGCCTTTATCAAATGTCATACTCGTTTTGCCCCAGTTAAACGCGATAATTGCTAAATCTGCCGAACCGATACTTCCGTCATTGTTGGCATCACCCGGCTTGTAAACCAGGATTGATTTTGAAGAAGCATTGTTTGCCTCGTTACTTTCAGTAATAAGGTTGTTTTTGTCGGTAGTAACAGCAACAGTATGCGAACCAAGTGTGGCGGTCCAAGGAACCGTGGCAGTGATAGTGCGACTAGCACCAACGGCAAGAGCCGATGAATCAGTCGGACTGCTAACCACCGTAGAATCAACTGTAAAGGTCGTGGTATTTATGACACCTGCAGTTGTTGGCGCATTCCCGTTATTGGTAATAACTGCCGACAAAGTAACTGAATCACCTACTTTCAGCGTCGACGGTGTCACACTTATAGACGACACTACCAGATCAGGTTTGCTATTAAATACTACTGCACTGACCGGCAGCGATGTCCCCACGTTTGGCGTAGCAGCATTGTCGTATGCTTTTGCTGTTAACGGGTAGGTTCCGTCGCCAATTGTCGTTGTGTCCCACGAATATGAATAGGGGCTTGAGGTGTCAGTACCCTTAAGCGCACCATTAACGTAAAACTCAACTTTTGTTACGGTACCGCCACCACTGTCGGTTGCGTTAGCGTTAATTGTAGTCGTAGCACCAACAGTCGCTCCGCTGACGGGCGAAACTATAGATACGGTCGGCGGAGTTGTGTCTGGAGTTACGAGGGTGTAGGTTCCGCCTGTGGTGACGCCATTCCAGAGCTCAGTAGGGATGCCGTCTGCTTTCCAAACATGAGAGTTTGCTGCAAACGAAACTGATGTTGTGCCATTACCAGCCAATGCTTTAAATGTAACCGTACCGACTTTTTGACTGCCCGTAGGGAACGGTGCGCCCGCCTTTAAACAGCTCATACTTGCTGTTCCGCCGCCGCCAGTCTTACCAAAACAGTCTGGGAAAGCTCCTCCAGTCGGCTCAATAGAAACGTACTGTAGCTTAGCTGCATCGTACGACAGCTGTACTTCAACAGAAGCGACGGGATCAGTGGCACTGCTATTAACATAAATGTCGACAGTGAAGTTGGAATTTATGTTGTAAGAACCGCTTGTTGGCGACAACGTCAGCGCAGCAGTACCAACGGCCGCTTTCGTAAACACAAGCAACGAAATTCCAATCAGGGCAAAAGCAACGACAAGAATACCAGCTGAGCGTTTTCGACTAGTGAGTGATTTTAAGTGTTTTTTCATAAGCGTAGTTTATTGCCCCCAGTTAAACGCAATAATGGCAAGATCGGCGGAGCCTACGGTTCCGTCACCATTAAAGTCACCCTTACTAAATGTCATACCTGTTTTACTCCAGTTAAACGCAATAATGGCAAGATCGGCGGAGCCTACGGTTCCGTCACCATTGGCATCACCTGGTTTCTGAGCCGCACCCACTGTTACGGTAACTGCAGATGAGGTTGTGACAGCCCCACTGTTGTCGGTTGCTTTTGCAGTAAAGCTATGGCTTCCTGCCGCGAGACCCGTTACTGATTGCGTCCAAGGCGCAGAAGTTCGCTCGCCAAGTTTGGTAGTGCCTTGGAAAAATTCGACTTTTGCGATTGTTCCATCGCTATCCGTTGGTGTAGCGGTGAGCGTCGTAGATAATGGTGCCGAGCCGCTAGTTGGTGAAGCAGCGACAGAAACTGCAGGCGCTACGTTTGGCGGATTTACGCAGTTGTCACCCGTATCGGTTGAGTTCGTAAGGTCACAACTCGAACCTGCGGTCGTGTCCTTGGTAAATATAACCCGATCCAGTAGTACGCCATCGCTATTACCAATCATTTTTACTGTATGGCTACCGGTAGTCGTAAAGTTGTGATTAATTTTGTTGGTAGTGGTACCGTTTTGATAATCAATCCATTTCCAGCTTCCAGCAGGAATCGCGTTGTTATCACCAACGGTGTAACACGTGTTACCGTCGATTTCCAACAAGTACGAGTTGTCCGTCGAAGCTGTCCCAGTTTGAATACGACTCCAAACCCTATAGCTTCCCGTTTCGGTAATGTTGATAGTTGAAGTCACCGTACCATAGTCAGTCGTTGGGACTGTGCAGGCGGCCGCAGCAGCTTTTGGTACTGGACCAACCAATAGAGGGGCTAAGCTTAAGAGAGCCACCCCCAAAAATGTTAAAAATTTGTCTTTTAGTACTGCGATCATATCAGTAATAACGTATACTTAATTTGAGTATACGACTTATGCTTAGATAAATCCAATTTTGTTTTTCATCACACACTATGAAACTTAAGAATAATAAACAGGCCCTATTCTCCAAATCAGACGGCGGCTTTAAATTTCCTCAACTATCGGAACGAGTGGTTGTTTTACTACTCGTTTTTGGCGCTGTTGGATCGTTTATCGTATTCGCAACTCACGCGGCTACATCATCAAACTGGATTGAGCCTGAAAATGGAACATTATCGGGAAATGTTAGCGGCGACAGTGATGCCGGAGCATCAGGGGGTAGCTTTGTTAAGTTCGGGCAACAGCCCTACCAAGACCTGTTTGTTAGCACGTCTGGCAGCGACTCAAATGACGGCAAATCACAAGGTAATGCGGTAAAAACAATATCTAAGGCAATGCAGCTTGCGACCGAATACACACGCATACGAATCATGACAGGTAAGTATACTGAAACGGTTCGTATACAGAAAAACAATATACGCGTGGAGCCGTTTGGCAACGGCGACGTTGAAGTAGTCGGAGCAATTCCTGAATTTATAAACGGCGTCAGTAACTGGGAATATGTTCAGCCGGGGATATATAAGTCAAACCTTGGACGTGTCGACCATAATACCAATCAGTCGAATACCGTTTATACAGGAGACGGGAAGCAGTGGTGGTCATACAACTCACTTTTTGGGTTACTCAATCGCATCACAAAAAACAACCTTCCAGGAGTAAGAATAGAACACCAACTCTTTACAGGTTTTTCGGAAGTCTACGTGGCAACCGACGATAATCAACCACCAGATGCCCCCTTGTATATAGGAGGAGCGTGGCCAACTTTTGACGTCAATGGTGTTAACAACATCACCATTCAAGGACTAACTAACTCCAAGCTTAAAATTTCTTACGGAGACAACAATGTTCAGATAAGGAATAGCAACAACGTTACGGTTAACAACACCGAGATTACCGGAGGGACATACGGAATATATGCGTACGATTCTTCGTATTTAAATCTAAAGAACAATACAATCAAGGGTCAATTTGAGCGCAGCTGGACGTTTGCTGATGTCAAAAACTACCCTGCATCCATGGAGAACGCAGCAATCATTGTGCGCGCCAATACAAAAAATATTAACAATATAATGACCGAGGGCAATACGATAACTGGTTATTGGGCTGGAATCTATTATCAAAGTGTCGACACCCTTCTTGATCCTAATAGCCCCAATAAGTATTACAACGAGAACTCTGCAATTGCAGACAATGTACTGCATGATATATGGGGACCGGGTCTTGAAACAGAAGCTTACTTACGGAATTTGGTCGTTAAAGGTAACCTCGTGTACGATGCCGGCGAAGCATACTCCCCCGCTCCAGTAAGAGATGGCCCGGTCTATGTATACGAGAATGTAATTATCGCAGAACGCGTGCAGCTCGATGTTCTTGGCGAAGCAACGAGTGGACCTGGGCAATCTATCAAGATGAATAATGACCATATGGCACCTCCAGAAAACATACACTTTTACCACAACACTTTTTACTACGCCGGCAACGATACAAACGCCATGAAAACAGTTCACAGCACAGATAACCCGCTAATACTCACTCAGAATGTGTCGTTCACAAACAACATCTTTTATTCTAAGGACGGGGTGATCCTCAGAGGCAGTGGACGCGCCCAGGACGGAATAGAATTTGATGGCAATGTGTTTTACAGCCCGACGGCAAGTGCAAAACGATACTTCTCTTGGAATAGTTTCTATGATCAAAATGGAACGGTCAATAATTATTCAAGCCTCAGCGATATTATAAATGGTGGCAAAATGCCATCTCAGTGGCAAAGCAACGCAGAAGGTAACCCTAATTTCAACTGTGTAGACCCGGCTAATACGAGCTGCTTCAGAGCTAGCGCTACAATCACCAAACCTTCGCCACTGCAGCCTATTCCGAGTGGTTTCGCAGAGAGCAGTAGGCTCAACAACAGAACACGAATCGGTGCGTTTGAGTAACTTCTTAGCAGATCCCCTAGACGACTCAGCTAGAGAGCTCTGAGCATTGCGTTGAAGACACTATTACCTGCAGCGTTTATTATTCGGCTTGTTTTCCAATCTCCTGATGCCTCAAGGTCCAGCACTGGCTCATCGAAAACTCTGGCTCTACTAATGTCTGCCCAATACCTTATTCCGTGGCGCAAGTTACTCTGCGCAACATAACCTGGATCGTCTTCTGGCAGGTTATTGTAGGGCACAGTCATGCCAGACACCATTGATGATGGGTGTAATAATGCAGCAGGCGGTGGCGACGCTAGGTCTTGACGAACAGGCAGATCTACACCTGCTGATTCACGAACCCCTTGGATAATTTCAAATACACCAACCTTAAATAGTAGACTGAAAACTTCGCCCATATGTCCACTTTTTTCTGTTGGTGCATCGCCAGCTCTAAACTCAGCGGCAACTTCGCCACTCAGCAAGCTTCGCTCAGCCTCTAGAGTCTCCCAAATAGTGCCTTGGGATAGTGCATCATGATATGCTAGCGAAAAATCCAGCGGATGAAATGGTAATACCGTTGCGATACGTTCATATGTTTCGGTTGGGACATACAGTGGGTGATGCATGCCCGCTGGTAACTCATGTGGAACAGCCACTGGTTAGCCTCGTTTTACTCGAACTGTAGCATGTCGAATGATTTGATCACCAAGCTGGTACCCTGCTTGTAACTCTTCGCTCACAATTTCATTGTGCCCATCGCCCTCTTCCATGCTAACTGCTTCGTGCAAATGAGGGTTAAATTGCTCGCCAACAGTCTGTATCCGCGTGACGCCAATGGACTGCAGTGTTGCTTCAAACTGCTTCACTACACCCTGCACACCTTTTACATAGTCATTACCAACTAGTTCTTTAGGAACATGTTTAAGGGCTCGCTCAAAATTGTCGATAACAGGTAGAAGATCTTCTATCACACTAGCTTTCACGGAAGTTCGAAGCGTAGCGATCTGCTCATCATGACGGCGACGGATGTTGGCTGCGTCGGCACGTTCTCGCTGCAAGGCCTCGGTTAATTCGGTAACCTGCTGTTGTAGCAAGGTTAGCTCCCCCAATTTTTTCGAGCTTTTAGGCATTGAGCGACTCCTCTAGCGTTTGTCCGGCACGTCGAACCAGACTCATAACATCACGATAGCTCTGCCTGGTAGGACCAAGTACTCCAATATAACTACGGTCACTATAAGAACTACGGAATCGGCTAACAATTAATGTACAGCCGGCGGTTCGTCCGACAGGATTTTCCTGACCAATATACACACTGAGTGGCTCATTTGGGGCAGCCTCGTACAACCAGGGCTCTAGATTATCAAGTAAGCGTGCGACCTCCTTGACCTGTTGCCCGTTCATAAACTCTGGTTGACCAAACAAATTACTAAGTCCACTCATGTACAGCTGGTCACCTATCGTTGCCAGACCGAGGTTGTGTGTTAGTTCTACGAGAGTGTCTACGGTGTTTCTAATAACCCTATCTGGCACCCCGCCACTTGCTGCACGTGTTGCAAGCGCTTTTTCAGCACGTCGCTCAGCAGTGGTCTCGGTCGCATCTTCAGAAATATGGTTTACATAGTAACGGTAGCCTTTGTCAGTTGGCACTCGGCCCGCACTAGTATGCGGCTGTGCAATATAACCATCACGTTCAAGTTCTGCCATTTCAGCACGAATAGTGGCACTCGATACATTAAACAATTTTGCCAACAAGCTAGACCCAACCGGGCTTGCAACCTCTGCGTATTGCTCGACGATTGCCTGTAAAATTCTTACCTGACGCTCTGTCATAGAACCTCTTAATTATTGCCTATAATTGTATATTTTAGCACTTACTAGTCAAGAGTGCCAGGAGCTTGTGCTGGCACTGTAATCGGATGCCTCGCCATTGCTGCACGAGTCTGAATGAGCTGAATCGCGTTATGTATACCAAATACTGTCAAAGCATCGGTATTATGGTCAGTGACGATTGCAGTTTCCTGGCCCGGCTCCTGTAGCATGAGTCTAATGCGAGAACCATGGTTCCGGTTTGCGGTGGTGTAGTAAAGTTTTGCCTGCGGTTCAGTGTCTTCACCATACGTTGCCACACGAACATCCTCGCCGTGCACATTAACCTCAAAACTTTCCCTCGTTGTTCCGGTGGGGTATCGTTCTAGAATTTCTTGTTGAATGAGGTTTTTAGCTTCGTATGACAACACTTGCCAACGCACCCAACTTTTTACTACGTGCCCACCTTTTTTTATTAACCGCGCACCAATGCTCCGAGCTCTCTCATTGTTCTTGCTCAAATCGCCCACTTGTACCATTTCTGGGACAAAAACTGGACCCTTTTCCGAAGAGCCAACCGGTAACGCTACATTAGCCATTCCGAGCCTCCCCTTATGACTATTCTGGAATCAATATAAAAAAAAGAGGCCCTTAGGCCCATTGCTTTTACCTGATATGACCGGATGGTGCGTTGTTGATTCATGCGCAATCCTTAAACACTATAATTTTAGTACTCTACTAAGGATTCTGCAACTCATTTTCGAGCCGAACGAGCATCTTTCTAGCCACCTCTTTTGCTTCGGATGCGTGCCGCGCGCTCTCGTGACCAGAAGCAATTTTGTCTACCACATGCACTGATATACTCAATGTCTCATTAACAAGATAGTGGTAGTACGGTTTGCTTAAAGCAGTGCTTAGCTCATGGTATGCGCTCTCCATGCGGTTTCGCACTTCACGTTCATTCATGCGCCCTCGCTTCTTGAGTCGGCGTAGCCATTCGTCGTAATCAGGTGGCAAGATAAATATTGGAGTAATGCTTGCACCGGCACTAATTAAGTTATCAACCCCCTGGACTTCCATGTCAGTTACAGCAATTTTTTGCTCTGCTGCGGCTCGCTCTAGCTCACGGAGACTTATACCTGAAACTTGCTGATTATGAATAATGGCGGCTTCTAGGAACTTCCCAGATTTTAGGTCTGCCAATACTTCTTCTTCCGTACGAAACCAATACTCAACTCCATCTTGCTCTGCCACGCCGTCATTAACGCGGTGCTTGCGGGTCGTATCCGAAACAATGAAATGGAAACGCTCTGTTTTTACCAGCTCCCTGATAATGGTGTTTCTGCCGCTCGAGGCAATGCCTACAAGAGGGGCAAACGTTACTTGACCTAATAACTGTTTGCCAGCCAAAGATATTTTATGATTTTTTAGTATTTCTCTCAGTTCGGCTAAATGCCGGAGCTCGTTCATATGGTATTTATAGCAGAAGCTTTGGTTTTAGGCAAAAGCACTACTTTCTATGACCGATTTAAGATCATTGGCACTATTGCTTTCGCATCATGTTTAGCCGGCACCTCGATTGAGACGGTTGTTCCTTGGTTTAGGCGGCTTTCGATTTGAATCTTACCACCAAGTTTGTCTAGCAGCACTTTCGTGGTGTAAAGACTCAACCCAATACCTTCTTTATTGTACTCAAGTGAATCGGTCCCTCTGCTAAATGGCTTAAGCAAACTTGGCAGCTTTTCTTTAGAGATGCCTTGCCCATTATCGCTAACCTTAACAAGCAGCTTACTATATGTTCGGCTAACGCTTACCGTCACCTTGCCACCATCTTTACCAAATTTAACAGCGTTGTCTACAACCGAAGCAAGTATGTGGCGCATCTCATCTGCCTCAATCCTCGTAACAATGCCCGTACCAATACTGGTCGTTATGGTGATATTCTTTTCATTTGCTGCCTGATGCACATCTTCCACGGCTTTGTTTGCAGCACTTGTAACATCAAAGAGTGGTGGATTAGTGCTAACTTTAGCAAATTTTTTCAGGTTGTTTAGACTTGCGGTGATACCGCCAAGCATATTAAGGCCGTTAAAGAACAGTTTTGCTTCTGGAAGCGCTCTTAGGCCGTTGCTTGCCCCTTCTAGCATGAGGTGGTTGTCGTGCGTAACAACTGCCGCATGATTAATAAAGCTCAGCCGTTTCGCGTAGAAGTCGCTTTCTACTTCAAGCTGTTGCTTGGCCAATATCTTGTCTTGCTCCATCGTTGTCTTGTATCGATACGCCAGACCAAGCAAGAACACGCTTAGCGCCATCAGGCCAAACTCTATAGCTATTCTGGCAATGGAGTTTGTGTACACTTCTGCATACATGAACAAAATGTTGGCGATAAGCAGCAATCCGAGCGCAATGATCGAAGGGATGTACACTGGTTTTTCGCTGAGCGGGTTGACTGGTTTGCGCTGGATCGGCTTAACGGCATTGGCGGTTTCGGCACCAGAAACTTGGTTGGCTGTCTCCAGCTTTGCAGCCGCATCGGCAAATGCTTTGATTTTTGCACCTAGCGTTTTGCCTACTGTTACAGTTATTTTCTTTAGCGACTGCAACAGTTCGATTGCACTGCCCATAATAGCTGCAGGTGTATTGAGGTAGTGAGTTGTAATTGCCAAATAGTCGTCGATCGCTGCTTTCGTCGCCAAAATTTGCAGCACGCTATGTTGATACGTTTTCAGTTGCCTGTAGTGTCGTACCGCTTGGCGAGCATAGCGAGCAGCAAGTAGCAATAGCATGAGTATGATAAGGTACGGAATGCTCTTTGCAAGCAGTGGCGGGATGCTTCTGAGTAGTAGCTGCAGCCAATTGTAATTTTTTGCCTTCACTGCTGGTCGCAGCTTTGGCGTTAACAAATCTTCGTATGCCTTTGTAATCGGCACAGGGTTGCGAGCCGGTTGTGGTGATGTGGTTGGGCTAGTTGGCGTGCTAGGCACCTCTGTCTCGGCTGCCGCTACAAACTTAGGATAATCATCTTTTCTGACAACCCAAACGTTACTAAAGTTCCATGTATTCATTGGTGGGTTGACCTTATTCTGAATAAAGAATCGGGGTTCACTATTGTTACTGTTTACAAAGTTACAAGCCGTGGAATTACCGAAAAGTGGATCAAAGCCACTAGCAGCGCTATCGGTGA
>CAZXLT010000016.1:0-7954 GCA_964641545.1 uncultured Candidatus Saccharibacteria bacterium
GTATAATTTCTCCTTGTTTGATAGCGTCAGGTCGCTTCTTAGGCAACTTCTCCATCACCTCATCACGGCTGATGTAGTGTTTTAGGATTTCGGTTTTGGCTTTTAACTCTGTTTGTGCTAGAAGTTCTGCTTGCTGCATTAGCTCTGAATCAGATTTATCGGGCATAGTCCCAATCTTCCTTGCGCCCAAGATTGTCTGGTGTAGCAGCTCCGTTAGTTTATCTGTTTGTTTGTTCATGGCTAGATCCTGTTCTTCATATTCACCTACCGGTTCGTCTTCTTCTGGGTTGTGTGTCAAAAATCCCCCTCTCCGACCTGTAATACCTTCAGGCCAAGCTCCCGCCACATCTTTACTACACGATCCCGGTCGTCTAACACAAACCGGACATTGTATCGTGGTTTGATATATTTATCATAGATTTCTTTCTTCACATCAGTATCAGGGATCTGGTCTACCTGGCGCATATATAGCTCGTCATACGGGATGTGGTTGTCTTGGAGCCATTGTCGCGTCTCAGCCTCACAGATAGGTCCCATACGACCAGAGACTATTATAATGTAATTGTCTGGGAAGTCAGTGTTAGGGTCCCTCTGAGCGTACTTACGGACAATCCCAGCTACTATCGGATCAACAACATCAGTTGATACCTTTGTGTAGTCATACGGCGATCGGTCAGTCATGTGTGCAAGGGTGCCGTCGATGTCTACGATTATACATGTTGGGAGGTCTGGGTTATGTGAGATTGACGTTTCCGGGTAGGTTTTGACATCTGTTACATGCGAGGACGAGGTCTTGGAGCGTTGCTCCTTCGTACTTTGTGTGGTGTATAGAGAGTTTTCTAGTCTTTGTACCGCAGAGCTCACAACTGGTAAAATCTTTTCCTTCAGCCTCCCAGATTGCTTGGACAATTCTGGTAATGTTGATATTACTGTCTCCAGCATTTCTTGGCATAATTTTTCACTTTCTGTTTTTATATCGGTGTATTGTGCGACATGCTTTTTCGGCTTTAGGAACGAGTTGTACATCGACTTTATTACCTTCTCACCAACACTATTCGCCCGTTCTGAGTCTCTTTTCAGGCACGTGCTTAGCGGGACGTCGGTGAAGTCTGCGATCTCAAACGTAGCAGACCATTGGTCGTCCTCTGTCGCCATCCTACGCAGGAACTCCTCATGTTTCGGCGCTAGGTTGGTGTCATCAACGATAACATCATAACCCTTAGACAGGTAGTAATTACATAATAGATTACGTATGTCAAGTATCTGCTTCTCGTTGTGTTTTGACCAGACGCCATTGTCAACCATCGCCCGGAGGTCATCTTTGCTAATACGTTTGACTCGGCCGTTATTCATCTCTACTTGCTCTTTGGCCCATGTGGTTTTGCCACTGGCGGGCAAGCCTTTAGTCATTGTTAGCACTGCCATGCAATCTACTCCCTACTACTACTTTAGTTAATATTTTCATAACTCTTAAAATGGGATGTCGTCGAGGTTGATCGGCTCATCTTCTTCTTTCTTATCTGCGTTGATATTTTCTGATTTTTCCGCCAGGCTATCTCGGACAAGGGCATAGATCTGTATTAAGTCTGATAATATCTTCGGTACATCTTCTGGGTCGAGCTTAACGTCAGACCATGCTATGTTGAATTTTACCTTATCATCGGTGACGGTTACTTCCTTAATATAGTTCATCTTTTCAATGTATACTGCTTTTTTACGATTAAACATCTTTCTGTTCCTCCTCTATGTCAACGACTTGTTCGTCGTTCATTTTAGTTTCATGTTGTAAGAAAATAGGGCTCTTGGCCTTCAGGATATACGGCGCGATGCCATCTACCCTGATACATACACCTTCATCTACGAGAGATTCTTCTGGGCCCAGTGGCAGAGCTTGTAGATAGCCCCCGTCGCGGTACCTTTTATCCATGAAGTCGTCGATGTGTTTCTTGAACTCAGCCATGCTAGTACGCCAGAGTTCAGGTACGGTTTTAATTCCTCTATCTCGGCAGAACTCGATGGTCTGATCCCACGATAGGTCACAAATGACGCCCTGGTGGTTGACGAACGCAACTCGATATATATAGAGTTCACAAGTCTTCTCGGGTATTTGATACGTATAGTTCTTTTGAAGAGGGGAACCTTCAGCCGTCCATCCGACCAGCTCTCCGTATAGGATATAGCCTTCGGGGATAGTACCTTCGAGTTTCTTGCCTTCTTCAGTGTATATGTCACTTCCGTAGAAATGATTTTGATTGGGATTGTTGACATCTTTAATCACCTTTCGAGATCCGAACACGTAGTCGAATTCAGTCTCTGAGACTTTCACTCCAAGCCTCTTTAGGAGCTTTTCTACGGGCGATAGCTTGCGAGCTACGTATGTGTTCGCAATTCTAATAGAAGTCCCGTGTAGCTTCTGTGTGATGTACACAAGGGCATTGTCGGGGATTACGTCCACGTTGCGGAAGTAGTTATCGGTATCGTAGTGGTTTGGTAAGAATTTCGTGTCAACACGGACGAACTTGTCTTTGTTCTTCTCAACCCGGCGCTCGGCGTAAGTCTTCTTGACCACGTATTTCTTACATATCTCATGTTCCCCGAGTTTGTCAAATGTATCACCTTCTTTGAGGTCTTCCCAACCCTTTATATAGGACAGGCTTTCAATCGGTAGCCATAAGCAATCTGAGCGATGCCCGCGGAACTTTACGGCTCGAACTCTACGGTTATCTTCAAGGTAGCCTTTTTTTGATTCGTCGCCATTAAGGTCGCTGTGCCGGTATAGATTGTTGGTTTTTGTATATTCGTCACTAAGCTGTGTTTCGGCTGGGAATACAACTCCCATGGTCCCGGGGGCAGTATCTTTTCCAACAACGGCCTGAAGTCCGAATAAGACTGTACCGCAGACGTTATCGCATCCTTGGAGCTCGTGCGTTTCATTGATCTTGACCACGGTAGCTGCATAGTTTTTATTCTCCGGTTCTGTTAAGTGCATATTGGCTCCTAAAGTGCTTCTCTATTTTAGTGTATAATAAATACTTTGAATGGGAACTCTCGTCTACGTTCTTGCGCGGGTCTTGGTATCGTACATGTGCCACCCATCCTTGTGGCCAACGTACAATCACTACTGACTCAGGCTGCATCTTCTTCGGTGCCTAGTTCTACGCCAGATTCTTGGATCTGTTGTTTGAGGGTTAATAAATAAACAACCTGATCTATGGCCTCGTCCAGCGCCATATCAATCAGGCCTTTTTTCTCCCATAGCTTACCACCGTGTTCTTCAACGCCGGCTTTGTATTTATTTGCTATTAGGAACTCAGCTTGGCGAATAATATCGCTAAGATGTTGGGAATGTTCATCTTTCATATTTTCTCCTTTTAAGAGTATTTTTTGTGTGGTTTAGTGTGTATGGTGCTAGTAGCAAGCGTAGTCACGAACCTACATGAGATTTGCAGTAACAGAAGTCATTCCTCTGCTAAGCGTTCGCCCTCTTGCCTAGAGTTACTTTGACTAGTATTTCGCTCTAGCTGTATCTAACGGGTCTCATGGGCCTAGTTACTACCAGCACTACTACACACTATGCGAAGAGTCCTGCCCCCTCTCGCAAAAGAGGCACGACCTAGTCTCCACCACCATCTTACATTATTTTAAGGTAAACACAAGCACTTATGCACAGGTTCTACCACCAATTATTTGCCAGCCAGAAGTTGTACGCTGCTTCCCAGCTTCCGTATCTATTCATGGCGTACTCGGTAAAGAACGCATCTTGACAAGCAAAATCAGCGCCGCAAGGCAGTTTCGTGCCAGGGCAAGCCTGACCAATACCCCGACAGCCTATACTATTAACTGCTTCAGGTCGGCATCCCGACTCGTGGGAGTATATGAAATCCTTGTACTTGTTACCGGTGTTACAGCCAGGGCTAGACGCTGGAGCTTGCGTAGGGGCTTCTGGAGCCTCTTCTGCGTACACAGTGGCAGCATTACGCTTAGCCTGTAGCTCACGCTTGGTTTTCTCTACTTCTTCATTGAGCTTCTTGATCTTCTCAAGACGCTTCTTCTTGTCTTTTTCGGTTTCTTGTTTGTGGTTGTCGTACTCATCTCGGATCAGGTCTAATTGTTTAGAGGTCTGTTCGAGTTTGCTTTCTAGTAATACTCTTTGCTTGGCATCATAGGTATGTGGCTCGATCTGTATGTAAAGGGCTGTGGCCAAAATAACTATGACGAAAGCTATGCCTAACTTGCGAAGAGTAGTTTTCTTTGTCTGTTTCAAAGGCGGTTTCCGAAGAAACCTGTGTTTCCTGTTTAAGTCTACCACTACATTATACCATAAAGATTATGCTAAAGCACTTCTTTTAGTAAAAATGCGACACTCACTACGGCAACCGGGTAAACGATTGTAGGGTCAACTCCACTAAGCAAGTGGATGAGCCCAGCTACTGCCAACACAGCCAGCCCTAGCCTCGCCACCCATAGAGCGATGAAGTTTGTTGCTTTTTCTGCCTTTGTCATGGTTTCTCCTTTTTTAATGACTCTACTAGGATAGCATAACAAGCATAAGCATGTCAAGACTTTTATCACCTCTCCAGAGGTAGCTCGTTGAATATTGGCTTAAGGAACACTTTATGCTCAGGGCATTTCCCCGGTTGTTCCCATATCCTCAAACATTTCGAGCACCTCCAGCCGTGGATCGCTCTCGGTCCCCGGGGTTTTTCCGGCCTGTAACGCTTTGATTTTGCCATTATAGTACTCCTTTAGCTCTGTCAGCTCTTCTCGTGTCCACTTCTTTGGCCCGGCAATGGCTTCCAGATCATCAAGTCCGCTTCTTCCAAGCTTTTTTTCCAGCCCTCTAAAGTAGCCCCGGAGATTTGCGTGTAAGAAACGGTTACATCGGTGGCATTGGGCGTGTATGTTTCTCTCGTCAAAACGAGTCGAGGAAACAGTCGTTGGTATATAGTGGCCACCATCAAGCTGTTCGTAACTAAACCACTTTCCACATGATATACAAGCTGCTCCACCATTTCCATCACAGTCCCGTAGTCTTGCATACTTATTCGCCAGATCCTGTACTGACTTCTTCAGCTTCGGCAATGGCTGCGAGGAGCGCGGCTTCAGCGGCCGCGTAGGCTTCTTCTTCAAGTTTTTCAAGGGCTTTTTGTTTGGCATTGTTTACTTCTTGTGTTTTATTTTTCATCACTCCGCCTTTATTGCATCGAGTGTTTTTCTAAGTTCAAGGTATGTCTTTAGCTCGCCCTCTTCGGCAGCTATCTCTTCGATACCAGTGGTGAGGTTCTGCGACATGCGGATAAACGCAATCGCCATAGCCATCATCCCTGCCATTTCGGCTCTACCACCGCCTTCAGGGCTAATCTTACCGTTTTTGTATGTTACAACAGCGTATTGTTCTGCTGTCAATAGTTTTAGCGCTAATCTAAGTTTGGTGCCCATGATCCCTCTTCCTCCAGCTTCCAGCCTTTTTGGGTTAATTGTACCGGGCGATCATCTAGTGGTCGGGACCGGTTCTTTTTTAAGTAAAACTCTAACTTTGCTTCACCATCATTTCTGAACACAAACCCTACCATGTCACTGTCTTGTTCTATTGACGAACTGCCTTTAAGGTTATGTAATGATGGTTTATATACCTTTTTCACCGTACCATCCTGAGCCATTATCCTTGTTGGGGTAACGTGTGACAGCAGTATGACGGGGAGATTGTGTTGCACGGCGCACTCTTTGAAGTGTTTCGTAATGCGGCTCAGTTCTCTCGGTTCGTTGTCTGCACTTCGGGAAAAGAAGTGAAGGTGATCTATAACAACAAGACAAGCCCCCTCGTCCTTGGCTCGCTGCATAAGCACATCTATGTCCCTGTAGGACACCGCAGAGGCTCGCTGGATCAATATTCCGGCGTAATCGTGCTCTGGTGTCATCTCATAGAATCTCTGGACCGCCTGGGCTCTTGTAAGCTCTAGGTTGACCATCAGCACCGGCTTTTGTTCTTTGGCGTATACGTTCTGTGCTATGTTCATGGCCAATAACGACTTACCGTGCCCGGTATCACCTCCGATTGTTAATAGCTCTCCGGGCAGGAGCGACCCCAATCGCGCATCTATCCCCGGATAGCCGGTAGAAACGCCCATATACTTATGAGCGTTCTTGATGTACTCCATCGCCTCCTGTTCAAACTCAATGAGATAGGCTATCTCTGTCTTTTCGGAGAGTTCCAAAAGGTCTTCGGCTGCACCCTGTTCGATGAGCTCGAAGATTGAATTGACTTTACGCCTCTGGGCGTTCTCTTCTTGTCTCTGGGAGCCCATATGACACCCTCCTTAATCTTTCGTAATAGTCGGCTCGCTTTTCCTTGAGTATCTTTGAGAACTCGTAGTCCTTCTCTTCCAGCGACCTTAAGATTGCTGCCTCCAGCCCGCCTATCGCCATCAATAAGTCGTGGATCCGCTTTTCGCGGTCGTTTACGTCTGGTGTGGGGTCCGTAGGCTTCATAGTCGTTCCATTTCATTTGAGTTTAGGTTTAATACCTTTTTTATCCATGCGGCGGTGACAGTAAACGCACAATCTTGCCCAGTTACTACGTTCGCGAGAAGTTTTGTTGGTTAGGTTGGCCCATTCAAATCGGTGGTAGTTTGGGAATTCGCAGTTGAGGTTGTCGCAGGTAGTTGCTTTACCAAAGTTCTTGACTATCCACATATGAAGGGCTCTATAACCAACTTTGTCGCCCTTCCATCTTGGATGATTTTCTGGCGTGAGGGTGTCCATGTGCGTCTTCTGTGCGGCACGACACGCCGGGGATATAACGCCCATCAGTACTGTGCCTTATCTGAGCCGACCTGAACCTTTAGCGAAGATTGCACCGAAGATACTAAGCTGTCGCAATATCTCATGTAGTTCTTCAGACGTTCTGCGCCCACCTCAAGCTCGATCAGATCCTGTTCGTACTTAAGCGCGTCACTGGCCGGGGACTTCTTCACACCATCTTTGATGAACTTGTCGTATCGTGCTGCCCTCGTGCGTCGGAACTCTAGTTCCGCGTCAGCTACTTTGTTCACCAACTGCACGAGCAACATACGTATCTTGACAATCGCCTCAGAAAGTGCTACAGGATTGTTTATCTCCACGCCGTTGGCGGTGTTGACAATCAACTGCGTCTGGAACTTCTCTATCTGGGAGATGATTGTTTCGGTGTCCATTACTTATTAGCCGGTATTGCTTTCTTTACACCAAAGATTTCTTGTACGTTTTTTGGCGCTTCAACTGTTGGCTCGGCGGTTACTGTAACCTCCACCTGTTCCGTGAGATCTGAGGCGTCATATAGGGCTTTTGCGTATGCTTTGACTGCCTGAGCCCATTCTGATGGGTTGAGCGGTTTTTCTGCGGTAGCCATTACATAAGCTGCGGCGTTATTGATCGCCATGCCCTGACGCTGGCCGTCTGAGTTGTCTTTGTAGGCTGGGCGTTTAGGCTGGTCAGATGATCTGGTGATACCGGATGATGGACCGCCCGGGTTCCATTCCTTCTTAGCTTTCTTGAACTTATTACCTTCGATGTGGCCGTCTTGCTTCTGACCTTCAGTGGGGGCAGTCTTGTACCACATTTGGAACGTCTGTTCGCTCTCAGCAAACTTGACGTAGTATTCCGTGCCGTAGGTAGGATCACTCTTGCCAGTTGCCATTACTGATTGTATAGTATATGTTTCGTCCATTATTTTTTACCTTTTTTTAAATTTATATTCCCACGTTTCATTCATGTGATACGTGTTAAAACAACTAATATACGCTTTCGCGCAGTCTTGCGGGCTCATGCCAAAGTCGCTGGCCCATACTACCCGGGGTTCACCTCCTTCCTTATCGAAGTTAGCAGCAAACAGATCATCGACCCACTTGCCAGTTCGTTCAAACTCTGCCTGGGCCAAACCGCCTTCGACGAGGTGGTCCGAATGACTTCGGGCGTT
>CAZXLT010000016.1:7964-14095 GCA_964641545.1 uncultured Candidatus Saccharibacteria bacterium
AAACCGCCCAACTGGTAAAAATACTCAACTGAAATACCGTCGGTGTTCCACTCTGATCGGTTAGTGGACTTCCAATCACCAATACAATGCTTACCGTTCATCATGCCTCTGAAGTCACCCTGCCCTGAATAGCCAAACAGCAACGAGAACACGAGGAACTCAATACCATCAGCGTCTGGCTTGGGCTTGAAAAAATTGTCAAACATGATAAAACTATCCCACATACCTTTTGTATCGGTGGTAATAACGGGGATTGTTTTGTGATTAGACTTGTAGAAGTTCTCGATACTGGAGTGCATCCATGTACCAAGTTCTTTACCGATCTTTGATTTCTCTTTGTAGGCGGCTTTGCACTTTGCGTACCACGGGTACAGTTTTGTGAACCGATAATAGCTCATCACCGGCTTGTCGTCTTCGGTGCGGAGCTTCTTGTCCATCGCCGATTTGTCTATAAAGAATTGTTCGATCTGTTCTGGGGTAAGTGGTCTTACGATAAGCTCTTCAAGGAGCGCTTCAACGCCCACCTTAGCCCCCCACGGCGTCAGAAACGCTTTAGGGACTACGGCTAGTGGAGCGGTTATACCATGCGTTGGCCGAAAGTCAGTCCATGTGCCATCATTCAGCCTATACGCGAATGTATAAGAGTGTGTATCAGCAGAATCATCAAATACTACGTCAACTTCTTGACCATTTGGGAATGTTAGTATCATTACGCCTCATTTTTGTTTCACTTTTGTATAGATTCTTTTAGCGAATCTTTAGGGAGCACCCCTATACTAGCATGAGCGCAATGAAAATGCAACAATATTTCTAGTGGTTATCCACAGGTTTGGCTGGCTTTACTTTTGATTGGAATAACCCAGCTTCTGCCATGACTTCAGCCTTTATAGACGCCCGTTCGTACATGTTTCGGACGGTGTTATTACTAACCCCTAAAACTTTACCGAGATACCGGTAGCTGGCGCCATTGCTGACCATTATGTATATCATAATCTCTGACTCTGTCAACTGTGTTGCTTGAATTGCTTTTATGCTTTGCATTATTTTACCTCCGTTGCGCCTCTCGTTGCCTCTGGGGCAATACGATAACCGTCTTTATGTTTTATAAGTGGCGTCAGGGTGGATAAGTGGATAATCCTATCTGGTTGGCCCTTTAGGTGACAGTATGAGTATTTCTCTCCTAGATTGCGAAAGATGAATACAACCTCTGTTCGTCTATGTATACCGCTGACCTGTCGTTCTGTTATATAATCGTAAATTTGCGAATTAGTGGGGACGTCCTTTAATTGGACAATCCCCTCTAACCTCTCTAATAGCTTCTTTTCTGTTAGCATGTTCACCTCCATGAACTCAACCTCACTAGTCGTTTACAACACGGTCAATGAATGTCACATCGTTCGCCATTACTTCAACTTTGCTCTTTTTGACACCTTCAGCTTCCCATGAGCGGGACTGTAGCCGGCCGGTAACGAGTACCTTGCTGCCTTTGTGGGTGTTTTCTGATACCTGTTGCGCTAGTGTACTCCACGCTACGCAATCAATATAGTCAGTAGCTTCTTGCCAATTACCACTAGCGTCTTTATAGCTCCTGTTGAGCGCGAGACTAAAGCTAGTGACATCTTGACCGTTAGGCGTTTGCCTTAGCTCTGGATCCCGCGTCAGGTTGCCCATTAGTGTTACTGCGTTTAATGACTTAGCCATTTTTTAATCCTCCCGAATTAGTGGTTGTTGATTTTGCTTTTGCCGAATTAGTGTGTTTTTTGCGTGGCTTCTCCTTTTCGTTAATGCTAAATACCAGATATAATGCCCCAAAGGCTAGTAAAACCTCAATCATATTATAGCCTCCTTACTGTCTCTGTGGGTTATAGGTTGGCTGTACTACACGGTAGCCTATCACTGGCTGTAAAGCGTGGTACTCACCATTCCATGTACTGCCATCGCCGTGCTTTACTTTGAGTGTGCGTGTATCGTTGTAGTTATTGACTCGTAGGTCGCTCATGACGCTCTGTGCTTGCGTCTGTTGCGGATAATCTGGTAAGTGGCCTAGTACTTCAGTTGCGAGATAAAAGCCCGCTAGAAGGCCTATAAATAGCCCGATTAGTACGCCTGTTACTTTTGGTACATTCATTGTGGTATATTCTCCCTTGTCCATATTACATTCTTAATATATTCTTTGGCTTCTTTCAGTGTATTGACTGAACTGTACCAGATGCCGTGCTTGTAGATGTCGTATTTCCATTTGCCGTTGACAACGTGCAGCTCAAAGCCTCGGTATTTCTTAATTTGCGGCTTGCTCATCTTCACCCTTTTCTAGCCCACAGGCTGTTAAAAACTTGGTCCGATCAAAATTGCTGTAGGTTTGTGCCATCGCCCCACTAAGCTTGCTGACTGTCATATACCAAGTATCATACTTGCCGTTGTTATATTTTTTGTGTGCCGTTTGAATTTCTGCAAATTGCATTACATCGCGCAACACTTCCGCTATAAGTTCATATTCTTTTTGGTTCATGCTGTAACCTCTTTCACTTCCCAGTTATGGTTATTTTGAAAACAGTTTACTGTAGCTTTTGCATCGTCTTCATAACGAAACAGTGTTGCCTCTTTCTCTGTATATTTCCATCTAGCAACGCCCGCGCCCTTGCGCTGTTTGAAGTACACCGTTTGCCCAAGTGTGTAGGGTGATTGTTTGGTGATCGCATAGCGCGGTTTTGGTGCTGGTGTTTGCCATGCTTTAGCTAACAGCTCATAGTATGCCCGCTTGTTTTCGCGTGTTTCTTTGCTATCTTCCCAGTTACCGCGCCAGTCAAATGCTTTATATTCTGGCATGTGTCGCAATACCTCAAGCTGTCGCGTGTATTTATTGCTACCACCTTGAAAATTGCCTTGTTCGTAGCCCGCAAATACTTCGATCTCCCCGCCTAGCTTGCCCGTAAAGGGGTTAGCCTCATGCCTGTATGTCATTTGCCATTCTGATGGTGTACGTGGCCAGACGTTATTGCTGGCACTCTTGATTGTAACCGTGCCATCTGATGACACTTTTGCGCTTCTTACTATTTCGTAACTCATTATACAACCTCCTTTTGGTCGTCTAGGTCGTCAAGTCCGTGGTAGCAGTCCTCAAAGTCGTCAACCATGCTTGTGTAGTCCCATGATGTACCGAAGTGGCATATTGCAAGGAAGTAAGTATCTAACATGCCGCTGTAAGTGATGTATTGATTGTGGCGAGCATCTGTTTCGTCGAGTATTTCATTATGATAAGTGCAAATCTTATTCTGATAGTTGAACTCGCATAATTGCAAACTGCCCTCGAAGTTATCCCAAACAGAGGGGTCAACCTCTGGGATATTATTCATTAGTACCATGTTGCAACCGTTGATTAGTTTATTGAACTGGTCGCGCCGTGCTTGTGCTTTGGCGCTGTAAATGTTCATTGTTTTATTCATGGCTAGAACTCCCCACCGTGTTTGATTACGCGTGGTGATCGAGGTTTGATAGTTCGTGCCTCGTAGTTGATAAAAGTGTATTTTCTCATAGCGTCGTGCTCCTGTTGTTTAATGTGGTAGTTCGCTCTATTTATCCCCGCAGGTGGTAGTTCAAACTTGACTAGCTTTTTGTGGGGTGTTCGATTGAACTGACTACATAGTACACCATGGATATTAGTATGTCAATACTTTTCTATAGTTTAATCTATAAAACGTGCAATGCTTGTGGATAAATGTAGTTGACTAACGCACATAAAGTGCTTGACTAACAGGGGTGGAGTGTGGTATAATGTATACAAGCAATAAAACAAACAATGAGTAGGATATGGCTGTAAAGAATAACAACCGCGCAGACCGTGGCAAGAATCGCAAGGCGGGCAATGAGGTCAAATTGACGGCCGCAGAAGAACGTGAACTGTTAGCCAAGCAACTGAAGCTCAAACCTAAGAGTAAGCAAGTACTAGATGAATTACTGAATAATCCTAAGCTTAGTAACACAGAAGCTTATATGAAAGTACACCAGACTAATAATAGGAAGAGTGCAAGCGTAAGCGCTGCACGTCTACTAGCGAAGCCTAGCGCTCGTATCTATTCAGAACGAGCTGTAGGAAGAGCAAAGAAGCGTATAGTGGAATTAGTCGATAGTAACAACGAACAGATTGCGTACAAAGCGTCGGCTGATATACTCGATAGAACAGAGGGCAAGGCAGTCCAGAGGAATGAAACAACATCAAAAGTCGTAGAAGTCAAACTAGACCTCACAGGCGTCCGTATAGGCTCTCATTACCTACCACAGCAGGATAGTGAAGCTCTGCCCGAATAGGCATAGTCGCACATTACTCATTTTGCGACACGAACATATAGCGAACATAACAGGGGTCAGCGCCTTTATGCGCGTATATACATACATATGCATACACTATATATAGTGTAGGTGGCTGGCCGTGGCTGGACGGCGTGGGGTGGACAAGCGTATATATATGTTTTCTGGTAGGTATACCCCGCACCACCTGTAATCGTTCGGGTCCCATACCACTATACTAGAAAACAGACCCCCCAGCCTACACCCGTAACGAAAAGGGTCCCATACAGCCATAGGCTGATTGAAAAAATACCAAAAAACACAAAAAACCACCCTATTTATCTCACGGGTGGTATTATTTTTGGAATATGGTACCAAAAAATACGGGATTATATAAAATTATTTATAATTTCTACGTCATACATGGTATATATATGGTATATATCGTGTAATACAGCTATAATGCCGTTATTTCTATGTTGGTGTCACATCTATGGCTATGTTTGACTCTACCCACGAAAGAAAATCGTTCCACTCTGGCAGCAAGGTTGGGTCTGTCTTGAATACAAGTACCGTATGAATATCGCCATTCAGATAGTAAGCATACGTCCCAACGGCAGTGTTACCAGCGCCTAGAGACAATACGGTTAGGCTGTTAGTGCCAGCACTGCCAGTAGCTATGGGGATACCGTCTATTTCGATGCTAGATAAGGTGCTGTTTAGTTGAGCAACAAATAGATGAGGGTTAGAGTCAGGCGTGCCACCAGTGACGTTAGTACCAGCGTTGAGCGCCCACGTAGCGGTTGAACCATCGAACAATCCACGGTCAGTAGAGTCTCCGAACCCAACTAGGACGTCGCGAGCGCCATTGGTTGATGTTACATTGCCTATAACAACTGCATAGTACGGCTGTGCTACATCGGTGATGTCTACGGCTAATACGTCATCAGTTGCGAAGTTCACAGTAGGAGCGTTGTTATAACTTGCATTAGCAGCGTCATAGGTAGGTTGTTTAGAACCTGTGGCTTGTATAGCGTCTACTGTGTTGTTGATAGTAACCGTAGCTGCGTTACTGCTCGATTCGGTGAATTGCGAAACGTTTGGAGTAGCAGATTCAAAGTCAGCGTCAAGGACTGTTGTTCCGCCAATACCATTTTTCACGATAACTCTTTTAACTGTCCCTACAAATTGTGAACCACCCTGACCAGCGCCAATGCAGCCAAACCCTATTGATGTAGCCCTGTCACTAATAGATGTTGTGAACGCTTGAGTTACAGTAGAACCGAGTTGCGTCCACGAAGAACCATCAGAAGATGTGTAAAATTTAACATCACAGCCGCCAGCGCCATTGTTTACGTCCAATGTAGCCTTAACCCAAAGTGAAGCCCCATCTGAAACAGTTGGAGCTACTGTCGAATCGGCCGTGCGTGCTGCCCCATCGTACCAGCGAAACTGTAGCAAACCTGTCGTGGCTTTAACAAATAGCACATAGTCGTAAGCTATACCGTCCCCTTTGCCGCAAATATAGTGGATGTTTGCTGGGGTCCAATCTGAGAGGGTGACGTTCGCTGCAATCTCGATGTCGCCAGTGATTGAAAGAGCAGCCGAATCTGGCGCTGTAGCGTAGTTCCCAGTTACGCCAGGCAAAGCCAAGCCATTTGCGTTGATGTGGGCTGCTTTTGTTACGCTATTTATCGTTACTGTAGCAGCGTTAGATGATGACTCGGTAAATGATGTAGCGTCCTCTGTGGCTGATTCAAAGTCAACATCCAAGAAAGTCGTGCCATCAATCCCGTCTTTGGCTATTACTCGGTGGATAGTACCAGCGTGACCAACAGCGCTAACAG
>CAZXLT010000017.1:0-13795 GCA_964641545.1 uncultured Candidatus Saccharibacteria bacterium
TTATGCTTCTCTCAGTAAGTTACTAACCATAACGAAAGGAGAATTATAATGAGTAATCTTACGAGATGGGACCCTTTTGCTGAACTATCAGCATTACAAAAACAGTTCTTTGGCGATGACTGGATGTCGCCCTTCAAAGGTGTAAACATACCAACCACTGATGTATACACCAAAGATAACGAGCTTGTGGTAGAGGCACATCTGCCGAACTTCTCGCAAGACAATGTAGATATACAGGTAGATAGCGGCGACCTAATCATACAGGCACAACGCCACGACAAAGAAGAAGATAAAGATAAGAAATTCGTGGTGCGTGAAAGCAGCAGCAGCTTCTATCGCCGCTTCCAGCTTCCAGAGCGAGCTAATGCCGACCAGATACAAGCAAGTCTTGACGATGGCGTACTAAAGGTCAAAATCCCGATGACACCATTACCAGAGCCAAAGAAAATTGCTATTGAGTCCAAGTCTCAAAAGAAGATCAAAGCTTAGTAATTAAATAACCCCCCTTACAATTAGGGGGTTATTATATTCAATTAAATGGTAGCGGTGACTGGACTTGAACCAGTGACCCCGAGCTTATGAATCTCGTGCTCTAACCAGCTGAGCTACACCGCCACATCACGCCAATATAGCACAATTCGCCCCTGTTGGCTACCGTGAAGCTATAAAATAATATCTCTGCCGTCTTTGCCTTTAATCTTCCAGGCATTGTCCGTATAGTCTCTCTTGCTGGACTTGCCTGAGTTCTTGGCTTTAAGGTTTTTACTTTTCATAACTAACTTCTTTAAATCTTCCTCGCCCTCATAAGCTCTAATTCTGCCATTCAAATAGCTGAGTCTGTAGTGAATACCGTCACTCATCAGTCGCCAGTTGGTGTCTTCGAGGGTTTTCTCAATCAGCTTTTTCAGGTCATGGCGGCTATCATAATCACTACGGCCAGACTTATTATCGAGACAGCTAAAACCAACGATAACTTCACGGCCTATTTCTGGCTTATCCAGTCTGAACTCAATGTAGTTGGCTTTCTCTAATGGCTCAGCCAATAATGGTGTTAGCTCGGCAATCTTTGGCTTTTTGAGTTCTACTACAGCGTCATAAATGTGTTTGTTGTCTTCCTTTTCTTTGAACTTTTTACTAAGCTCCGCCCAATGCTCAAAGCCATTTTTGACGGCATAGAGTTTATCTCGGAACTCTTTGTCAGCTAGGGTAAAGTGAACACGGTTCTTATCGTAATCGGGGTCGGGTTGCTCATCTTCGATTTTGCCAAAATCCATCTTATCTTTGTAACTGTGCTGACACGAAGGGCAAGTGTAGGTAAACGTAATAGCTTGCTTAGTCTTTCGGGTTTTTTCAGTCATCTCGGCTTTGCACTTGGGGCAGAGGGTTGGCTTCGGTTTCCAAGCAGTTCCATCTTCCCAAAATGCACTGTTCTTATCGCAGTGCGGACAGTGCAGCATGAAAAGCACTTCTTCTAGGTCGTCGTGTTTAGCATCCTCGTTGCGGTGCATCAGCGATTTATCTGTAATGCGTAAGCCTTGCTTGTGGCAGTGGTGACAGTAAGGCTCTTCGCTTAATCTAGCATTAGCAATCTGCTCGTCTTTGGCCTCATCTTCTCTCATCCAGTCGCGGATATGTTGCTCACGCTTTTCGTAGCGAGCAAGTAACTCAAGACCAACCGATTGCATATAAAAGGCATTTAACACAGGGCCATAAGCGGGTCGCTCAATTGTGTCGTCTTTGGGGATTTTTTCTTTGAGCTCAGAATAGAACTTCTCATAGTGAGTCATGCCAAATCTAGCCCACTCCACAGTATGACGGTCATAGGCGTCTTCGTACCATGTGCGGTCTTTGAGGTGGTTATAGCTCACGCTTTTAGTCTAGCGCACTTGACTACTGACCTTAGCAGTAGTCTAGACAGCTTGCTAACCTCGATGAACAGGGGGAATCATTGTATAATTAGTGAATGGATTATGAGGGTATTCAGTTTATTCAAGCGGGTGGCTGGCAACGGTCTGATGACGACCATAAAGCAGGAACTGGCAAGCCAGGCTATCGCCTAGTTTTTAAGACACTCAAGCTGCTGCCCCTACCTCAAGCGGCTATGGAATGGCCAAATTGTAGGATAACGTTTTCAGTGGATAAAACTACCAAAGGCGGAGTGAGGGTTTTGGAGGCTCTGCCTAGCCGAAGGCCGAATCTGGTTATTTTACCTGAGTATATTGATATTGTGAGCCAAGAGAGCCAAACAAACTTTAATGGTCGAACCAACATGAAGTTTAACTTTAAGGCTTGGGAAAAAGAGATTGATACTTCTGGACTTGTAGAGATGTTGTTGATTACGGAAGCCACGGAGCCGCAGGCAATCCTACAAGAAGGTCAGTTGAGCTTAGCGAAGCTTAAAACTGTCCTACAAATTGCAGGTGGGCAGCGCGTTTTAGGGCTGCCTATTACTGAAGAAGTGGTCGAGATATTTAGCGACTGGCACTGGAACAGAAACATGAGTTCTTTATCCGTGGGTACTGAGTCAGAACTCAATCTTGAACAGCTGAACACTAAAGAGTTTTTCAAGGTTGTCCAACCTGCCATAGAACTAACTCAACAGATGGGTAAAGAGGAACGGCTTAGAGTGTCAGTTGCCTCTCAGTGGTATTGGAAGGCGGACTCCGAAAGAGATTCTACGAACAGATTTATAGAATACTGGGTAGCAATTGAGGCGCTGGAAATGCCCAACTCAACAAATATTAGACCTGTTAAAGAGCGACTGGCTAAATTAACAGGAACAGGTACTGACTTCTGGAATGATGTGGTAGGTAAGCTCTACGGTTTAAGGAGCAAGCTCGTTCATGGCAAATTGGCTCAGGTTGAAGACGAGCAATTAGCCTATCTTAAAAAAGTTATCGAAGCTTTGTTGTGCGGTAGGTTGTTTCCTGGACAAAAGAATAAAATATATGAAGAGCTTGTTTTACTGATTGGCGAAAGGGCGAAGCACTAATGTCGGAGGAGCAAGAGTCATTCTTGGTATTTACTAGAAATCGTCCTATGCGTGTAGCATTTGTGGTTGATGTACTTGAAATTGCTGCTTTTGGTAATGTTGCATCGCTTATTGAGTCTATGTCAAAGAAGTGGGGAGGAAGGTTCTATCAGCTTATCCCTGCACAAAACGGAAGAATTAAAAAAGAATGGCTAGAATATTTAGCAGAATATGACCCTGATGAAATCATAGTATATCCCGAACTGAGTCAGGCGACTTTGAAAGCGCTGAACGATAAAACAAATCCAATTTCTATTATGCGTGGTCAGCGGTTCAATTATATTGAGAGCCTGAACCTCGACCCAGTTGATATTCTGCCAGACGCAAATAGTACAGCGGCATTATGGCGCAATCCGATTCAGAGCCCTGCAATAATTTATTTTCAATTTAACGAGTATGAGCCAACACTACCAGAACATATCCGTAACTTTATAACTTTAAATGTTGGTAAGATGTCTGATGATTTGGCTCATCGACTTGCTGTCGAATCTAGCAATCTCCAGATAACTGCGCTACCTTCTGATACGGAAGAGCAATTCTTGGAAGGCATGAATGTACTCGAAGAATGGAATAGAAGAATATACCCCGCCGAGTATGCCATGTTGCCTGGCATTTTGTATGAGTCCGAAAGAGAGAACGATAGCAACCAAATGTCTGTTTTTATCGGAGATACAGCTATGGACTTAATTTATTACTGGAACTCAGCGCTTCTGAGTCCAGAGTGGCTAAGTACAAAAAAGAATTGCATATGGCTACCAACTAATTTCCTAGAAGACGACCGACTTTTGAATTCTGTTAAGCAGTGGATTTACAGAATATCTCCGCAAGAAAATTCAAATAGTGACGTCAAGAATATTAAAGTCCAGAGTGGCTCAGTACGCTTGAGCAAACTCGACTCGTATGCCCAGAAACTTAGAGAGGGGCAGTCGCTATTCTGCTCTACCTCCAGGTTATCTTCACCTAAATCGATTAACTATGGTCATAGAATAAGTATCGCAGAGGACATGGAGTCTTTTAGTGTTTCGGGCAGCTCCTTCACAATTAACGTACCATCGATAGAACTTATGCAGGGCGGTATGGGTGGTCAATCCTGGATGGCGGATGTTTTTATAGAAGCCAAAGACGATAATCCGTATAGGCAACCTGCTAAAGAGTTTTGGACACAGTATCCCAGGGATAATAATCTAGCGCTATTACTTACGGGCAGAACCACGGCCTCAAGGATTAATCGTGACAGTATGCTTTCGGTGCCAGTAAATAGAAGTAAAGATAGCCGTAGATTGAAAATTGAGATTCCCGACAGTAACGCCTTGCTTCAATCAATGCTTTTAGGGGAGAGAAATTCAATTCACTACAACGGTGATTTAAGAACTGGATTATCCAAAAGACCCTTCCAGCGGATTGCTTACTCCAATGCAGGGGTCTCGTTGAGGGGGGCTATATCACTCTTCGACGGCCTACAAACAGCAACCAATTTTTTTGCCTCTCGTTTTTGGAGAGATACTTTTATGACACTTGCTGGCTCCAATCCAGTTGGAGACCCTGGTAGCCGTGAAGGTCTAAGGAATCGTATCCGCAAGTCGTTAAAAAAAGTTCATCAGCCACCTAGCGAAAAGGATGTAGACGCATGGACTAGCACGGTCATTACATATTCAAAGAACCTAACACAGATGACAGACACCAAGCCATTTAGTTTTTTCCAGAGCATACTGGATGAAGAAATAGCTCGCCTGCAAGTGACTGACCGCAGAGAGATTGAAGATGCTAACGAAAGATTAAAGGACAGGCTTAGCTGGTTAATAGCAAGTAAAATCTTTAGTCCTGGTATTTTCCATAAGTGTCGCAACTGCGGTCTCAAGCAATGGTATCCTATCGATTCTATAAGCGCCGAAAATGAGTGCATAGGTTGTAGGTATACCTTTTGGCTTAAAGCAGAAGAAGAGTGGTGGTATCGGCTCAATAGTTTAATTGCAAGCGAAGGTGGCATATATAATCAGGTTCCTCTAATTATGGCACTTGGCGAAATATACAATCAATCCAAAAGTTCTTTTGATTACTTCATGCCCGTCGATGTTTTTCTGAGTTATAACGGCAGTCCATTGACTGACCTGGATGTTGTTGCGATACAGGATGGACAATTAGTTATTGGTGAAGTAAAAAATAGTGTCGGGTTATTTAATGATGACGAGATTGAAAAACTTGCTAAAGCAGCTAAAAGAATTAGACCCTATAAAGTGGTACTATTCTCTCCAGACGCAGAAGATAACGCTGTTACCCAAACCTTTGTTTCAAACCTAAAAGCTAAAATTGGCTTGTCGGAAATAAAAGTTGAGTGGCTTTTCAAAGACCCAATTTTTACGCGTGATGATGACCTGTGGTCAATATAAGTACAAGGTTATTCAAACAGTTTCCATTTGCCATCTGAAACTACGGTGAGATTATCGTCAGAAATCTCAATCGCGGTTTGGTCGTCGATGGCGTATATCTTTTTGCCATGTTCTTTGGCGTAAGCTTCAACGGTACCAAAACGAGCCTCATCACAATGTGGCTCAATCTCAAAGTCCACATATTTAAGACCTGTTAAATCGGTTAGGCCAGGCAAGTTTGGGTCGCCAGGTGGGATTGCGGCCACATCAATACTTGGTGTCATGGTGATAGAACTGGCACTTCCTCCAACGTACACCTTGTCAGCCAATGCCTTGCTCAAATAATCATCAAAATGTTGTTTTCTCATTTGGTCTAGTAGGTAAAATGTATTACCGCCAGTAAGGTACAAGACATCGCAAGCGTCTAGTCGTGAACGCCAATCAACATCAGCGTCAGCAAAGTCCACCATATCAATCCATTCAATACCTATGCGACGTAGGTCATCATACTGCCTAAAAAACCAAGCGACCTTATTGCCGTCTTCTATGTTAGCGGCAGTTGGTATAAACGCTACTTTAAGCTCTGCCGCTGGTTTGTCAGCTAACTTAAATAAGCTCTTGGCGATTGAATCATTAACGATACCAGCAGAGGTGAGTAAAAGCCTCATGTTTATTCTACTTTCGTTCGTTTACTTTGCTTATCCAGCCAAGCAACCTCAGGCCACATAGTTGAGCCATTGTAATTGACCGACTCTACCTTACCATCTTTGAAGTGGAAGTGAACCAATTCGCCTTCCGAATCAAAGCTATCTGTATCGGTAACTTTTAGAGTTGTCTCATTCACAAACTCAAGTTCTTCTGGCTGGGTTAGTGGTTGCCAAGTATCGGGGAACGTAGCAACAACCTTATCGCCCGTAACCACAATGTTGGTTATTGCCCAAAGATTCATATAGCGACCCTCAAACCTGGTCATATCGTGTTTTGGCTTTGTGTCGGGTGTGTTCTTTTGGTAGTAGTCAATGATGTTGTAAATGCTCTTGGCGATAAGACTTGCAGGACTACCGAGACAATTAGTCAGTACGATTACCACCAACTCATCCTTAGGGTCGGCTATAGACTTGGTGATGTGGCCTGGGAAGCCACCACCATGCCCAATGGTCTTGCGTTTCTTCAAATACTCGATGTCTAATCCCAGCCCATAATCTTCGTGGTTGTCTTGACCTGGTGTTTTAGCGTGCCATTGAACCTTCTGCATTTCTTTCTTGGATTCGTCATCTAGCAGCTTACCAGAGCCAGGCGTGTGGGCCGAGAAGTAGGTTACAAGGTCTTCTGCCGTGGCATAGAATCCAGTTGCTGAAGCCATAGCCCTTGTATCAATTTGGGCAATCGGTAGTCGCGTCTTGTCTACATCGCGGCGTGTATAGCCAGTTACCAACTTACCTTCAATTTCAGGAATATATTCTGGGCCAGTGTCTGTTAGGCCAAGTTGCTTTACGATATGCTTCTTTACATAATCGTTGTACGGCTCACCCGAAACGGCTTCAATGACCATACCCAGCAATGAATAGCCAAAGTTGGAGTATTTGAGCTTCGTGTTTGTGTCAATAACTAAGTCTGCTTCAAGAATCTCCTTTTGAAGTTCCTGCTCACTTGGGAATGGCCGCTCTAGCTGCCAGTAATCGGCGTTTAAGCCGTCCCGAATAACACCCGCACCATGCGACATTAACTGCCTAACAGTAACTTTCTGCCACCGTTTATCCGTGTGCTTTTTCAGCCAAGGCAGATAATCTACAACGTAGTCATCGATGCGTAGCTTGCCTTGTTCTTGTAGTTGCATAAGAGCTGTCGCCGTAAATGTCTTAGAGTGTGAAGCAATACGGAATATGTGTTGCGGGGTTAGCTTAGTTTTCTGTTCCAAATCAGCGTAACCGTAGGCTTCGTTCATCAAAATTTTACCTTTGTGAGCGATAGCTACCACATAGCCAGGTACTTCTTCACGGTCATAGCGGAATTGGAGCCACGATTTAATAAAATCCACCGAATGGTCAAGTGCTTGCTTATTCATGCTCATATCATACCACCGAAGGAGCAACACTGTTTATATTCGCATAAACCCGAATAAAAGCTGAATTATCAGTACTCATGCAGTGTCCAGCGTCATTAGTTGTTCCTTCAGCTTCTGTATTACGCCTTGCTCAAACATCGACCACCACAAACCTTCAACAATACGGTTGCGATGGAGTAGCCCAAACAGTATGCTCAGCACCTCGTCCTTAGTAAGCGTATGGTAGCTATTGGTCTCGATAGTCTCCGCCAGTAAATCGTCCCAGCCATTGCTCGTGGGGTAGATGAGGTCATCGTTCGGGTCATAGGTCGCCCAAAGGAAATCTTTCATATCTTGAGCTTGACCTAGAGAGGTACTCATACCGTAAACTCGTTCTTGCACTTCCTGCAAATAACAAGGCGTTGTGTAGAAAGTGTAGTCTTACCGCCGTCCACGTTCTTAACGGTCTGCACACCTGAGATTCTGTTCTTACGATAAAATCCACAACGTGGGCATTTAAGCCTTCGCTGGTGGACTATCAACACGGGTATGGAAATGAACAGCAGCATGAGTGGCGCGATAACAAAGACTGCTATCAGTACCCACTCCGTGGCATTGTTAGTTTGGTTGGCTTGGTCTATTGCTTGATTAACTGCCGTGTCCATCGGTTCTGCACTCCTTCGTACTTGGTTGATGTTTCGCGGCAACCAAAAAGCTCGCCGCCAGCGATGACCGAAGCCACCTGCAAACCTTTCGGAATGCAACCATACAGAACAGTGCTCTGACGACGAGCTTATTGTTCTGTATGGATTTTAGCGACCATACCTTCCTTGCGGTGGCTTTAGGTCTAGGTAGCTAGGCTACTTGAGGTCAAGTATAAGTACATTTAGGCCAAAAACAAAGCAAACTTATACACCCAAAAGTCGAAAAATGGACTCCGTAACTGCTTAAAATTGTTCGATTTGAGCTGGGCATCATCTCGAAACTGGATGCTACAGTACCCAGCAGCTTTTGAGTTAGTTGCTAGTGCAGGACACTGATAAATACCGAAAAACCGAACTTTAATCGCGTGAAAAGCAGCTTTTATTCTGGTTTATTCGAAATAATACGAATTTCGGAGTGGCGTCTGATGAATATTTGCTTACAATAATCTCATGCACTTAAGCCAAAACTTCGGCTTAGATAAGTTGAGGCCTCTTGACCCAACTATTTCCGCAGCCTTTGCTTGGGTAATGGCACTCATTTTTGTAGCCCTTGTGGTGGCGGTTGCTGGTTACCTTATTCTAGTATTTCGTTCGCGCCGTGATAATAAAGTCGCCGAGAAACTAAAAGCCGAGCAAGACATTTGGTTTGACGAGCATAAGTCCATTTTGCACAAAAGCACCCGCCAAGTTGCTATTCCAGAAAACTCACTTGAATACTATGTGTGCAAGCTGGTCTTCCAAAACCCTCAGGTTTATCAAGATGATTGGGACATTCTTCAAGCGGCTGGTGAGGAAGACAAAAAAGACCGCGCTGTTTACTTTGCCGTAGACCGCGTAAACAACAAAGCAAGAAAAGCGTTCGAGATGGAAGACAAGCTACTAAAGCGTAATGCCCAAAGAACAAGACTAAACGATAATTATTTCTAGTCATATTTTTTGTAAATGTCGCGCCCTGTTTTCCACAGGGATTTTTTAGTTTTGTCTCTGTTAAACACACTCAATAACATTGAAGCACAAGCACTAGTCAGCCACTAACAAGAACGGGAGTATGCTGAGCGCAGCGAAAATGCGACAGGCGCAGAATCACTCAATCATAACGATTCGACAGACGACCTCAAGCAAAGAGCTACCAACTATCAACCACTAATCAGTAAGGCGGTACAGCCACCAAACATATAGACCAGTAACCACAGTCACCATTACCAATTAGTAAGCGTTTACATAGGCAACGCCATGTAAGCCATTGCTCCTGATTGCCTTTAACTAGCTGGACAAAGTCCATGACTGGGCTTGTTAAGTGCGCCCAAAAATCAGAAGCAGAAAGTCAAAACTCAATGCAAAGCCTTAAAGAGATAAGTCGTGGTCAGAATCTGCCCAAAAGTGCTGAACATACAAAGTATGCTCTCGACACCCAAACGCCGATTCCAGCCTCGACTTCACACCGTCAAGTTAAAACCAAAATCGAAATTAAATTGTGTGAGCGGTTCAAGGAAACGCGCTGGCTCTACAACCAGTACGGGCTGAAAGCGCCTACCTGGTTGCGGCGAGCTTTCGTCCTGAACCAGTATCGGCGTAAGTCGCTGAACGACAACCTACTCGAAGCACAACTCGATAAGGCATTCTGCGGCAGATACGCCGCTACCAATGAGTGGTATGACCAGCTCCACTCTGTTTGGCACGACATTAACAGGAGACCGTCATGTTGCAAATAGATGAGAGCAAAATTCAGGCCGAGGTCTACGCCAAAAGCCCGACCAAGGACATACTATACATCAAGATTGCAATTCCTAGCCTTGAGCTATACATGAATAGCTTCACGGTCAGGCCATCACCGAAGTTTGATGGACTATGGTTTCAGACACCTGCGTTCCTGATGGGCAAGAGGTGGGTTAAGCCGCTTGAGTTCAGAAACGGTAGCCGATTACTAGACTTGATGCAGGATGAGGCCATGCGGGCAGCCGACCGCTACATTCAGGACAATAAACTGCAAAATCTTTTCCCAGGTGCAGTATTGATTGACCAAGATGAGATGGGCAGTGTGGAATTCTAAATTGCACCACTGCCAAACACCGCCATAGATTACTAAACAGAGCTACCTATACAGGTTAGTGATCCATTTAGACTACAGACATCTATATATAGATTTCTACTAATGGATAACACTACATGGATTACTGCATAGTAGCTATATAGATACGTCAGATGTAAGCAGTAGGGTCGCGCAAGAATAATCGTGGTCCTAGTGCCAAAAAGCGGAGATTTGAGAAACGAGTGAACAGAGGGCTTTCGTTAAACATAAGAAAGTTATATAATAAAAGCTGAATGATGTCCAGTATCCTAACTGACTTACACAAGCTGGTCATCACACAGTCTAACTGTGTCAGAACAGAAGGATTTAGACATGAGTAATTTGGAACAAGTAAGCAGCCCGACCTTATATACGGTCGAGGAAGCTGCAAAGGAACTGCGGGTAAGTCGATGGATGATATATCGACTGCTGCGGAGTAATGAATTAAAATCGCTGACGATTGCCAGCCGTAGGCTAATTGCCTCCGATGATTTATTAGATTTCATTAAACAACATAAGGGGGAGTTTCATGGGTAGGCGACGTAGAGGCGATGGAACAGTTTACAAACGGAAAGAGGGTCGGTACGAGGCAGCCTGCTGGGTAAACACGCCATTGGGTATTAAGCGCGTTAGGCGCTATGCACCAACACGGAATGCAGCCGAAGCGATACTAGTAGAAATGCGCAAGCAAAATGAGAATGGTATTAAGGCAGCTTCGAGGGAGGAGAAGTTGGGCGCTTATATGGATTATTGGCTTTTAGTAGTAAAGCCTACGATTCGCAGGGGTACTCTGTCTGGATACGAGACAATCATCCGTATTTATTTGAAACCAGGACTGGGCAATAAGAGTCTTGCTAAGTTAAGTTCGCAAGACGTCCAAGCGTTTATTGATAATCAAATACGGATTGGTCAGTCGCCTCGTACCATACAGAAAATACGTATTGTCCTATCGGCAGTTTTAAAGAGGGCTATGAAGGAAGACCGTATTTCACGGAATGTGGCACGGGAGGTGGATATACCGATGTACAGACCAAAAGAAGTTGAGCCTTGGAATGTAGATGAATTAACGGATTATCTACAAGCTGCTTCCGACCATCGGTATTATCCAATCTACTTTCTCATGGGCTTCTATGGGCTTCGGAGAGGTGAGGCGTTAGGCTTATCTTGGTCTGACATAGACCCGAATAATAAAGTTATTCGCGTTCGTAAACAGGTGGAGTACTACGAAGGAATCTATAGCTATGCGGAGTTAAAGACTGAAAACTCGCGGCGCGAACTTCCTATGCTTCCTGCTGTGTTTAATGTGCTACAGCATTTGCAACCTACAAACGATGGTCCATTGCCTGACCTAATATTCAAAACTTCGAGTGGACTACCAGTTGACCCTCATAACTTGCGAAGGACTTTTAAACGCATAAGTAAGGAAGCGGGGTTACCAAAGAGTACACTTCACCATTTACGCCATACCGCAGCTACCAACCTTAAAGACTTGGGCGTTCCAGCCAAAGACGTACAGGCTATATTGGGTCACTCAAATATCGCCACTACGTTACAGTTTTATACGCATTCCGATATAAACAGCAAGTCAGAAGCGTTGCAGAAATATGAGCTACAAATTAGTGAAAAAAGGGCTTCTAGCCGTCAAGTTAAGCCGTCAGGCACTAAATTGTTGGCAGAATATATCAAGATTAACAGTAGTACAAGTGTGTTGGCTGAAAGGACGGACCCCAGGCTTATGAGTCCTGCGCTCTAACCAGCTGAGCTATGGTGCCCCAACATGAGACAAACCTACGGTTTTTCTCATCGCGCCGGGTTTTGGCAAAGCCAAAATCTCGGGCTGCTCTTTTCCCTTCGCCCGTGGCCGATGCCGGAGCTAGGGTGCTGTAACAGGGGAGATTGTAGCAGGTTTTACCCTGTTTGGCTAGACCTCAACACCTTCTCGGAGAGGTGTATACTTGCTCTATATGCAGCTTACGGAGGAAACGGTCGGTCTACTGGCGCAGCGGGCTTTGGTTTTGGAGCCACTTGCCGACAAACCTGGCTGTACGACACGGTACGAAGATTTACCTGGGAGGCCGCTCGAAAGTTTTGTAACCGCGGGGCTCAATGTGGGGCCGATTTTTTCACGGTTTGCAGCAGAGCGGTTACAGGGGCGGCAACGCACTCTTTTCCATTACTTCACCCAGGCACTCAAAGCAAGCAAGACAGGTGGAAAATATGTAAACTTCGGGCTGCTCGAAATACTCTTTCCGGCTGTTGCCGCCCGGATTGAGTGCGATAATCCCGATGAAGTTGTGGCGAAGGTGATTGAGCTCATGCGTCAGGCGCCACAAAGTGATGTACGGGAACTAGTTGGTGCAAGAAAACTGGCCTGGAGTACATCCGAAAAGCGTGAAGCCAAACTGAAAGATTTGACCCCGATTGTTTGTGCGGCTCCAAACCCTTACGCATTCTACGAAGCCATGGGTGCTGCCGAACCACACTGCTCGGCTGCGCAGTGGGTAGCGAATTATCAGGAAGGACTGCCTTTGTTAGCGCAGCAGTTTGACTCTCTTCGAAGTCAGACTACAGGGAGCATGCTAGGCAAGATAAAAATCGCGTATGAAGAAGTTCGTAAAGATTACCCGGATGTAAGAGTAGGGATACTGGCGGACATGAGCGCCGCTGCCATTTTTCTTTACTTAAGTTATACGAAAAATGTCTAGTATTCGCATATGGCGAGATAGATGACGGCGGCCAGGCCGACGCAGATGATAATCCAGCGCAACCAGTGCGACGAAACTTTCTGGGCGCTGCGTGCGCCGATGTAGCCACCAGTCGTTGAGCCGACGGCCATGACTAGGCCATGTCGCCAATCTATAAGGTGTGAGCCGAACAAGCAGACCATGGAAGTGCCGGCTATGACGATGCCCGTCACGTTCTTCATGGCGTTCATCATGTGCGTGTCGTGCAGGTTCGTCATGCCTAGGAACGCGAGCATCATAAAGCCGAAGCCGGCGCCGAAGTAGCCGCCGTAAAACGACAGCGGTATCATCGCCAAACCGAACCATATCATGGGTTTTACCTTACGGAGCCGTTTGCTGACGTGTTTGTGTAAGTGAAAATGCAGTAGCGGCTGGAAGGCGAAGAGCAGGACACCAGACAGCACCAGCACCGGAATCATTTTGGCGAAGTGTTCGGCCGAGGTTTGCCGCAACGTGAGGGCTCCGGCGGCGCAGCCGAGTGCTATGGGGACGAGCAGTAGTGCGTACCCTACGGGGACTTTGCTGAGATAGCGCCGGTAGCCGTATGCCGAGCTGAGCTGCCCTGGGGCGGATACGACGCTACCGGTCGCGTTGGCCATAATCGGCGGTATGCCGAGGGCCACCAGCACCGGAAAACCTATCAGCATGCCGCCGCCGGCGATGGCGTTCATCGCTCCCACCACGAACCCTGCGACCAATAGTACGATATCTTTTTCCATAGAAGCTGTTTGTTTTTAGTTTTCGTAGGTATTGTATCACGCGAGCGACAAGACCAATTGCAAGCCCGCGTCGATTTCTCGCATCAATGTCCGGGGGAGTGTAGCGACCATTTCCGTCA
>CAZXLT010000018.1:0-11591 GCA_964641545.1 uncultured Candidatus Saccharibacteria bacterium
GCGATACCGCTTAATAAATATAAGCCGCCAAATCGAGAGGCGTACACAAAAGGCGTCTTCGCAAGCCAATAGCCCAAGTTTCCTGTGGTCCAGTATGGACCAATTGACCCGCCAGGTCCTAAAGCGATCAATGAAAAGAAAACTGCACGCAGATACTCAGTCAGCGGCCATAGAAAAAAAATAATTACCAGCGTTTTTGGTTCATGTATCTTGAGGTTGAATCTGCGCCATAGGAACAAAAACAAAACCGGACCAAGGGCTAACGAGCACGAGATTAACAGAGCGGCTGAGTATGTTACAACCCAGACTCCGGCACCCGGAGCGAGCTGGGCTGTTTTAAGACCGAACATCCACGAAGATAACGTTCCAAAATAAAGGCTAGCAACAAGCCAAATAGATACATACGGATGGTTTGTTACGTATTTTTTTACCGCGCTAGCAACGTTACCCACTATGGGTAAACTGTAAGATATTTCTGCTTAAGATCAAAGAAGGTTTCGTCTAAAATCGACTGCCGGATCTTATCTACCAACGTTACTACAAAATACTCGTTATGAATTGATGCCAGAGTAAGACCTAATATCTCCTCGGCTTTTAATAAGTGATGGATGTAGGCACGTGTAAAGTTACCACAGGTGTAACAGCCACAATCTGGGTCTAGCGACGAAAAATCATCTTTGTATGCGGCATTCTTGATATTGAGTTTTCCTGTAGATGCATAAATACTGCCATTACGCGCTTGACGCGTAAAAGCGACACAGTCAAATGTGTCACATCCATATTCGACACCCAAAAATAAATCACTAATAGCACTACCAGTGCCAAGAAGGTGCTTTGGTTTTTCTTCAGGCAGCTCTTCGTTTACCCAACGAACAACGTCGGGGATTTCCCGCGGCTCAAACACTCCGCCGATTCCGAAGCCATCTACGCCCAGCCCAGACATAAATTTTGCCGATTCGCGTCGTAAATTTTCTTCACGTGCCCCTTGCACAACCGGCCACAACGATTGATATGGCTTTCCTTCTTTTTCAGCTTTTTTCCATTGTTTTTCATGCTCAACAACACAGCGCCTTGCCCAAGCGTGGGTTCGTTCCATGGCAATTCGCAGGTAATTCTTGTCTGCCAAGGGCGAGGTCAGCTCGTCAAAGCCCATATGAATGTCGGCGCCAATTTGCCACTGCAACTGCATGCTGCTTTCCGGCGTCATGCGTAGCGGGGAACCGTCTAGATGCGAGCGAAAACTTACACCGTTATCATCAACTTTTGCGAGCTGTTCGTGCGAATGCTTTGCTTTTTCGCTGTCACCCTTTTCGCTATGTGATGTCGCCTCAATACCCTTTTTGTATGCCATCCCCAAGCTAAAAACTTGGAAGCCTCCACTGTCAGTAAATGTCGGGCCACTCCAATTCATAAACTTTGCAAGCCCACCAGCCTTCTCGACCGTTTCCGCTCCGGGGCGAAGCATGAGATGGTAGGTATTTGCCAAAATAGCCTGCCCATTAATTTCGCGTATCATCTCGGGAGTCAGCGCTTTGACTGTCGCTTGTGTGCCGCCAACAATAAAAGCGGGAGTCTGAATATCTCCGTGCGGCGTATGTATCACCCCTGCACGAGCCATAGTTCCATCAAGTTTATTAGTGATTTTAAAAGAGAAGTCTTTCAATCCAAGTACCCCATCTTTTGCAAAGAAATCACAGTTGGGGGAGACATTTTGATATTTTTCAATTCTTTCAGACCAAACCACTTGCACTCTACAAAATCATCTTCAATTGTAAGTTCAATATCTTCCGCATTGCTGGGTAGTTTAACCTTGAAATTGATAAAATTCATTTCAACCAATACTCTTTCGCCTGTGTCACGTAAGTTTTTTTCGCTCGAACCACTTAGCTCACCAATATCCACCCTTTCAACACTTGCCCGTTGAATATCTATTCCCGTCTCTTCTAGAATTTCTCGTTTTACCGCCTGTTCATTGGTTTCATTTGGCTCTACACCGCCGCCGGGAACAACCCACATACCTTTGTAGACGCCGCCGTGACCAAGCAGTAGCTTGGAATCCTTGCTGAAAATAAACGCTCCAACTATGTCTCGTTTTATAGTTCTCATGCGTTAAGAATACAGCACAACAGATTGAATGTGATATTTAGTATGTAAAATACGCAACAAAACATTGCACGTATTAGAACGTTCGTTACAATAATAGTGTAACGCTTGTTCCAATTATGTCACTAGCAACAAAACACACCATCCTAACCAGAGCCAAGAAGATTTTTGCCGAACACGGTTATGAGGGGCTTTCCATGCGCGCCTTAGCAGATGAGAGCGGTGTTGGGCTCTCTAGTATTTATCATTTCTTTGACGACAAGGACGTGCTACTTAAAACTATCTTTGATAGCACTAACACACAGCTTGGTATTGAACGTGCGAAGCTGCCACGGCACAAAACAGCCAACGCACGACTGAAAGCAATTATCAAATTCCAGTTTAACCACATTGAAGAGGTAGTCTTTGTTCTTAAATATTTCTTGCACTACCGAACCAGTTTTGAGCACCTACACCGCGGCTTTGTTCCTTCAAAAGCATATCTGCATATAGAAGAAATCTTGTTGTTGGGCAATCACACGAGCGAATTTGCTATTGCCGCGGAAGATATAGCCGCGGAAGCAAAAGTTGTAACCCACGCTATTAACGGCTTCTTGCTTGAATATTATCCTGACACTCCAAAGGGACGCGAGCTAAGCGAAGTTTGCCAATCCCTGCACGAGTTTGTGTTCCGTTCCTTAATCGCAACGAAGGAGGCGCCAATGATTAGAGCCAAATAAAAAGAACCCGCTTGTTTAATAACGAGCTCCTTTTACGCAACTTAATTTTACAAAATGAGGGAATTTATGCAATCTAAATCTAACATGGCAATCGTAGTTGTAATCATTGTTGCGCTGCTTGGTGGTGGCGCATACTTGATGATGAAGGACGATAACAAAGATAGTAAAAAAAGCAGTCAAACATCACAAACCACACAGAAAGAGGATTCTATAGAGGCTAAAAACATTGTAGAGTTCGCAGCTAGCGACTCACAATTCTCTACACTAGTAGCTGCAGTTAAGGCAGCAGGCCTCGTTGAAACACTAAGCGGGGAAGGCCCATTCACCGTGTTTGCGCCAACCAACACAGCATTCGACAAGCTACCAGCAGGTACAGTAGATACCCTGCTTAAGCCAGAGAACGTCGACCAGCTCAAAGGCATCTTGACCTACCACGTGGTAGCGAGCAAAGCCATGAGCAGCGACCTTAGTGACGGCCAGGAGCTTACTACTGTACAAGGCGAGAAGCTAAAAGTTAGCATCGCTAACGGCGAGGTTACACTTACCGACGCCAAGGGTGGTGTAAGCAAAGTAGCAAAAGCCGACATTGCTGCAAAGAACGGTGTGATTCATGTGATCGATACCGTCGTAATGCCTAACTAACAATGGGCAATAGGTGGAGTTTTGGAAGGGAGAGCGACTCGTAATGGGTCGCTCTTTATTTTATGAACATACTGTCGCCGTAACTTAAGAAGGCGTAGTCGTGCTTTAATGCGTACTCATATGCATGCCTGAGGTTTTCCCAACCGGCAAAGGCTGCTGCCATCATAAGAACTGTGGAATGTGGCGCATGGAAATTAGTAACCATAGCGTCAACCACTTTAAATTTATATCCTGGGTATATAAATATGTCGGCTTCGCCTGTGGCTGTCTGTCCTTCTAGTATTTCTTTGGCAGCATACTCTAAAGTTCGGGTTACGGTTGTGCCCACCGCAATTACCGCACCTCCATGTTTTTTTGCGTCCTTTATCGCTTGTGTTGTTTCAGCCGGGATTTCAAAATACTCTTGGTGCATTTTGTGCTTCGTTACATCATCTACGCGAATCGGCATAAACGTACCAATACCGACATGAAGCGTGAGCTCAACAACTTTAACGCCTTTGTCTCGAATTCTTTGAAGCAACTCCTCGGTGAGGTTTATGCTTGCAGTCGGAGCCGCAACAGACCCCTTTTCTTTTGCAAAGATGGTCTGATATCGTTCACGATCGCCGGGCTCTTCTTCTCGGTGCATGTAAGGAGGTAATGGAACACGACCATCTTTTTCTGCCAAGTCCCATAGATCGGTCTTGCTGATTATTTTGGCAGTTCCGTTTTCATACACTTCGTTCACTTCAATTTCGGCTTCACCCACGTAGAGCTTTTGTGCTGGGCGTAAACGCCGCCGATACATTACAAGCGAACTGTGGTGGTCGTTGCTTTTACCGTGTTTTTCAAGCAGCAATAACTCGCGTTCATCACCGGCTTCTGTCTTTGCAATGAGCCGAGCTGGGATAACGCGCGTATTATTAATAACTAAAACATCGCCTTTCTTTAGAAACTCGTCTAGGTTTTTATACAGGCTATCTTGAATTTTGCCTGTTTTTTTATCGAGCACCAACAAACGCGAAGCACCACGCTCTTTCGGTGGGTGCAATGCAATTGCCGACTCCGGCAAGTCATATTCGTAGTCTTTCAGCTTCATGAGAAATCAGTATATCACCCCTGTACAGATTACGGGAAAAGCGACTCTGAAAAAATGTATTTTATTTTCGAGCGCGATCAACTACCCATACTAATGAAGCAAGCGCAAACATAAATAATATATAGAACGCCATCATTCCATATAGCTCCACGTTGTACATCTCGTTAGGATAAGAAAACCTGTACTTCATGCCTGTCGCAAAATACGCGACTGCGGAAGCAGCTGCAACACCAAAAACAGCACTTCGGTTGACGAGCGCGCCTGCGCTTACGATAGGAAGCGCATACAACGCAACCTCTCTGCTCGCTATTCCACGATCAAAGTACATACTTAGAGAGATAAATAGTATATCTGCGGCTATCAATGCATAGATTCGGCGACGATAAAAGCTCGATTCGGACTGCTCTTTATGGCCCATAAACCACACAGTAAGCGTAACCAACATAGTCGTAGCCACAAACCCCGCTCGGCGCACCGTAACATCTGGTGTGAGCACGTGTGCAGAATCAAAAACGGCTACCAACGCAGCGTAGGCCAAAAACACGATAAAGTGCACTCGGCATAGTCGAAGCAACCCTGCCCGAAGCCACGTTCGGTGTTTTTGAGAATTATTAACCATCATCAAAATTGAACCATAAGCGTTATACAACAGTCAATCTAGCTAACAAATCTACTAGCCTAACAGATACAAATATGCTATATTGACCCCTGTCTCGTAACCATGCCGGTGTAGCTCAGTTGGTTAGAGCACAGGACTCATAAGCCTGGGGTCAGTGGTTCAAATCCACTCACCGGCACCAAATTATCGACTTGAACATGAGTAAAATAACACTCAAAGATTTTCTGCTGGAATCGCGCGCAAAAACATATGCATCCGGAGCGGGCAAGGTAACACCCCTGTTGCCTGGATCAGTTCAGTACGAACACGCAGCGAGTGATTACTCATATATCGACACCTACTATATTGGCAATGGCATCTTTTCTGGACTTGAAACAGTGTTTCACAAACAGAAGCCAGTGTGGTCTATGTCATATTATGGCGATTTCTCGGCTATGACCGAAGAGCAGACAGATACTCTGCTCCGCAAGGCCCTGATCGAACTCAAGGATAAAACGAGGTTGTATAAAAAAATAGAAAAAGACTTTGGAGATTTTATTTACGCCTGCCATGGCTCCGGCACTTTCGAAAAGCTGGAAGGTTCCGAAGAAATTACAGTTGGCGGCAAACCGGTCTATTGGTTTTATTACGCCGGTGGGTTTATTGGTTAAACCTAAAGTGGAGAAGGCTTGTTATACTGGGCTCAATGATCAGCCCTGAAGTTAAACAAGCTATTAGTTTTGCTGCAGTTTGCCTGACGTTTATTTCGTATATTCCATACTATCGCGACATCCTGCGCGGCAAAACGCACCCGCACATTTACAGCTGGATCCTCTGGGCACTTTTAACAATCCTACTTGTCGGTTTACAGATTACAAACGGGGCTGGTTTAGCCGCATTAGTGCCGGCTGCAGCCGGTTTGCTGTGTAGCGGCGTAGTTATTTTGAGCATCAAACGCGGAACTCGAGACATTACCCAAGCCGATAAAACTGCTGCTGTACTTGCACTTTTTGCAATGGGATTTTGGTTAATAATTGACCAGCCAACAGTTTCGGTACTCCTAGTTATCGCTGCTGATGTGCTAGCCTTTATTCCTACCCTCCGTAAATCTTGGTTTAAACCGTATTCGGAAACCCTTTCGCTCTACATCACTAACGCTGTTCGTTTTTCTTTGTCTCTGCTTGCCGTCAAAGAATATACTTTTGTTGCTTCAATTTGGTTTATCGTTTGGGCGGTAATAAATGCCTTGTATTCAGTGATGCTCGTGCTGCGTCGCAAACAAATTTCAGCCAAAAACTAAATATAAAAAGAGCCTGGTAAAAATCAGGCTCTTTTTTGTACTTAGTATATTTAGGCAAGAATATCGTCGAATTCTACAATTCTACTATCATTGCTTGGCGTTAGTTCAAACGCTAAATTGTTATTACTTAACATCGGTTATTATCTACCCTTCAATTATTTTGTTTGCGTGTGTTTGTTTTGTTGATCATTCAAAACTAAGTTATATTATACACAAGTTTGCTATTTTGTCAACACTATTTCAATAAAATGTCCTTCACGCTTTGTTTTTCCTTACTTTTATGCTTTAATTTACATGCAGGTTCTTATATGTTCTTAGTTCAACGTAGTTCGGTGGAAGTCCTTAGGTATCTCAGGCACGATCACGATCAGTTCGAAAGAAAGACAGATAAGGTAAATAGGTCGTACCTGATAGTTAACAATAAGGAATATAATACATGTACAAATTATTTGTAGGTGGCTTGCCTTTCAGCACCACCGACGAAGAGCTTCAGCAAACTTTTGCTGAGCACGGTGCTGTTGCATCTGCTGTGGTTATCAAAGACCGCGAAACAGGTCGCAGCAAAGGTTTTGGTTTTGTTGAATTCGAAAGTGACGAAGAAGGTAAAGCTGCAGAAAAAGCTTTACACAACTCTGAGCTTGGCGGCCGTACTATTACGGTAAACGAAGCTCGACCTCGTGAAGAACGTCCACGTCGCGACTTTGGTGGCGGCAACGGCGGTCAACGCAGCTGGTAATTTTAATCAGCAAATAAAGGAGCTCCCTTTCGAGGGAGCTTTTTTGTTGTAGTTCTTGCACAAAACAGGAATATGTTAATCAATTATGATAAAATCGCTTCAATAATTTGGAGGGCGTATGACGGGCGCTACAGGGATAGAAGGAATAGGACCATTATCAAAACCAGAGTTCTTTGCCTCCGTTAGACCCAATGCCCTTTCTTATGGCGATGTTCGACTGGTTGAAGGCGCAAGCCCATTTTCTGAAATGTTCGACGCGTCCGACACAGATCTGACTTCGCACTGGACACCAGGGATAGAACTTGCGGTACCACTTGTGAGCGCAGCCATGGACACAGTGACCGGCTCAAGAATGGCGATCACTATTGAAAAGTTGGGTGGATTAGGTGTGATGCACGCCAATATGACTATTGAAGAAATGGTCGCTGCAGTACGCGAGGTGAAGTTTGCGCTTTCGGCACGAATTGATGCGCCCATTACAGTTTCGCCCGATCAAACCCTGGCCGGTATTCTCGCTCAAAAGCGTTCGTTTGGCAGTTTTCCTGTGCTAGACAATGAGCAAAGACGAGTTATCGGCATGGTTACTGGTAGAAATTTTAAGTACCGACGGCACTCGATCGAGGATACCACTGCAGGCATGGTGATGACTCCGGTTGAAAAGCTCGAAGCAAAGGGCACTCCGGATACAACAGTCCAAGAAGCACACGCCATGATGGAAGAACACATGGTCGGCGCTGTACCGCTGCTAAACAAAGATGGCACATTGGCAGGACTGTATACGTGGAAAGATGTGGATGCAATTATTTCTGGGGACGCAGCAAAGTTTACTGTTGACGAACGCGGTCGGTTGCGAGCTGTGGTTGCCGTTTCGTCGCTTGACCGCAACGTCATAGAGCGAATAGTGCGCGTTAACGGCGAGGATAATTTTCTAGACGGCATCGTGGTTGATGCGTCCAGGGGCGCAAGTAAGTGGACACGGCTGCTATTAAAAGAGTTGGTTGATGCAAAGTTAGGAATTGAAATTGTTGCCGGCAATGTATCAGAACCAGAAACAGGAGCCATGCTACTAGACGAAGGTGCCGACGCGATCAAGACGGGACAAGGTCCTGGATCAATTTGCACCACGCGCGAAGTAATCGGCTATGGAACACCTCAGTTGACAGCCGTTTACGAGACTGCTCGCGTAGCACACAAAAGAGGTAAGTTTGTATGCGCAGATGGCGGCATTCAAAGTTTTGGGGATATTGGTGTTGCGTTTGCGGGTGAAGCCGACAGCGTGATGATGGGTGGCATGTTCGCTGGAACCGAGGAAGCTCCAGGCAAAGACTATATAGATGGGTCTGGGAATCGGGTTAAAGATTACCGTGGCATGGGCTCCGAACCAGCAATGGCAGACAACCCAAATGCCCGCGATTACTCAAGCAGTGGCGGTGTAATACTGCCCGAAGGCGTCACAAAACCATTACCCTTCAAAGGCAGTGTTGTGGAAATTTTTAAGCTGTGCGAACGATCGCTGCGTAGTGCCCTTGCCGCCACCGGCAACCGCACACTTGATGAGTTTCGCGAAAATGCACGGTTCCGTTTGCACACTGGCTCCGCTCAGCATGAGAGCCGGCCGCACGAAGTGAGAAATTAACTATGAAAATAATTAAGACGAAGTCATACGAAATAGCAGTGTATAAGCAGGGGAGTGACAATGCTAAAAAGCTAGCCATAATTACACCTGGCCGTTTGGACACAAAAGATTATGTTCATAATACTTCACTTGTTAAGTATTTATCCGAGAAGGGGTTTTTAGCCGTTAGCTTTGATCCACCTGGCACTTGGGAAAGTCCTGGTGATATTAGTTTGTACACCACAACTAATACGCTCAAAGCCATCAACGAATTGATCGAATATTTTGGTAATCGCCCTACCGTGCTTCTGGGTCATAGTCGTGGTGGCGCCAATGCCATGCTGGCTGGCGCAGCCAATCAGTATGTTACCCATTTAGTTGGCATTATGTCACCGCACGCGCCAACACGGGTTGATTTGCCCAAACCTGGCGAAGTCCATCCTTCTTACCGCGACCTGCCACCAGGCACTGAACGAACAAAAGGGAAGAGGGAGTTCTTACTTCCCTACTCTTACTTTGAAGACCAGGAACAATATGACGCGTTGGATGGGCTGCGAAACTGCACTAAGCCGAAGTTATTTTTCTATGGCACGCAGGATGATTTGGTGCCAGAAGCCGAAGTCCGCGAAGCCTACGACGGATCGGCTGAACCCAAAGAAATTCATGCTGTTAAAAGCGAGCATGACTACCGTTTGCACCCAGAAATCATAGAAGAAGTAAACGAAGTCATAGGTAGTTTTTTGCAGAAGTATTCGTAAGCATTTTGCATTTGTGCAGTGTATTGCTAAGATACTGTGATGACTTTTCCAGATCACCCATCACCGCAAGAACTGCAACCTGGGCTTACAGAAAACCAAGACGGAGGTGCTGCGGAAGAACGTAGACATTCTCCAAACAAACCCTTTCGTCGCGTTGTAGTAAAAACCATCGGGCATAGCGTACTATTGTTTGCTCTGTTTATGGCTGGCTATACGTTCTCTGAACTTAGAGATAGCTCAGGTCCGAAAGCGGGAATTACCGATGTTACGGTTGACGGCTGTGAAGTGCTTGGTGGATCTGGTCCAGAAAATTTCACAACAGAAGCGGGAGGAGTCGCCAAGGTAACCGAGCGCGACATCTTAGCCTTGGGTGAGGTTGAAATTACGCTTATGACCCAAGAGACTTCGGAGCAATACCTCCGCGAGCCGGGAGAGCTGATCGATCCCCGTGTCCCTTATAACCAACTTTATATTGAGTGCATACCGGTTGATGGAGTTACTGTCGTTCCAATTCCCGGCACAACAGCTCCCGAACCTATTCCAGGTGATGGAGAATTAAGCGCTTTTGTACCTGCCGGTAGCTAATCGATTATTGGTGTGCGGTGAAAGTGCGCGTTGAATGGCATTGCCAAGCCCGACGCCGGAGTCGTACGATCACAGACTAGTATTTCATTTATGCCTGGACAGTCCCTGAAAACCCAGCCAGCCATGGTGTCCATTGCCCCCCTGTAGCGTTCTGGCGTATCGGCTAAACTTGTGTCGACAGGCGTTGCCCAACAAGCGCTTACTAGCAGAGCTCGCGCTCCGTTAGTGAGATGCTTGCCTTCCAGACCAATCACGTCCGAACAGACCACCGCGTCGACACCATCTTCAACATCAAAACGCTCCCCTGGCCAAGCTTGCGTGTAGTGCCCTTCTTCAAACAGTCCTAGTGACATCTTACGTATTTCTTTCCGTCGTCTACCATCTATAAATTTGACCAAGGAGTTAAATGGATCTTCATAAAACTCACTAAACGAGGGCGTGCCTAGTAGAAACGTGACGTTAGGTCGATCCGCAGAAACTGCTTGAAGTTCTCTGGTCCGTTCTAATACTTCACTGGTGTGCTTTCGCACATTTTCAGGATGGTACGGTGCGGTGATAGTTTCTGGTGAGAGCACTATTGTACAGGGCTTTAACTCGGGAAGTTCACGAACTGCGTTAATCCATCCTAGCCAATCGGGCTGAGAAACCAAAGCAACTGGCCGACCATTAGCAAGCTCAACATGGTGAGTTCCATGCGATTCAAAATAGGTAGATTCGAATTCCGGGATAGTCCACGGACCAGTTACTCCTGACATGGTTGCACACTATACAATATTTTTAATAATTTTGCCACACCTGCATTGACAATTTCACCTCTGTTTGGTAAGATTATCTAGCTCTACACTTCTTCAGAAACCCCGCAAAAAGCGGGAATGGTTTTTGCGGAAGAGGAGGCGGCTTGGTAAGTTTGCCCCAGATGATCGGAAATTTAGTTTTCGATCGGCTAGGCAAACTGACCATCACACGCCGACGTCGCGGGGTGGAGCAGCGGCAGCTCGTGTGGCTCATAACCACAAGGTCGTAGGTTCGAGTCCTACCCCCGCTACCATAAGAACTTTGACCTCTGGAAACAGGGGTCTTTTCTTTTACCCGAAGTTAGCCCATACTTAAACTGAATTAACCGTAATCATAAGGATGGGTATGAAACTAAAGAATAATCAATCAGGCATCGCACATATTGCAGCCATAGCAGCTGTTGTCGTTGTAGTAGCTATTGGTGTTGTCGGCTGGAAGGTTTGGGACACAACTAGCAATAAGAGCAATGATTCAGTAAGTTCAAGCTCTCCAAAGACCGAGAGCAAGGGTAAGACTTCGGCAATACCTGCAGAGAATGATACTCCAAAAAATGTAAACTACTTTGAAATTAAGGAGTTGGGGGTTAAGTTTGAACTTCCGGTAAGTCTGAAGGGACTTTACTACCACATTGGCAATAGTGGCCGAACAGCCTATTTCTCATT
>CAZXLT010000019.1:0-9790 GCA_964641545.1 uncultured Candidatus Saccharibacteria bacterium
CTGGGGACACAAGGCTCTTCAGGCCTCTGCTCTACCAACTGAGCTAAAGAGCCGTAATGAGACAAACCTACGGTTTTTCTCATCGCTCGTCGGCCAAGCCGACCCTAAAGGGCAAGCTCGCTGCTCTTTTCCCTTTAAGTACCAGATAAGCATATCGTATCAGGGGTGAATTTTCAATCCTTAACGCTGTTCGACCTGTTTAATCTCGCCGATGATTGTCTCTATCTCGCGAAGGTGTGCGTCTGATTCCGCTGCTTCGCGTTCGTCCTCGGCAATTTCGGTTTGTAGAATTTCTGACAAACGTCGAATGTTCTCCAATATGCGTTTTTTGTCTTCGATCTGACGACGCCTGTTGTCATGCGAACGCTTCATGCGTTCGTGTGATTGCTTGAGTTTATCGCTGGTTGCCATATTATTATAGTAGCATTGTTAAAAATACTTATTGCGTTGGCGTCACTAGGTGTGTTTGCTGGCCTTGTAATTTAACACTAGTTTTCGGTAGCACAACCGTGACGGTAGTTCCTTTATGAAGTTCGCTCTGAATTCGAATTGTTCCCCCGGCATTGTGAAGAATAGTTTTTACGACAAATAGACTTAGTCCCAGCCCCTGACTCGTAAAGTCCTCCGCTGCAACGCCACGGCTAAATGGCTGATACAAGCCGGCCATGCGACTGTTGTCAATTCCTTGGCCGCTATCCTTAATAGTTAATACTGTGCCTTTTGATCGTACTTTTGCCTGTATATTAATCTCTCCTCTGTCGATGTTGTATTCGACGGCATTGCCTATTATGGAACCTACAACAAGTGATAGTTCATCTTGACTAAGAGACGTATAAAGTTGGCCATTCACACCATTAATAACCTGTAAGCTTTTTTGTTCTGTCTTACCTTGAACGGCCTCAATAGCAGATTTAACAACCGAAGTTATATTTGTAACTTGATCTTGTTTTTTATTTTCACTGAAACGTGCCAGGTTCTGTAGCTGGAGCACAAAACTGGACAGCATTCCTAAACCGTTATTGATTAGCTTCTCTGAGGGCGTGGCTTTAAACACGGCGGCAGCTTCTGACAAGCTTTTTGTCGCTGTATATATGGTACCTGATGCTGTTGTTAGCATATTCGTTTTACGATTCAATAGATCTTGTTCTGCTTGCGCCAACTGTTTTAATAGCTTATGTATTTGAGCCCGCTTTTGTATGGTTTTATGACCGATAATTACAAGCAGGCATAGCAATATGCCTAGAACTATGTTGCTCATTTTCTGTCCGGTCGGCGTAGAATACGCATGCGTGAGTCGTAAGGCTAAGTCAAGGCTTACTATACTAACTGCAATCGCGATTAAAATCTGCCATACAATGTTCAAGTTTTGCGAAGTATTGGCAGTTTTTAACACATCGCCTGCGTCTTCGTAAGATTTATTATTTGAGTTCTGCACGTCGCGAATCACCTGCTCAAGCTCAAGCGCCTCACGGTCGAAAGTAAGTAGTTTTGCGTCTGGTATGCTGGTCTTTGCTAGCTCGCGAGCACCCTTTATTATCGTTAGTGGCGTATTGAGAAAGTGAAGACCGACCACAATGAATTGGTCGTATAGGTCTTTGGTGGTTTTAATTTTGTTGAGCGTACGTTTTTGGCGCCTTGTTTGATAATAATCAAGTAAAGCAGCAATTAAATACAGCGCCGCCAGAGGCAACAGCAAAGATCTGAACACTTTAGGTGCCACAACGATTACATCGCCTAGAACCCCTATCGCTCCTTCCCTTTGTACGGCAGCCTGAAATGCCTCAATCGCACCTACCAAACCTATAGTCTGGAAAAAGCCCCCGCCAGATCTTCTATTTTCGCCAGGGGATGTTGAGCCACCGCCGGACGACGCTTGAATATATGACTGCGCTCGAGCAACTGTTTCGTTCGAAGACACGGCCCAATTGCCTGTGGCATAGTCAGAGTTTGAAGAAATCGTAAGCCCTAAGACTAAATCTCCAGACCTAGATACTGTTCCCGAAATTTGCCTATACGTAAGGGCTTTCTCGGTGTTCTCTGTGTCGGATGCCGAAGGGTATCCGCATTGCTTTTTATTCACAAAGTTTGCAGAGTAAAAATCTATCACACCGCAGCCTAGGGTCATTACATAAGTTCCTGGTTTACTCCACGGCAGGTCGCTAATACTGTTTTCATTCCATTGCTCAGTCACTTTTTGCAACACGTCACCTTGCGCACCCTCTAGCCACAAATCCTGGACGGCACCAAGATTATCAGATAACTCGTTAATAGTAATGGTGTGACTGTTTTGCCTCACAGTCCCACTTTGAGTTGCATAGCTTATCTGTGCATACCATTTTTGACCTACTTGATACGATGTAACCTGCTGTCCTTTTTCGTCAACAAAAACTACGTTAATCTTGACTTCGGGCTTGCTACCATTAAGTGGAGGCGAATTTGTACTTGGCTGGACTGGTGCTGCTAGTGTAGGCGTCGGACAGGGATTTGTTCCGACGGTCACATCCTCCCCATAGCTCGTACCAGTAGTGTTAGTTGCATAGGATCGGAAGTGGTAGGTAGTACCACAGGTCAATGAGGAGATGGAACCCGTAAAGGTACCGGTCGAATATGGGGCACCAGCGGTTTGGGTGAGTGTTTGACCATAACTGGTAGTGGGACCGTACTGGAAGCCGCGTTCGGTGACATTACTCGTGCCTCCGTTAGTAATCGTAGCGTTCAGTGTTGCGGTGGTCTCGGTGACGGATGTTGCGGCTTGGGTGGTGAGGGTGGGGGGTTGGCACGAACCCGTAGTAAACGATTGTCCCGCACCGTGTCCAGTTCCGGTCGTATTGGTCGCAAAAGCCCTGAAGTAGTATGTAGTTCCACACGAAAGCGAGGAAATAGCACCCGCAAAGCTGCCAGTCGAATATGGGGTACCAGAAGTTTGGGTGAGTGTTTGACCATAACTGGTAGTGGGACCGTACTGGAAGCCGCGCGACGAGACATTATTGGAGCCAAGATCTGTAATGCTTCCATTAAGAATTCCACCGCTTACAGTGACCGATGTAGCGGCTTGGGTTGTCGCTGCAGGAGGCTGACAGGCGGTTGTTGCAAGAGAAACGTCAGTGCCGTAGGCTGTTCCAGTAGAATTGATACTGTACGACCTAAAGTGATAAGTAGTACCACAGGTCAGCGAGGAGATGGAACCCGTAAAGGTACCGGTCGAATATGGGGCACCAGCGGTTTGCGCAACGGTCTGGCCGTAGCTGGTGGTTGGACCGTATTCAAACCCTCTCTCAGTCACCGAACTAGATCCAGTATCGGTAATCGTACCATTCAGTGTTGCAGTGGTCTCGGTGACGGATGTTGCGGCTTGGGTACTCATGGATGGCGCGCGGCACGCATTCGCAGTAAACGAAACATCCTCCCCATAGCTCGTACCAGTAGTGTTAGTTGCATAGGATCGGAAGTGGTAGGTAGTACCACAGGTCAATGAGGAGATGGAACCCGTAAAGGTACCGGTCGAATATGGGGCACCAGCGGTTTGGGTGAGTGTTTGACCATAACTGGTAGTGGGACCGTACTGGAAGCCGCGTTCGGTGACATTACTCGTGCCTCCGTTAGTAATCGTAGCGTTCAGTGTTGCGGTGGTCTCGGTGACGGATGTTGCGGCTTGGGTGGTGAGGGTGGGGTTGTCGCAAGCTTGACCAGCGTCATTAATAGTCCAGCCAAAGTTGCTAATTATCGCCGCTCTTTCTGTAGTCGCATCGCAATAATTAAGGTTACTAGCCCCTAGCACCACTCCGTTCTGCAAACTTTGAGCACTCCATCCAATCAGTGTGGCATCGTAATTTGCCTTTGACAGCCCAGACCCATTGAGCATATCAAGCATAGTAGTGACATTAGTAACGTCCCAATCTTCCAAGGATTGATCGAATAGACTGGCTTGAGCAAACATATCCCACATATCAACCACAGAACCGGTGTCCCAGTTATTCAGAGGTTGGTTGAAGGCTGATGCGTTGTAGAACATGCCACCCATTTGTTGAACGCTACTAGTAACCCAGTTATTCAGAGGTTGGTTGAAGGCTGATGCCCCGAAAAACATACGGTCGAACGAAATTACCCCAGCCGTATTCCAGCTAGAAATATCCTGGTTGAAAGCGGAAGCACCAGCAAACATGTAATCCATGTTCGTGACATTTGCAGTTGTCCACGATCCCAGAGGCTGGTCGAAGGCAGATGCTTGACTGAACATATTGCTCATGTCAGTTACATTACCCGTGTCCCACGAATCAATCGGTTGGTTAAAGCTGGTCGCAAGGTAAAACATCTGGCTCATATCGATCACTTGGCTGGTATCCCAAGCCGCCAGAGGCTGGTTGAAGGCATTATTTACTGCGAACATATACCGCATACTTGTAGCGCTGCTTGTATCCCAGTCATCCAGCGGCTTATTGAAAGCAGAACCCGCAAAAACTCCTTCCATTTGCACGGCACTTCCGGTATTCCAGTTGCTGACATCGCCATTAAAATCTGACGCGTTACCAAACATATAACGCATATCGGTAATAGAACTCGTGTCCCAACCACTCAAATCTTGGTTGAACGGCGTCTCCCCAAACATGTTAAGCGTAGAAGTAATGGAGCTAATATCCCAGTCATTCAGATTAGAGTTAACTTGGCTCTGAAAGAACATATACCCCAAACTTGTAACCTGGCTTAGGTCGGGGATATCTCCAGCTTTTAGAACCATATTACTGCAACCATTAAAAGCATTCTGCAGATATTGCCACTGACTCGTTCCCCACTGGTCAACGGAGAGTATCTTCTGACAGTCTCCCCCATTACCAAACATTATTTTAGGAAAAGAACCAGAAATCTTCACTGTATATGTACCTGGCGCTGCATACGTATGCGTAATATTGCCGGTCACTCCGGTGTCCGAAGTTGCATCACCCCAATCGATAGTGTAGTTATACCCACCACCGTTGGTAAATATAGACACTTGATTATTAGCCGAAGCGCCGGGGTTATCTGTTTTCCAGGTAGTTACAAACTCATTCGGTGCGTAACAAGGAGCGGTCGTGAACGTCGCATCGGTTCCCGTGCCGACTTCACCAACATTTTCCGAATATGCCCGGTAGTGATAGGTGGTGTTGCATGTCAAACCGGAAGCTACCAATGAATAACTACCAGTACTCACCGTCGGCGTTATCTTAACAACACGATTGTTCCCATTGTCTGCCACAAACACACCGCCTACATTATCGGTGAAAAGCGCAGTAGGATAGCTAAACTGCCCGCTGCTAGAGCCGTTAGACCCGTAGTTCATGACGAATACACCGTTGTCGTAGTACTTCTTGATGCGATGATTCTGGTTGTCAGTTACATATATAAAACCAAAATTGTCATGCGATATACCAGACGGATTATGCATCTGTTGCTCACCCGAACCCAAACTTCCCCACTTACGATCAAAGGTTATGTCACTATTGTACCTTGTGACATTATGCCCCACTCCTCTGTTAGTTACATAGATTTTTCCGTTTTGATCAACCGTTACACCGTATGGATCGCTTAATTGACCATTGCCATTGCCCGAAATACCCGACTGACATCCGGAGGTGCAAGTCTGAAAAGCATTTGCACCAGTATCGACACCCCAGCCAAATGCACGTACAAATGTCCCAGCTGTTGTATACACCGAGATGCGCTGATTTCCTCCGTCTGCAACATATATATTGCCCGACTTGTCAGACGCTATACCTAAAGGATTGTTTAATTGCCCATCGCCCGCTCCGAATGCACCAATTGTCGCCTGATATACCCCGTTGGTATCATACTTTTGAACACGGCTGCTACTTGTATCAGTTACATAAATCATATCGTTTTCATCTATAGCAATCCCCTGCGGAAAATTAAATGAGTAGCTTCCACCGAAAATACCAAAACTACCCCACTGGCTTTGATATACTCCGTACGCGTTAAACTTTTGAACACGGTGGTTATTGTAGTCAACAACGTAAATATTACCTGCAGAATCCTTGGCAATTCCTGCTGGTTGGCTGAACTGGCCATTCCCAGAACCGCCAGTACCAAAACTCGAAGCAAACTGATAAGTATCAGGCTTGGTGTCTGATGCAACCTGTCCGTAGCTCGTGGTTGGACCATACTCGAAACCCCTAACAGTTAAGTTTTGCGAGCCTTGTGAAGTAACATTACCTGCTAGACGTACCGATGTTTGCGTAATTTCGTTTGCACTTCCAGTAGTAACGGTTGGGGCTAGCGCCAGCACTTTTTGTAAAGAGAGACCAAGCCCGACCGTAATTGCCAGTACAGTTACTAGCGGGTAAGTGATAGCAATACCAATCTGTTTCTTTTTGTACCGCACCAGCGGCAGGATTACTAACTGGGTATGGTGCCTTATGGTATACGGAGCATACGGGTCCTCAAGTTTAAGCGGACGGGCATGTAAGCGGTAGCTGATATATACATAAAGAATTAAACCAACAAACGCAGCAAGCGCCCAATATAGCGCAACAATGTTGAGCACGGCTCCGATGCCTGATTCGGGGCGGTTGTTTGCTGATGCGCGTAAAATAAACTTACTAACCGCCGGAATTGAGGTGAGTAAAATGTAAACAATAACACTCAGCAAAAGTGGAAACAATACGAATACAAACTTCTTTTGCCACATGTTTAGACGAACCACAAATACTCTCCGTATCTTGGTACGCATGGCTATATGCTTACCGATCTGTCATCGCACAACGTAGTTACCCTCCACAAACTGCTTGTGATTACCTCTAATTATAACTCAGGTCGAACAGTAGTAGGAGTAAATTTTCAATCCGCTTGACGACTAATTTTTTGATACAGGTGGTGCTGGTGCGGGTGGGGGCAGCGCTGGCACCGGAGCCGGTGCAGGTTGCGTTGAATAAGAAGTTGCGGGTACAGAGTTTTTTGCTGTATTCGTATACCCACCGTGCTGCTGCACCACGCCATCTACTACGTTTTCGATTTGCCAGTTTGCACATCCACGACCTGCGTCTCTCTCTGAGTTTTGAGCCCCACTGTTCGGATAGCCAACCGAGCCACGCGGGTTCGTGAAACGCACACGAGAAAGCGGGAATAGTACGCATGATTCTTTGTCTGCACCGAAGTATTCTGTCCAGGATGTAGTTTGGTTGATCAACCCACCCCAATTACTTGGGATGTTAACACTGCCAATTTTTGTGTCTGCACCTGTGTTGAGATCTTTAACCCAGCCGCTCCAAACCCTGCCGTTACCGTTTATATAGTGGTAGCTCATGGTCAATTGGTACTTGTGATTCATCTCCCACTGAAAGGGAATACGGCAGCTTGTGCCGACGCGTCCCGCATAGCCATCAAAGTCATTATTAATAACGACACAGTTACCAGGAGTGCCTTCTATGGCGGTGTCGAAAATCGAAAATACTGCCGTTTTGCCGACTACGCCGCTAACACTGTTGCCGTTTGATTGTAGACCCATATAAATTGGTCCACCGTTAATAAACCACCCTTGCATAGCCCAGTAATATGGTGGACTTCCTGCGTCAAGCGCTTCTACAGTTAACTCGCTCTGCAGACTGGTCATACCGCCAGATTGCGAGGGCCAAAACCAAGTGGTCTGGGCATTGCTTGGGGCTGCGGCCTGGGTGAAGGTGACAACCGCCGCGCCAATTCCAGCAATCAGCAAGACCGAAAGCATGCTTACCAGCATTTTCTTCTTGCGGTTAAGGCTCTTGAATTTGGCGAACGGGTTTTTAAACGATACTTTTTTGTTTGCTGATTTTTTTGTAGTTTTTGGCATTTTTATCCTTTATTGCCCCCATGGTAGCAAACCAAACCGCTCACGTCTACAGCTAGTAGACCAGCTATTTTTCTGAGGCAATAAATTCTTTAACGCTTTTTACCGTGTCCATAAATTGACTCGGGAAGATTATGGTGCTGTTTTTCTCCACCGCTATCTCGCTGAGCACTTGTAGGTTTCGTAGCTGTAACGCAATCGGGTGTGCCTTGATGATATCTGCCGCCTCACCAAGCTTAGAAGCACTTTGCGCTTCACCTTCAGCTGCAATAATTTTGGCACGTTTTTCTCGTTCTGCTTCGGCTTGCTTTGCCATGGCGCGCTGCATGGTTTCTGGTAGACGGATATCTTTTAGCTCGACAGTACTAATATAGACACCCCACTTCTCTGTTGCGGTATCTAAAATGGCTTTGATCTTGTCGTTAATCTTTCCTGTTTCGCTCAACACTTCATCTAGGCTGCTCTGGCCAACAATGTTGCGGATGGTAGTTTGAGCAATCTGGTACGTTGCCGATACAACGTTGCTGATTTCTACCAATGCTTTTGTTGCATCGTTAACTTGATAGTATGCAACAGCTGCAACATCAATCGAAACGTTATCTTTTGTAATAATTTGCTGGCTGTCAACTGGTAATGTAATGATGCGCATGTCGACTTTTTTCATAATGTCGACAAATGGAATAATGACCCGCAGCCCAGGCATCTTTGGCTGAGGACGAACCCTACCAAGTCGAAACACAACACCCCGTTCGTACTGGTTTACCAACCGAAGCCCCATAATAATCCCGATTGCGATTACAATAATAATAAGTGCCATGCGTACCTCCGATTAACTAATTTCATACTACCACCACAGTTAGCGTTAGTCACTAATATTCGAACGGGGCATACTGGGCGTCTTCTTCTATAAACACGTGCCCCATAGCAGGTTGCCGGAACGAGCCTTCGACCAAATTTTCTTTGAGCGCTTTTTTAATTGCGCTGACTGGCTTACCACGTCCGATATCGTCACGTGTTTTCAGGTGCTGCAAGATCTCGTACTCACTCACCCGCTCGCCCCGCCAGCGATCGACAACAATACGAGCGACTCTTGCAACATTGCTGAGCGTTGGCAACATATCAGCCTCCGCACGGTCGCGATTAAGGATTCGTCTGTTGGAATGCTCTATTTGCCATTCTGCTGGAGCCTCCATGGATAGCGGCTCGGTATCTATCACCAAGCGACGTAAATCTGTAACAGTAGGGACGCGGCCTTTGAGCCGCTGCACAATGCGTTGTTTTGCTGGGGGCAATAATCCACCGGTGATTACCTTGGTCTCGACATCGTTGCCTTCTGCAATGTTTACTAACAAACATTCCCAACGCACCGGACAGCCAACGCAATAACCGCGCGCCACTTCTCCGTCATCGGCAATCTGAGAATAAAAAATATCTCCGTCAACTCCGCTGCACGCAGCATTACGGTCTACCTGAAACCTCAGATCGTCCAGATCCGCGGATACAACGCGCAAGGCGGGAGCAGCAACGTGCGTAGAAGACGTTGCTTCACTTGTTGCAGCAATTTGTTCGCCGGCTGGCGGAGTTATACCATCGATAGTCATAGTCTGCTATTATACCACTTTCTTGTGTATTCTGCGACTATGTTTGGGACGCAGCTAGGCTTAAGTTATGCGGAGTTGGAGGTTTTCAAACACAAACGACCCCTGGAACAGAGGTCGTTTTGTACATAATGCTTATGGTTGGTGGGTGATGAGGGACTCGACTCACCTTCGGCGAGCCCGTCGCAACTTCTTTGCAAACAAGTTTGCAAGAGTTGACTCCCTTGCGAAATGCCACTGGCATTTCTCACCCCGACCCTTGGGGTGAGTGCTCGAATCCAGCATAGACCAAATTAAAAACCCACCTTTCGGTGGGATCTTAATTTGGTGGGTGATGAGGGACTCGACTCACCTTCGGCGAGCCCGTCGCAACTTCTTT
>CAZXLT010000020.1:0-8951 GCA_964641545.1 uncultured Candidatus Saccharibacteria bacterium
GCGGGTCATAGCTCGCACACATCAAACCTATGCGGGTATAGCTCAGTTGTTAGAGTGAGAACTGCCTGGGGCAGTTCGCAAGGCGACGTCACAAATGAACTGGTTCATTTGACTGACTCGCGGGGTCGCCAGCGGTGACCAGCCTTGCCAGGCCAAGGATGCGCGTAAGATACACTAGGCAAGCGTACAAGTTTACAATTCACCATATATGCGGGTATAGCTCAGTTGTTAGAGCGCATCCTTGCCAAGGATGAGGCCAGGAGTTAGAGTCTCCTTACCCGCACCACGTAGAAATCTCACCATTTGGTGGGATTTTTTCGTGGTCCGCGATTTGGAAGTCCTCTATTTCTTAGCCGATGAGGCCAGGAGCGAGAAAGCCCTGGGGACTTTCGCAAGGAAATCTGCCGGATAAGCTACGCTTGTCTCGCGCAGTTTCGGGCTCGCGGAACGTGAGAGAGTCTCCTTACCCGCACCACGAACGAAATCATTGGCAACAACGAACCCTTCCCAGGGTTCGTTTAATTTTATGGTAACCGTTGACCCCTTACGGAAGCCGTCTTTGCCTGGCGTTATCGTGAAATTAGAGAAGAAAATCCGGAGCAGAGCATCCATGACCTTCATATCGCGTATTTTGCCAAGAATAACGGGGGTAGTTTCTAAGAGTTTAAGATATTCTTCAAATGTTGGTATAGCGCTCTTGATGTTATCGCGCTGTTTAGTAGCTTTAGCAAAATCCTTTTTAATCTGCTCAATCTCTTTACTGTACTTACCTAGGTCATAATGCTCTTTAAGCTCAGGGTTTTTGAGGATGAGGTCTTTGGTGCGTTCGTATGATTTTTCTTTGTTGGCGATGGTAATTTTTGACCGAGCAATGATGCTATCAAACTCGGCAGACTTACGCTTTGCCTCTTTCTCAGCCTCCTTAACAAAGTGTCCGTAGTTACCCTTGGTGATAAACAGGTAATCCTGAAAGAACTGCTGCGCAGCATTTATAACAAGCCCAGCACGGGCAGAGCTACCTTCAACGGGGCAACCCTCGGTCTCGCATTTGTAATAGTAGCGCGACTGAATAATCTCCTTTGTCTCTTTGTCCTTCTTATCAATCAGCATTGAGGTAAGAGTTTTATGGCACGCCCCACAATAGACCTTGCCCCTCAGTAAATCTGCTCGTATATTGCCGCTGCGAGGTCTAGCAATAGCTAATATCTTTGATGAGTTAAGGCTTTCTACCTTATTAATTTTTAGGAAATCATCTACTGAAATCATTGTCTCAAAATCGTAAGCATCAACGAGGTCGGTGAAGTTCTTGCCCCACTTATGTACGCCAGCATAGTGCGGGTCTCGGATGAGCTTTGATACATCATCCTTATCCCATTTGTGAGGCTCGTACTCACCGCCTGGGCGCTTTTGGACCGTGTAGCCTTGCTCATTTATCCACTCACGGATTTGTTTCTGTGACTTGCCCTCTAGCGCCATTTCAAACATATGCTTTACCTTGGTGAAGTTACGCGGGTCTGGTTGGAATGTTCGGTTAATATCAACGACATAGCCGTGCTTGAACTTACCTATAAACTCACCATCCTCAACAGCTCGCTTATTGCCCCGGTCTACCAGGTCAATTATTGCCCCAGCCTCCTTCATATTGCGCGCCAGCCGGTCAGGATGCCAGGCAATCAGCCCAGCAATATGACCGTTTTCTATCTCGTTAATTAGCTTATTAAACTCATCGCGCGTATCAGCTATTTTGGCGGAAAAGCTCTCCTCATATACCTTAACGACATTCAGGTCATTAGGTACGACAACCTTTTCCATACATTCAGTTACTTGGTCTTCAATGGATGAGGCTTGTCTGTCTTCGCTTGTAGTAGATTTCCTAGCGTACAGAGCATAGTTAATAGCGCCAGTATCAATATCTCCTGGTGCTTTAGGTAGACCAGCTTGTAGTAGTTCTAGTAGTTTTTGGGTGCTGGTAAGTTCTGCCATAACCCTAAGTATATAATTCTTTACAGAGTTTGAGCTGCTTTAGGCATATGTCTACAAAATGATTTTTATACCGTCCTTAACGAGATATGGCTTTTGTTGGTTTTCGGTTTGGGCGTAGCTTTTAAGAATACTAAGTAGCGACACCATACTTAGCTCTAGATTGTTATGTAATAAAAAAACGGACATCCCGTGACCCCTTGAAGTGAAACACTTCAGTTAGTCCGCTAGTAAGTCCGTTTTTTGCCGAGGCGTCCTCGTAATACCTACAAAGTTAATTCGCTGTAAACGCCCCTGAAGTTTTTTGAAGCGGTCCAGTCTCCGCGTTGGCTACACAATGAATTCGGTTGATTGTTAATGTAATTCTAGTTTAGCACATACCTTAGTTAGCGGATTTAACGATGGTCAGTTTAACGCTATCGCCAGTTTGCGTTACGCTGCCAACTACGAATGCATCAACTGATTGCCGGTCAGCCGCCTTGTTAACATCTAAAGGCTCAAACATTGTTGATGCTTTGCCGTTTATGTCAGTCAGTGCTTGATTTTCAAAATCAGCGTCAACCGTGTAACCTTTGGCTTTAAGGTCTTTGTAGACTACCAAACCTTCTTTTCCCGAATAGTCACTTTGGTTGAGTTTCGGCAAAGTACCGGCAGCACTGCTATCTGTTGTCTGTTCGGAACTGCTCGGACTATTGGCAGTTGTTTCGCTGCTTGATTGCGTTGCCGCGCCAATCGCCCCAAGTACAATAACCACGATGAGCCAGAACCACCACTTTTTAAAGATTTGCTTATTCACTTTGACCTCCTTTATTTGCTATATGCAGGAAGTCCAATAAAAAAGGACGACCCGCAGGTCGTCTAAAACCAGTACCAGCTTACGCCGAATACTTTTACGCGAGTCGCCCATTTTTTGGCATAAACACGCAAAAAGCGATGATTGATACTGGTTTTAGACAATTCTGATTATATAGTTTCTTACCTATACAAGCTAGGGTAAGCTTGTGCTGAAAAATGGTCATTATAGGCACGGACACAAAAAAATCGGCATTGCTAAAAAATGCTTGGTCATTTCGCCCCCATAAATTGGACACTGTTACAGCGGAGTGCTAAATCTGCAAATATAGGGCGACCCCGCCCCCATACCTAACAGAGGTATAAGCATAAGCAGTATAATAAATATCCGTTTACCGCAAAACTACGCTAAATAGCGTAAACTGTGCTATAATTGGAGCATGGTTACCAAACTAACACCCAAGCAAGCAGAAGTATTGGATACAATACGCCACCTTACTGAGGTAGAAGGTACTCCACCCACGCTTAGGCGTCTTATGGAAGAGCTGAACCTAAGTCAGCTTAGCTCTGTCCAGCGGCATGTTGAAGCGTTACGGGACAAAGGGGTTCTTCTATCAAAGCCGTGGCAAAGAGGTGTCCAATTACGCACCGCTGAGGTAAAACAAATACCATTACTTGGAGGGGTATCCTGCGGCGCGCCATTGCTCGCCGAAGAACACATTGAGGCGTTAGTGCCTTACTCAACATCAAAGCTGAAGTCTGATACTGACCAGTACTTTTTCTTACGAGCAAGTGGCGACAGTATGGACAAGGCTAAAAAGCCAGGACCAATCGCCGACGGCGACCTGTTGCTCGTTCGTCAACAGCAAACTGCGAGTGTTGATGAAATTATCGTTGCTCTTATAGGTGACGATACGACCTGTAAGGTTTTAGAGCGCAGCTCGGAGGGTTGGTATCGCTTAGCGCCCAGGTCATCAAACGCGGCTCACAAGCCCCGTGTGATGCTGGAGGAGTTTTCGGTTCTTGGTGTTGTTGAAGATGTTGTTCGCGCACCTTGGAATGAGTTTCAGTAAAAGAAAAACAGTCGCGCTAACGACTGCTTTTACGGAAAATCGCCTGGAAGCAAATAGACCGTCTATTTCTATTATACATAAAATTACAGTCATGTGTGACGGCGCAGGACGGAGGGTATAAATAAATGAGTAACTACACTCTGGCTGACTTTACCGTCACACCACAAATTACAAACAATGAATTATTGACATATGCCACATCGCATGTGAACTTACCTGCAGATACTGCCAGGAAGTATCGTGAGCATGTCGGCAGTGTGCGTAAGCGGCTAAAAAAGTTTATTGATGAACATCCCGACTACAACTTGGTCAAAATGCTGCACTCAGGCAGTTTACCAAAAGGTACAGCTCTTCGTGACATCGGTGACCTAGACACCGCCATCTATGTTGAGGCTGCTGCGCTACGGGATTTAGATAACCAAGGGCTTATTTCTTGGTTGCGTGACAGGTTGAAAGAAGTTTACCCAGATTTTACAGATGACCAGTTAGAAGCTCATGAGCATTGCGTTACTATTCACTACAAAACCCCAGGGCTGAAAGATGTTGATGTAGTACCAGTATTGTATGAGGGTGACCCAGATAATATCGGCTACTTGGTCACGAAAGATGGGCGTCGCATCTTAACCAGCATCTCCCTACATAAGGAGTTTGTTCGTAACCGCAAAGCGCGTCAGCCTGATAATTATGCTCAATTCGTACGCTTTGCCAAATACTGGGCAAAGCAACAGAAGAAGGCGTACAAGGCACGCGGGGATAACCCTCACTTCAGATTTAAGTCGCTAATGATTGAACTTATTTGCGCACATCTAACCGATAACGGGCTGGATACAACGGACCATGTTGAGGCTCTCCAACAATTCTTTACCTACATTGTCCGCACGGGGCTGCAAGAGCCTGTATTCTTTACGGATTATTACGGTGCAGGTAGCATCAATCTTATTGATGGCGCAGTCATGCAGATTTTTGACCCAGTTAATGCGCAGAATAACATCGCAGCTACATATACCGAAGAGCAACGAAAACTGATTGTTGAAGAAGCGCAGCGGGCTTTAGACGCAATCACTACTGCAACCTCTGCCACAACAAAAGGTGAAGCGGTAGCTAATTGGCAGGTCGTCTTTGGCACGACATTTAGAGGTTAAACCATGACACAAAGTATTACCCTCGCTGCCACACGAACCTTTACTATCGCAGATGCAAAATATCTGGCATCACGAATTAGTACTGATTTAAACCAAATCCGGCTTTACTACGGCGATGCCGGTGGCTATCTCACGGACCAGAAGATACAAGACCTAGCCGTAGAGGCTGCGGTTCTCCTAAAGTTCGGTCTCTTAGACACGGTTAAATACGGTTTTCAGCGAGATGGAAACTGGGTTTTTGCCGTACGCTACGCAGTCAATTCGCTGAACCAACTTGAACTTGCGGATGATAGCCCTGGTGGCATCTATTCACAAGCCAATGTTAGTGGCGCATCGTGGCATTCCTACCTAACGAAGCGTCATAATTCGGATGTTAGCGCCGAAGAACGCGCAGCGATTATTGCTGACCTCCCTATTCAACGCACCGACGGTAACGAACCAAGTAGCGCTGGCGGTCAGTGGGATGATGATAAGACTTACTATAGGAATGGCACTGGTATGCAGAGAGGACAGTTCAGGAGTTAATTATGCAAGAAGATACATTTGAATTTGTAAAAACTTTCCCAGACCCGGTAGCCCAAGAGAGCTATGAAAGTCTCGTCGGCATTGACCATATCAAGCACCGATTAGCCCAGGAAGCGGCAATAATGCTCAACCCGGAAAGCTTGGCAGCTTGGAGCGAGCATTTCTATAAGAAGCAGCTAAATATAGTCAGTGTGTTCAAGAAGAGACCGCCACTCTTTATATTCACTGGTGATGTAGGTACTGGTAAGACTGCGTTAGCCGAGTCGTTCGCTGACCAAGTAGCAACCTCAGAAGGCATAGAAGTAACCCTATACAAGCTGAGCTTAAATGCTCGCGGCTCAGGTGTGGTCGGCGAGATGACCAAGCTGATAACCAATTCTTTTGAGCAGTTGCGCAAGGACTCACTAGCAAAAGGCAACTCAAAGTCTGCGCTCGTATTGTTCATAGATGAGGCAGATGCATTAGCTCAGTCCCGCGAGGCTACCCAAATGCATCACGAAGACAAGGCTGGTGTTAATGCGCTTATCCGAGGCATTGACTCAGTTCAGGGTTTGAAAGTGCCAGTTCTAGTCGTGATGTGTACTAATCGTCATAGTGCTATTGACCCTGCAATCCGACGCAGAAGCGCAGTGACATTTGAATTTAACCGACCAACCCGCGAGCAGTGCGCGGCGCTATTCATGAAATTCCTTGGTGATATAGGGATGAATGCTGAAACTGCAAACCAGCTCGCGGAGCAGTGTGTACCACATGGTGAATTAGGATATGGGTACACATATTCTGACTTAACCCAAAAAGTTCTACCCGCTGTACTATTAGCAGCGTTTCCGGATAAGCAAATAACCGTGGAAACGGTACTAGAGGTCATCAAAGACACGCCGCCGACTGAGCCATTCAAGGAACAGGACCAGTCATGAGTAATACTGAAAAGTTTAAACACAATCGTGACCTGCTAGAAGTTCAGCAGCGTGACTTTACCAAGAATGGGTCGTTGCTTAAAAAGCTATTTAGCGTATCCGTAGAGCATCCTGTACTGAGCGTCATCTTCGCGCTATCATTCGGTGCGCTTGTAAACGCACTGTATGACCTTGCATCATATCCACTTACTAACGACCAACCCTCACAAGAAACTATGTTGGTTCGCGGCGGGTTAGTTCTGCTCTTCAGCCTTGTGTGCTGGTGGATGGTAGTTCGCTTGAAGGCATTAAACCCCAGCGTGTTTGTAGCGATGCCTTTAAACGAAAAGAAGCTCTTGGTAACGCTGGTTTCAAAAGGCAAGCGCAACTATAAAGATGCACCAGCCTATGTGACTTATCAGTCGCTACTCTATACCGATAGCGGACATGCCGAAATAAATTCCCTGCAAAAGGTTGTTCTTGTAACTACAGAACTACCAGAAGTCACTGCAACGGCTAACCAACTTAAACAGCAAATTGAAGCAAGCGGACGACAGGCTGAGATTTACAGCATATCAATTAACGATAGGTCATTATTGGAAATCCAAGACCAGTTCAGGCTATTGTTTAAAAAATATGAAACCGAATACCCAGCCCATGAGGTAGTAGCCGATTACACTGGCGGGACTAAGGATATGAGTGTTGCCCTCTTGCGCGAAAGCGAGAGGCAATTAATCACGCCGGTTTACCTAAAAGCTGCTGCCGATGGTGAATACGGGAAGGCTAGCCTTTAGCCAGTTGGTATCTGTTATGATAAGGCATATGAAAACAGCAATTATTCTTCACGGCACACTTGGTTCGCCAGACGGCAACTGGTTTCAGTGGCTGAAAAATGAGCTTGAAGAAAAAGGTTTGAATGTATGGTTGCCCCAGCTACCGCAAGCGGAGCAGCCTAGCCTAAGAAAGTGGCAACGATTTGTAAAAGAGGAATGCCCATTTCCTATTAATGAACAAACACTAATCATCGGACATTCAAGCGGTGCAATACTCGCACTGGTGCTGGCGGAGAATAATATGGAGAAGATTGGTGCAATAGTTGATGTATCGGTGTTCCACGACAACTCTCTGCAATGGCAACCGAACGATAAACTTTTTGATGTCCAATTTGATTGGACCGCCATCCGCCAAGGTGTGAATGAGCTGCTTTTCATCCACTCAGACAATGACCCTTATGTGCCACTCAACCAAGCACAGTATGTAGCTACCAACACAGGGGGTGAAATTATTGTTATTCCCGGCGAAGGTCACTTCAACTTAGAACGCAGCGATGAGTACAAGCAATTCCCTAAGCTACTAGAGATGCTTGAAGATAGGGAGCTGGTTTAAATGCCCGAACTACAAACACCGGCTGATAGGCTTAATTACTCGGGTGACCTTACGCCAGTAGTTGAGCGAATATGTGAAGCCTATGGCGTAGGTCAGCTAAGTGCCAGCAGTATCGTTGAGGTTGGTTACGAAGATTGTAATGTAATTATAGAAACAGACCAGGCAAAGTTTGTCGCAAAGATGTTTGCTAAGACGCGAACGCCAGAAGACATTACTCGCTATGCCACCACAATGGAGAAGGTCGTTCAGGCTGGGGCGCATCACCCAGAACTATTAACAACTGACGCCGGCAAAACGACATATAGCGATAGTGGAGTTACGCTCGTTTTAATGCGATTTGTTGAAGGTAGGAGTTTCTTGGAGCTAGACCGCTCTCCGTCAGACGAAGAGCGTAAAGCTGTGCTGGAACAAGCAGCTAAGGTAAATAGCATTGATTATGAACCACCCTACCTATTTGATAGCTGGGCTATTCCAAACATTCACGCGATGCTTGAAAAAGTAGAGCAGTATATTGCGCCAGAAGACTTACCATTGGTTGAGCGAGCGATTGCAGCCTATGATGCTATCCCTACAGACGACTTACCTCATTGTTTTGTACACGGCGACTTCACCAAAGCCAACGTCATTAAAGGCGAAGATGGCAAAATATACATCCTAGACTTCTCGGTCGCTAATCGTTATCCCCGGATACAGGAGCTGGCGGTAATTGTTGCTAACCTGCTACACGATGACGGCGAAGAAACGCTAGAGCAGAAATGCGAGCGAGTAGCAGATGAATACAGTGAATTTAATCCATTGACTGACCAGGAGCGTAATCATCTTCCTGCCTACGCACTGGCTGGTGTAGCTATGGAATTTATGGGCGCACATCAAGAAAAGTATATAAACGGCAATGACACAGAAGAGACTGACTATTGGCTCAGCCTAGGGCGCGAGGGCTTGCGTAAGGCTCAGTAAATAACAAGCTCTTTGCTTTTGAGCGAAACAGGTATGCTGGGGGCGCTTGATAGACTACCATCAACCAACGCTCCGAAAAGTTTAAGTAAATTCTGTAGCTCCGCACCATAGAAAAAACCGGTCTTCGTGATCGGTTTTTTCTATAGTGAAACTGTGGAGGTATATAATAATTTTATGCAAGGTTATCATATTACCGCAAC
>CAZXLT010000021.1:0-8567 GCA_964641545.1 uncultured Candidatus Saccharibacteria bacterium
CCTCCGTACTTTGGTGCAAACGCTGCGGGTCTAACAGATTGCAATTATAGCAACTTCCCTGTTATTCATAAAGAACAGTTTTAGTAATGGGTAAAGAATTGTACAATACGCTTATGCAAGTCGAGGCGCAAGATCCGAATAAACAGTCAGCGAATGCGGAACAAGAACCGGGCGGTTGGGACTTTAACGAAGACGAACAGGTTGGGTTCGCCCCAGATGCTATCGACCCGGTTCAATGGTCAGCTTCGGAGTTTATCGCCCACGAAAAATCAACACTTTGGTATCTAGCATTGACCGGAGGGACGATAACACTTGCTCTTATAGCCTATGTGTTGTCGAAAGAGTTTCTAACCCCTAGCCTTCTAATAATAACCGGATTACTTTTTGGGTACATGGCAGCCAGAAAACCCCGTGAACTGGTGTATGTCATTGACGAAAAAGGTGTTTATATCGGTAACAAGTTTTTTAGTTACAGTGACTTTAGATCTTTTTCGGTCGTTCAGGAAGGTGCAGTTGAGTCAATTTGGTTTATGCCTATGAAACGACTTAGCCCGAGTATCACCATCTATTTTGCGCCTCAAGATGGCGACAAAATTGTGAATGCCCTCGCCAACTTTTTGCCCGTTGAAGAAAAAGAACTCGAAGCTATCGACAAATTGATGCATCGTATCGGTTTTTAACTAGGGAGCAGGCGTATTAATGCCGCTCCTAAATGAAGCTCCTGGCAGATCTTTGACCCAAAAGGATCCGTTGCACCCACTGACATTCGCTTGGTAAATGCCCCATTCGTTTTGGAACGCCCAGCTTGAGGTGCTTGGTATATAGGCCCGTATATTGGAAAAAAGAACTTGGGAAGGATTCATGTCCGTGCAGGCATTTGTCGGCCCAGAGTATCTCTCATGGAAGATGGCGCTAGATTGTGCATATTTTTGACCACTTGTAAGCTGAATGTTGCCAAGCGTTGTTTCGATATTAGTAGTCTTGTCTATAACTGAGGCCGTCCAATAGGTGGTTGATGCGGTGCTTATAGCGGTGTTGTAGTAAAGAACCATCGTGTATGTTCTCCCTACCACCCAGTCGTACGCAACTCTGAGTGATTTTCCAACTCCCTCACCGTCAAAATTAATCTCAGTTACGCCGGGAGCAGGTTGTGCGCTCGTTGAGTTCCATACGCTGAATATTGCCATTTTATCAACGGAACCCCCTGGCGGTAAGAGCCGTGCGCCAACAGTTTGCAACCCCATGTACATACCACAATCGGGCGTGCAGCTGGGGACATCAGGCATGAATAAGTAATTCGAGAAATAGTAGCCATCGTTTCCGGATTGAGCCTCTATCTTTGTATCGATTTCAATCCTGCTAAATTGGGCACCTGGGTCGGTGTAGGCATCGATAAAGTGTATAGGATTGCTTAAAGGTATTGCCGTTCCTGTACGCGTAATATAGTTTGCAGGATTGGGTGGTGATAGTCCAAATTTGACTGCCATGTTCCCACTAGACCCTATAGGAGAAACCTTGGTTACTTGACCACCACGGGGTCCGCTAAAGGTCCCGCCTTCTGGCTGTAGGCTAACGGCTCCTGTTGCTGCTCGGCTAAGTCCAAGCGCAAGTAAACCAATTGCTATAAACAAAACGACACGAGCAAAGAGTATTTTTTGTTGGGACTTTTTATCTTGTTTCATCCTTTCAAAGTATACAACACTGGCAATAACAGAGAATAAATGCTACAATTACCCCTGTTCTTTGCGCCATTTAAGGAAAAGAGCAGCGAGCTTGCCCGTTTACGGGTCGGCTTTGCCGACGAGCGATGAGAAAAACCGCAGGTTTGTCTCATTAGGCACCCGTAGCTCAGCTGGATAGAGCGTTGGCTTGCGGAGCCAAAGGTCGTAGGTTCGAATCCTGTCGGGTGTACCAACTAAAGATGCCGTGCTTGCCACGGCTTTTTTAGTTGGCTTTGCCCTGGGTTGAACCTACGACCCGAGCTCTGCTCGGCAGTCTTCGAATCCTGTCGGGTGTACCAAATTAAGATCCCTAGCAAAGCTAGGGTTTTTAATTTGGTAGATTCGTGTAGCGAATCCGAACCGTTAAGGTTCGATGGCCCAAGCCACGCCCAGGAGCTTGCTCCGAGCATGGCTGCAGGACAGTAGCGAAGCGTTCATCCTGTCGGGTGTACCAAAAACGGTATGGTAATATTGATCTGTTAATGAGCTCCAAAAATACAACAAAAGACATTCTAACCAAACTCATTCTTGTTATTTGGGTCTTGGGTCTCGCCTACTTTATTTATTCAATCGGTTTTAAGCTACGAGTTGAAGCATGGCGCAATGCAAAGTACCTCAGCAGTGTCATTATTATCGAAGGGCAGAAAACAAAGGCAACTGCACGTCCTAACGGAGATGCGTTAACAGGATCGAGCTCGCCCGCTTACGCTGAGTTTGATGTTAATGATAGCCTTCAAAACCTATACGAGAAAACAACGAGCAACCTGAAATCTCAAGGGTATACAGGTGACGGATATGCCGACACATCCTATGCGGGTTCTGGCTTCCAAAGAGTCGCAATAAAAATGGTCAATGGCACAAAAAGCATTGTGTTGGAATATAACTTTAAAGACAAAATTATTTGTGACGAAACAAATAGGATGCAAAAACCATGTTACTTCGACGCCTACAAAGACATCTACGGAACTGGCCTTAAAGGCAATATGGTCACTAAGCTCAAAGTTTTTTACGAAGACAATTGACCTAAAGCACAGGCCTTGTTTGCTATGATAAGAGTACTTTGAAGAAAATCTTTGGCAGCATTTCTCGGCTAGAAGTTATTTCGTTTTTGGTTGGAGTAGCTATTCTTACCTTCGAGCTTGTCGCGGCTCGAGTTGTCTCGCCTTATTTGGGTGACACGGTCTACACATGGACCAGCATAATCGGAGTTATATTGGCTGCACTCGCGGCTGGATATGCTGTTGGCGGTAAATTAGCCGATGAACGAAAAAAAGAGGACGACATAACATTGTTGCTGCTCGTTTCTTCAATTTTGATTGCGGGCATGAACATAATTAAAGACCCGGTGCTAGCCGCGCTCGCAGAAACAACTCTGCCCTTGCAGCTCAAAGCTTTTATAGCTAGTTTATTTTTGTTTGCACCGCCTACACTTCTACTCGGTATAATTGCCCCATACCTCGCACGGCTCAGCATTGATAAAGTGTCGACCAGCGGTAGGCATTTGTCGCGTGTTGATGCCGCCGGAACAGTTGGGTCGCTTATTGGTACATTCGCAACAGGCTATTTTTTGTTTGGGTTGATCGGAACACGAAATTTGCTCACCTATATTGCTGTTGGATTGGTGTTAGTTACCTTGCTTATAAAATCGAACAGCTACCGAGCGCTACAAATTACGGCTCTAGCTTTCGTTGCGCTGACTGGTCTTTTTGCCCCAAAACCATATCTTAGTGGATTTTTGAAAGAGATCGATACGGCCTATAGCCGAATAATTATTCGCGATATTCAGTATGAGGGAAAGCCAGTACGTGCGTATCAAACAGATGGTCGTGCGCTGCAATCTGGTGTGTTTGCGGATGGCAGTAATGGCCAGCCTTTTGCGTACATTCGTGGTTTTTCGTATATGACAGATCTAAAGCCACGAGGCAATAGTTATTTAATAATTGGTGGTGGCGCATTTACGTTTCCTTCCTTTTTGGCAGAAAAAGAAAAGAACGCGACAATCGACACGGTAGAAATAGACAAACAGCTTCCTGAGATCAGCAAACAATACTTTGGATTTAAGCAACCAAAAAACGCAAATATCATTGTTGAAGATGGTCGAACGTTTCTAAACAACAATCAAAAAAAATACGACATGATTTTCCTGGATGCATTTAGCGCGTCCTCTATCCCCTTCCAGCTTATTACTAAAGAATCTGCAAACAAGATGGCACGTAGTTTACGTAAGGACGGCGTTGTGGTTGCCAACATTATCTCACCCACGATAGACACGAAGCGCAACATCATGAACTCCACCTTTGCTACGTTTAAAACTGAATTCCCTAATGTAGAAATGTTTCCGGTTCGTGCAGTACCTGCAACAACCAGACAGAACATTCTGCTTATTGCGTCAAAGCAACCTATTGATTTCAACCGCCTTACAGAGGCAGATCAAAGCAACGCAGAACTTCAACGAATGCTGCGGGCGCACCTTGCAGTTGTTAATAACAGACGTTACATACTAACCGACGATTTCGCGCCAGTCGAGCAGATGGTTTTATAAAAAAACAGACGCTCATGCTTGCATACTAACAGCAGGTTTGTAATAGTAACGTGCAATGAAATATGTGATTCTCGGAGTAATTTTTATCGGCGTACCATTATTGTTGCTCAATACTCTGGTCTTGCCAGAACTTGAAAAGCTGGAAACATTCTATAGCAACATAGATGTTACTGCCCAAAACGTTGTTTCGCAAAAGTAACACCTTTTTAGGTATGCACTACTACACTGGTGCCAATTGGGGCCCAGCCGTAAATCCATTCAGCATCGCTATTCACAATCCCTACGCAACCATGTGAACTATTAACGTTTCCAAAGTAGCTTACAGGACGCCAGTAGTTTCCATGCACCGCATAGTCGCGGTAAAAGTAATTTACATATTCAACATCAGGTTGTAAGTACTTACTGCCGTCGGCGTTACTGCCTCGCATATCTTGTATGCGGACTTTTGAAAAAATAGAGAAAGTCCCTGTAACGGTTGGCGTTGCCGGCGCGCCGGCAGAGATTAGGAAGGTACGCACCAGGACGCCATTTTCGAAGGCGTACATTCGCTTAGTTGTTGTATCGACCTCAAGTAGCTTGTTCCCCCCAACAGTAGAGACGACTTTGAACGGGGTTTTTTTAACGTCCAGCGTAATATCAAAACCATTATGTTGGAGGGCCTGCTTACTAATATCAGCGACTACTGCATCTTTATTATTAACGTCAACACCTTCGACACCACGCACTAATACTGACGTTGATCCGTCAGGATGCGTAACTTCGACTTGATCTCTGGTTCGGCGAATATTAGCACTGGCTACTTTGTTGACGTAATCCTTTACTTTTCCATTGTCCACGGTTAGTTCATACGTTTGTTTTTTTTCGTTTGGTGTCAGAACTAGCCATGCACCAATATCATGAGCGTCAGGCTGGACGGCTTTACCGTTAATACTTACGGTTATTTTTTGGTCTAGAGTTTTCTGCAGGTTGTCCTTTGCCGACGCAGTAGACTTAGATGTAATGCTTGGTCTGACTTCTCGCTTGGTTAATGTTAGTGTCTGAGAATTAAGGTTAGCTATCGCATCTACAACCGTTTGCTTGCCACCGGCTATGCCATAACTGACGCCTGTGCTTTCGGGGGATGTTGCTATAGTTCCATCGGGGTTAATTGCTAACAAAGCATTTTTAGCAGGTGTTACTTCGCGGCTCCCATGGGTCTTCATAAAATCAGCCAGTTTAGTCTGGTCGGTAGTTGTTACAAGACGAAGCTGTACTGGACGCCACCATAGCAATAGATTTTTTCGTTCCCCACTTGCTTTCTTGCTGGCACTGGCGCTGGCAGGCGCATCGACGGTTACGCCCATCTCTGTGAGCCCATATACCTCTTTTTCGCCTTCTGGGTTGACTAAAGTTAGACTGAATTCCTCAGCTTGCTTGCCAATTGCTTCACGTAGTTTTTGCTCGGAAACACTTGCTGAAAGTTTTTGGTTGTTCAATTTGTATGTACGGAGTTGCGTAACACCAATCAGCCACGTGAATAGAATAATAAGAAAGATCGCTGCCGATTCGAACAGTGTCCAGTGGTGTAAATGGGGTTTATCGTGGATAGTTTTATTGGCAGCAATATCAGAGTCTGTTTTATGCCAGAATTCGACAAGCTTTCCCCCTACCCGTACGGCTCTCTTTTCCATTTTTTCCTATGTGCCTTTGATTTGTAGTATATCACTCGGAGGATTCAACGCCCGCAAGGAATTCGTTCACAGTCTCTATATATCTACCTGGTTCTTCCATGTGCGGTAAATGTGCGCTAAAAGCAAACTCCGCCCTAGTAGCGTTCGGTAACCTCAAGGCTGTCATCTTGGCCTGTTTTGGTGTTAACTCATCAAAGGTGCCGGATGTTACAAGTGTTGGGACGGTAATTTTACCAAGATCCTGCGACCTATCCCAATTACCAAGTGAGCCATCTGGGTAGGCCTCGTTAACTCCCCATAAGAGGTCATAAATATCGTGTGCCAAGTCGTTTTCGGGGGCTTGAGCGTACGGTGGTTTTTGTTCGCCACGGAAAATGTGGCGACGGTGGTATTCGCGGTACGCATCATCATATTCTTGCGCATTGGTTGAGCCGTCTTGTTCGTGCTTTTCAAGTGTTTTTTGTACACCCTTCGGTAGTTTAGCGCGTAATCGACTGAGTTCTTTCGTAAACAGCGGCATACTGATCATGGCGCTAGCAAGAATTGCACTATGGACGCCCTGTGGTTTGCTCAGCAAATATTCTATGGCGAGCATCCCTCCCCAAGAATGCCCAAGTAAGTGAATGTCTTCTATCCTGAGGTAATCACGCAAATTGTTGAGCTCGTCAATAAATAATTCAAACGTGTACTCTGCCATATCGTCTGGTCCGGTCGAAAGTCCACATCCAACTTGATCATAAAAAATAACTTGTCGCCCAGTCTCTGCAACTCGCGATACGTCCAGCATATAGTTATGGGCGGACCCAGGTCCGCCATGTAGAACTACGAGAGGTAGTTGGGTATCCGACTTATTTTCACCAAAGACCTTATAGTAGGTTTCGAACTCTCCAAATGATGCTCTGCCATCGACATAATCCAACATATTGTCACTCTATCACGAACAAAACAACAAATAACGTAGTAATTTTATGTCCTGCTTTTGCAAGGGATGCAACTACATAATTATAATAGGAAATTGTGACTGGGAGAGAAACGAGTTTTGGGGTGCTTCCAAGTGGCCTTAGTGTGCCAGATACTTTTGTTGAGTACGATGATAGGCAAGAAGTTAGTGACCACTGTGGCGTAGCTGCCGCAACATCGGAGCATGGTGCAAACTTAGCAGCTCCAGTTGTGCAAACATTGTACAACCTGCAACATCGCGGTCACCAGGCTGCCGGGATTATGCTAGCCGAAGAAGATAACGAAATGGTTTTCAGAAATCCAGGCTATGTGCGTGAGGCACTGACACGTTCTGTCTGGAGTGGGTACGAAGATGTTTTGCTGAAAGCAGTGTTAGGGCATGTGCGTTACAGCACAACTAAAGGAGATGGATTTAAATCGGCTCAACCAAGCCGTGACGTAGATGAAGAGACAGGTTTGCGCCTTTATTTGGGGCATAACGGCAACTTTGTTAATAGCGAAGAAGTTGGCGAAAAGTACGATATTGACCCAAAGAGGCACGAGTCAGACAGCCTGCGAGTTGGCAGTACGCTTCTTGCGGCGATGGTTAAAATTCACAAGAAGCACGGTGACAAGGTAGCGGGTCAAGAACTTGGACTTGCAATGGAAGAAGTGATGCCGCAGTTAATCGGTGCTGCCTCGATGGTTTTATATGATGGCACAAGAACCTATGGCTATCGAGATCCGAACGGTTTTAGGCCTTTAGCTCTTGGGAGGCGCCCTGGAGATGGTTGGGCGTTGGCTTCAGAGAGTAGCGTCTTGCCAAATCTTGGGGCATTGTTTAACAGAGAGATTCAGCCCGGCGAGTTAGTAACTCTTAGAGGTAACAATATTCGAAGTCGTAATTTGTTCAGCGGTGAACCCGGGAGAATCCAGCCTTCGATCTGTCTAATGGAGTATATATATCTTGCCAGGCCAGATACAGTCTTGGGCGGTCTTGAAGTTGAGGCGTTCAGAGAAGAGTCCGGGCGTTTACTCGCAAAAGAGCATCCCTTGGATGTAGATGCAATAGTTGGCGTGCCGGAAACTGGGATGTCTGCGGCGATGGGCTACAGCGAGGTAAGCGGCATCCCGATGAAGCGTGGTCTAGTAAAAAACGCTAACGCCGGGCGTACCTTCATTGCCCGTACACAAGAAGAGAGGCGAAGGCTAGTCCGTGAAAAATTCCACATAATTAGAAGTAACATTAACGGACTGCGTTTGGGGGTGGCTGAAGACTCAATAGTTCGTGGGACAACATCTTCGGAGCTCGGCATTATGCTAAAGGAGGCGGGCGCGCTTGAAGTGCATTGGCTTGTAGCATCACCACCTGTAACCGACCCGTGTTTTATGGGTATAAATACGGGGACACACTCAGAGTTAGCTGCTGCAATATATGAGTTCCTGGAACTGCAAGATTACTTGAATGGCGATTCCCTTAATTACCTGAGCATGGCAAATACAATGCGAGCCGTAAAAAAGGCAGCCGAAAAAGTTTGCAGAGCATGCTTTACAGGAGACTACCCAATAGATATTCCTGTTAGGTTGCTATCGCCGTCGCGTTGATCTGATACAATAACCCCTGTTCCTAGATAGTGTTTCCCGCATAAAGCGGGAATGGTTTTTGCGGAAGAGGAACCAACTTGGTGAGTTTAG
>CAZXLT010000022.1:0-7987 GCA_964641545.1 uncultured Candidatus Saccharibacteria bacterium
TTGGTGCCCTTGACCGACTTTCTTTCGAACACCTTTTACAGTGGTTAAGCGGTCTTACTTTGTTAAATAATAGATGAAATGTTTAGAGACATACTCTGCCGTTCTATCTATATCCTCTTGCGATTGATTCAAGATTGCCTTGTATGCTTTTATCCGGGCTTCTCTTAGGTTAGCCAGACACTTACGCGTAGAAACAATGTGTGTACCACTCTCTCCATGGACTTTTGCTAATGGCAGCTCACTATCAGAAAACCCGCGCGTAAATACAAACCCGTTTATCGAGTAATGGTGTGATAAGGAATTACGAAGTCTCCACAAAACTTTTGTGAGTGGCTTAGGGTAGCCAAAGAAAAGTTCGGCGCTCTCCTTGAACCACTCTCCGTTTTTATTCTTGGGCGGCTGTTCTTTTTTATGGTAAGCCCTTGCTATTACTTCAATAGCTGAACAGTACACCAGTAACGGTGAAACGTAAGGTAAATCAATATAGAGTTTACTCTCCTCTTTTTCTTCAAGCCCCAACTTCCTAAGTCTACCCGGTAGTCCAATTGCGTACTGTAAATCTCTTTCAAGCTCAATTAAGACACTCCGTCTTTGACGAGTTCCTGCGCTATACGTCTCAAAGCTCTGTTCTATAAAGAATTCTCTAAGTATTTCTTTTGAGCTTTTAAAGCTTGTCATACTTATGTATGACTATAGTAAATCAATGGATTTAATCTTCAGGACCCTCATAATGCTCTGAAGTTTTTCAAAGGATGGGTTTTCTTCACCGCGTTCTACACGAGCATAAAAGTTTACATGGACACCGGATTTTGTAGCAACTTCAAGCTGGGTCAACTTTAAGGCTTCACGAGCTTTTTTTAAACGCTCGCCAAGTTCTTTCCGTGCTTTCTCTTGCTCATCACTAGCCATATACGGATATTATAACACCTCAGTGCTGTTCGTGTTCTTCGTGTGTGGTAGAGTCTTCAAACTCGACCTCAATTGTTGTATGCCTAAAGTTAAATTTGTCAGCCAACAGTTTCTTAGCAACTTCGACAGTTTTGCGGCTTTCTTTGTATTTTCCTTCGTCAACTATGAGATGACAGCTAAAAGCGTAGTAATCGTCGTCAATAGTCCAAGCGTGAATATCGTCTACGCCTACAACATCGTCTAACTTTTCAAGGCTGAGCTTTACTATACGTAAGTCAATGTCGCCAGGCACACCTTCGAGCAGAATATGTAGCGCGTCTTTAATAATGCCAATAGTTGAATAGAGCAGCATAAACGCAATGAGAATACCAACAGCGCTGTCCAGCCATGTCCAACCAAACATGGCAATAGCGAGTCCGGCCAGTAGCGCACCAACGGAGCTAAGAGTGTCGTATAGCATATTAGTGTATGCCGTACGAGCGTTTAAGTTATGGCGCTGTTTGCTTAAGAGGTAAGCAATACCCCCGTTAATGGCAATTCCGACTGCCGCCACGCTGGCAACGACGATTCCTGGCACTACTTTGGCTTCGCCTATTCTCTGAATGGCTTCAACGCCAATAAATGTCGCTATGGCTACAAGAATTCCAGCGTTCAGGAGTGAGGCAATTATTTTCGCCCTGCCGTAACCGTAAGAGCGTTTTTCATCAGCATGTCGTTTGCCAATACGTTCAGCAATATACGCAATACAAAGCGTTAAACTGTCGGTCAGATTATGAGCAGCATCGGCTATCAACGCTAGGCTGCCGGTGGTGATACCAACCGTCATCTCAAAGACGGTAAAACCAGTGTTAAGTATCAGACCTAGTTTGAATGTCTCATGCGTATCGTGCGATGTTTGATTTTGACTCATTAACTTATTCTACTACTGTTACAGAGCCTTTCATATACGGATGAGGTGAACAATGATAAGGATCTTTTCCAGCTTCATTAAAGGTAAAGCTGTAACTTTCTCCTTTTGCAAGCAACTGTCCAGCAAACACCCCTGGCCTAACTTCGTCTAATGTTGGAGCGTCATGTGCTGCATCATCGTCATCGTGCTCTTTCATAACATTGTGTTTCACATCATCTCGGTTAGTCCAGGTCACGGTCGTACCTTTTTTAATCTTGATATTAGGCTGCCCATACTTGAAGTCTTTGATGTCCATGGAGACGGCAGCTTGATTAGTCAAATCCACCAGCTCACCAAGACTTTCGCTGTCCTTATTGTGATGGCCATCACTGTTGGTCTCATCGTGTTCAGCAGTTTTTGGAATTGATTTTGAAGCTGATTCTTTTGTAGCGAGACTATATATGTAGACAGTAAGTCCACTAACCAACAGTATGATGAGGAGTATCCCTACGATTTTACTTGGCCGATTGCTCATTGTTCTTTTCATATGTTCTTTCTACCAGTGCATTGCGGCGTTAAGATCTTTTTCGACTGCGTCCATTGCTGGGCCGAAATCCTGCCCCGCGTCAACCTTATCTTCTAACTTTGAAGCAAAGTTATGTAGCTTATTCATCTCATCATTGGCGTGAGCCAGTGTTTTGCTCTGATCTCCTAGCAGGTCACATAAACGCTTAACCAAATTTTTCTTTTTGATATCAGTGCCCTCTTGCTTGGCTTTGTCCATGTAGGTTATAGCGGCCTTGTTCTGCTCAATCATTTCGGCTACCAGCTTTGTCTGGTAGCCAGCTTTGGATGACGAGTTTTGCGAGGCCTTAAAGTTGCGTAGTCGATTTTCTGAAATGTTAAGGTGGGCATTAGCGTAGTCGACATTTGATCTCGCTGCTTTTAGCCGGACTATTTCTACACTTCGCTCTATCGGGTCAATACCGACTCGATGTCGAAGAGGTGTAAAGTGAATGACGAGGAGCCAAAACAACGGAATGAAAAACAAAGGCAAGGCGACCATAAAGATTCTTTTAGCAATTTTACGACCAGATTTCTTGCGTTGGCCTTTTTTAGCCACTGGTTCGGTTTGAATCTCCACATCGTGTTTTTGCTTTTCGTCTGTCATTTCGCTTGTCTTCTCCTCTTTACTACTTTCAGTATATCTCTATTGTTGCTGTTCTTGAGCATGCTGTTCGGCAGTTTCACCTGGCGCTAGTCCGCCACCGGCTGGTGTTTGGCCTCCACGCGGCGAAGGTGATTGGCTCTGCGAAGCGGGTGCTTGCTGTACCGGTCGTGGGGTTGGTGTTATACCGGCTGCCTTGAGGGCATCCTCGACTAACTTCGAGAGGTCATCGAGAGTTTGGCCTGGCTTGTCTACTTTCTTTCCATTGAGTACGAAAGTTGGCGTGCCATTTCCGCCGATTTTCTTCACCGCATCCAGATCTGCATTTATGACTGCATTAACTTCTGAACTCATACGATCAATCTTGAACTTGGTCATATCTATTCCTAGTGACTGCGCGTAGCCATCAAAGGTCGTTTGAGGGTCTGGCATTTGTTCCCACTGTTTCTGGCCTTGGAAAATCTGGTCGTGCATTTCCCAGAACTTGCCTTGACGTGCGGCCGCCTCTGCCGATCGAGCTGCTTGACGGGCAAACTTATGATCACCGCCCTCAATTGGGAAGTATTTAACCTCAAAACGTAGCTGGTCTTTATACTTTTCTTTTAACTGTTGAACAATTGGGAAGTATGCATAGCAAGCTTCACACTGAAAATCCACGAACTCTGTAAGCGTGACTTTACTGTCAGCTTTACCATAAACATTAGTCGAGCCCTTTCCAGTGCTACTGCCTACAGGCTCGCTTTTATTGGTGAGCTTAAAAACTCCGAGTAAAGCAGCAATGATCACAACTAATATAACTACAAAACGTTTATCCATATTACTCCTAAATATTAAATACTAACGGTCGAGTAAGCAGTTAGGTTCAATATCTAAGGTGAGTTGTGAGAAGTGTTTGTTGTTGCCTATAGCCGAACCATAGTGTGGCTGCTAAGAGAGGTAAATAGAGCAAGGACAGGTTTGTTGCGATAGACAACCATGCAAAGGGAGGTGGTGTTGGTTCTTTGTCATCTTCGTCCTTAACTTGAGAGATTGGACTCTGGAAAACATGCTGACTGTGGCTATGACAACTCGTGTCACAGGAAACTGCCGACTGACTTTGGCCAGATACTTTGAGATGTTCGCCAACATTGGGCACTGAGCAAATGAGCAAGACTGCACCCAGCGTGAAGCCGAGTATTGATGCAGCTAGAGCTTTGCTTATCCGCCGCATGTACTATCTCCTAGAGGTTCAAGCTGATTAAATCGTTCTTTAATCTGCTGATCAGTTGGTTTATCTTTCTGGGAAAAGATGACCACATTGCCAATTAGATTGTTAATACGGGTTAGCTTTTCTTTTTCCGTTTCGACTTTAGCTGAAGACGGACTAGAGCTTGAGTGATCTTCATCTTCATGCGCGTAGGCTTTAGGCACTATCTTTTCGAGCAGGCTCGACTTTTGCTTATTGGTTTCGTGTGCCGGTGAGTTGCTAGTTACACCAAAGAATGCTTCTAAATCCTGGTTTTTCCAATCTTCAAAGTTCTTTTCCTTGTAGCCGTTTTCGTCACCAATAAATACGTAAAAGTTAGAGTCTTTTGGTACCGCTGGTAGATAATCACCATGTGTGGTTACTCTCTGAATGTCTTTAAGATCATCTAGCTTATAGCCAAGGGCGTTCTTCATACCGCCGATGTAATTCCAGCCATAATACTTCATAACCATGCCGCCGGTCATGCCCTCCCAATGGATATGGGTAAACTGGTCTTTATTGTCATGGAAGTGAATCGGCTGCTCTGGCAAGTTAGCGTTGCATTGATCTTTGGCGTAGCCAGTTTGGTAGGCTTTGCTGCTAAAGTCTTCGGCTTTACCGTCCACCAGTACTTGCATACGAAAGTGGAAATGTTCGAACTTTGGATCTCGGATAACGGCTGGTGATGCGGCATATATGTAACCGAACCACGATAACATAAGTACTATAGCCAGCAAAAATACTGTAGCAGCCTTAAAGTACCAACGTTTTATAAACGGCTGTGGCTTATTATGTGAACCACTAGTTTCACCCTCTTTTTTGTCCATACCAATTAATTATAGCGTATGGGCGTTATTACTTCATGGCTTAACCTCACTGTCTTTCAAGATTGGAAATTGTGAGTAACTTACCCCCTTCAAATGCATCAGCCCATATAGCTTTATCATTTTCTATTGCAAGCAACCTATCGATAGTAGTTGTATAAAAGTCAAAGTCTTGAATAGAATTATGAATAGTTTTCAGCAAACGCTTTTCTACGCTTTCGGACGGGGCGACAAGCAATATGCAGGGATAGTCATCATCTTCCCAGCCTTCCTCTTCTTCATGATTTTGAAAACGGCGGATCTGTTTAGCATATATAAAGTATGGCAGTCCTGGCTCCAGCACGCTCAGCATGAACTCGTTTACTTTTGCCTCTTTGGTTTTAGCCCGCCTAAGGTAAAGATCCGGGCGCGGTAAAGGAAATTCTTCATAACCTGTTAATTCAGATTTAGTAAAGATATGAAAGAGATCTCCATAGTGGCGCCTTAAAGAAATATAGATACTAATCAGACGAAAACTTCTTTCAACATATGGCAAGTTCTTGTTCATATGCTTGCTTTTATACATGTTGCGCAAGGATTTATCGGTGATGGACGGATGCTCTAAATCTCTGAGAACTCTAATACTTTTGTTAGCCAAGTAGTAGATGGCTGGTATGTGCCTTAGCTTGAAACTCTTTTCGTACCTCTTTCCCAAGTACTCATGCCTCACCAATACTTCCAAGCTTCCAAAGATGCTAGATTTACTCTTACCTAGAACTTCAGCTAATAACGGAGCACTGACAAATCTAAATTTATGTATAAGCTTTAATATTCTTAATTGTTGTTCTGTTAACTTTCTATCGACTTTAGGTTCTTCTCGTACCATCGTTTCATACTCTTCTCCCACTCCACTGCTAAATATGTAAGTAGCTCTATATGTATATATAAGAGAAGGGATTATTTTTAGCAAGCATAACAGATTAGTTTTTTCTAAAAAGTACGACTACCGGTGGCGGTATTATTTATCCACAGGAATATGAAATAAATGTGGATTTTACTCTTGCAATACACACTATACGGATAGTACAATATATCCATATAATGTTAGTCGAGGGTACGACATGGCAATTCTAGAACAAACAAAAGCAGGGGTAAGGGATAGCAAGCTGGATATTCTAAATCCATTAGCATCAATTGACCAGGCATTGCAACGGGTATTCAGCGCCACTCAAGAAGAAACAAGGTTACAGAAAGCTAGAAATATCATGGGCACTGCCCTGTATGATGTGTCTGACGAAGATTTAGATATATATCTGACGGAGTTCCAGCACCTGATAGATGGCTGGTTTGATAGCTTTGAGCAGGACATGTTTAACGGGGCCACACTTAAACAGGTGCTCGGTCAAAGCTAGCATGGCAGACATCATGGCTAATAGTGCCCCTTCTGGCTCCCAGAAAGCAGTGATTTACCTGCGTGTTTCTACGGAAGAGCAAGTAGACAACTACTCGCTAGATACCCAGCTAGATATTTGTCGCAAAGAAGCTGAACGTAAAGGACTAGAAATTTTAGAAGTTTTTCGCGAAGAAGGTAGATCGGCTAAAACGATTAAAGACAGGCCAACACTTATTGAGCTACTGGAGTTCTGCCGCAAGAACAGAAAACAGGTCGATGCAGTTATTGTCTACCGTCTTGATCGCATTTCCAGGCAAACTGCTGATTATTTAGCTATCCGCAAGAGGTTAGCCGAGTGCGAGATTACTCTCATCTCAGCGTCTGAGCCAACTGGCGACACTCCGACTGAGCGTTTTATCGAAACAATGCTGGCCGGTTTTGCCCAAATGGATAACGACGTACGAGGAGAACGTGCCAGAAACGGTATGAAAGCACGCTTTATGAGTGGCTTATATAATGGGCCACCGCCCTTGGGGTATCTACGACAGAATGGCTATGCGGTTAAAGATGCGGAAATCTTTACTACCCTGCAACAAGCCTGGGAGCTAATGGCTACCGGAACTAAAAGCCTGCGCGATATGGCAAACTTTCTGAACGAGAAAGGTATTAGGAATCGCCGCAAAGGTTATAAAGATGCACTGATACGCAAACAGACAATGAGCAGCATCTTTCGCAATAAGTTTTACGCTGGCAAAGTGGTTTCTAAGAAGTATGGACAAGAAGTTCAAGGTCAACACCCACCCATGATTACCGAAGAGGTATTCTACCGTGTTCAAGCAGTCTTGGATGGAAAGAATCATAATACACCGGTTCGCTTGGCCAGACGCACGCATCACAATCCAGACTTTCCGTTAAGGCGCGTCGTGCGTTGTGGTCGTTGTGGGCAGTCGTTTACCGGTGCGTGGAGCAAAGGCAAGAAATTACTCTATGGCTACTATTTCTGCATTAAACGCTGTGGCCCCAAATCAAACGTACCATTGACCGAAATCGAACCATGTACAAAAGAGCTACTGGAAAGTATTACATTAAAACCAGAAACTGCTGAACTGATAAACGCCTTTATCCGAAGGACATACGTGCTTCGTGTGGGCGCGTTAAGGTTAAAACGTGATCAAGCCGATGTAGAGCTAAAGAAGGTCTATGAGATGCGTCAGACGCTCATACAAAAGAACTTAGATGGTACCTATTCAGATGACATTTTTAAGGAGCAAAACAGAATCTTAGAAGAAAAAATAGCCGCTATCCAAACTGCAAAGGATGTAGCGACTATTGAGAAGTATAATCTCGAAGCGATTACTAAGTTTATTGAGGATAAGTTTACTAACCTAAATAACACCTATGAGGAGGCTGATTTAGAAAGAAAGCGAGTATTACTGTGTTCGATATTCCCCAAAGGATTGGTTTGGAGCTACCCAGGCTATTCGAACACCCAAATTAGCCCGTTCTATAAGTGTTTTATGGATATCAATGATGGAAAGGTCGGGATTGGTGCGGGTCAGGGGACTCTAACCCCTGGCCTCGTCCTTGGCAAGGACGCGCT
>CAZXLT010000023.1:0-7907 GCA_964641545.1 uncultured Candidatus Saccharibacteria bacterium
GTGTCTGTGCCTGTATGCCTTGGCTAGCATCGACGACTAAAATAGCACCTTCGCACGCTTCCAAGCTGCGGCTTACTTCGTAACTAAAGTCAACGTGACCAGGAGTGTCTATTAGGTTCAGTTCAAAGTTGTTGTACGCCATGCGAACAGGGGCAAGCTTTATGGTGATGCCCTTTTCTCGCTCTAGGTCCATTTTATCGAGCAGCTGTGCTTTCATGTCACGTTTTTGCACGGTTCCGGTCAGCTCTAATAGGCGATCGGCTAGCGTAGACTTGCCGTGATCAATGTGAGCAATAATGCAAAAATTTCGGATATGTTCCTGATTCATGTCAGGCTATTATAACAGAGAAGTTTTCTACAGGTCTGTTCTGAGCGGCTTAAGCAATAACCGAGCAAATGCACGAGCACGTTTTGTAACTGGTTTTGCTTCTTCAAGATCAAATAGCGACGATACGATTACGTGAACAAGTAGCGTAACACCGGAAATCATACTGAGTTTAAAGCCGAGCGTAAAGAAACCGGTGTCAGTTGCGTAGAGCGGAAAGATACTAACCATAATAAATGCAGTAACCAATGTTATTCCTGTCGCGGAAATAATCTTAAACACACCACCCCAAAACGCAGCATCGAGCAGTTTTGGATCCCGGTAAATCATAATAGCCGACAAAATAAGTAGCTGGCATCCAGCCACAATTGATTCGGCCAAGGCAATGCCAGAAGCACCGTAGCTTTCTGGGCGCGCTAACGTAGACACTAAGCCAATATACAAGACAATAGCAAACAGCGAGTCAATGAGCGGGGTCCACGTATCGTGTTGAGCATAAAAATAACGCGAGATTATTGTGTACAGGGTTCTGAAGAAAATTGCACCACACAGAAACCCGAAAATAACAGCGATCTCTGGTGCATTTCGACTAAAGATCAAACGCGCTAAATAGCCCCGAGCAAAAAATCCGATCACTACAACTGGCATGGTGATCCATATAATAACTCGCAAAGTCTGTAAAAACTCCTGGCGAAAAACATTGCTGTGCCCAACCGCAATACTATGGTTAAGCCGCGGGAAAACAGCAGTTGAAATTGCAGTACCGATAAGCAGTGTTGGTGCCGTGTGCAACACATAGGCATTTTCGTAAAAGCTGACATACCCAGTCCCCAGCCGTCTGGCATGATTGGTAGCCACAATGCTATTTATTGATGTTATACCTTGGTCGATTGATCGTGGAGGCAGCTGGCGAAGTACCCGGCGTAAATCGGGCATCTCCCAATCGATCTTCCAAGTGTGTGTAAATTGCATGTCTCTGAGTCCCACTAGTGCAATGATTAACTGTAGCAATGCTCCAATAAGTGCGCCAACTCCAAGACCGACTAGCCCTAGACTGTCCCTGAAAACAAATATACTCACAATAATTGAGGCGTTATAAATAATCGGCGCCAGTGCGTAGAAAAAGAAGCGTCCATAGGTTTGTTGCATGCATGTGAAAATTCCGGCAATTGTAAATAATAGCGGGTTAAAAGCGATCAACCGCATTATGTTAACCGCATTACTCAGCTGTTGTGGCTCAAGCTTAGGGGCAACAATATGATGCAGCAGCGGTTCTGCAAACACAAACACTACGAGACCAATTACCAGCATTATGGCCGCTAACATATTCATGAGGCTGGATGATAATTGCCAAGCACCTTGTTTATCGTGCTTATGAGTATGCTCGGCAAGCACTGGCATAAATGCTACTGCCAACGCTCCGGCGGCAAGCGTGAAGAAAAAGAAATCTGGGATCTTGAATGCTGCAAAAAATGCGTCAGTACTATCTGGTCCGAAAGCAGAAAAGTTTGCGTTAATTAATTTTACGCGCAAAAATCCTAGCACCTGGCTCAATAAAGACGCAACAATAAGCAGCGCTGCAGCACCACCGAGCGACAGTTTTTTATTGGCACGGCTTAGTAATTGTTTCACTGGGGCTAATTATAGGGTGCTCGACCGCAATAGTGAAGGACTAAGAGTGATTTTTAGTGAAGTTTTGCTGATGTAGGAACAACAGTACCCTTGAGGATTTCCAAAACCTCATCGGCTTCAACGGTTTCTTTGGCAAGTAAGCTCTCTTTAAGATCTTCAAGCTTGGCTCGGTTTGCTCGTATTACCGCACGCGCTCGTGTTGCTGCTTCAGTAATTAAACTTTCGACTTCATCATCAATAATTTTTGCCGTTTCGTCAGAATACTGACGTTCTTGCACGAGTCGATCTAACATCACGCCTTCTTCAATATGAAACACTTGGTCGCGTAGCCTTTTGCCCATGCCCTGGTTAATCACCATGTCGCGTGCTAGTTCGGCAGCTTTTTTAAGGTCGTCGCCAGCACCGGTTGTTACGTGGTCGGCACCATAAATAATCTCTTCTGCTATTCGCCCACCTAGTGCTCGTGCTAACACATCTTTATATTCGATAATACTGTGGTAGCTTTTGTCCTCTGCTGGAATAGACCATGTGACACCCCCCGTGCTACCACGAGGAATGATTGTAACTTTATGTATCGGATCACTGTCTGGCAAAACGTGCCCAACTAAAGCATGTCCAGATTCGTGGTAGGCAGTGATCTCTTTTTCTTTTTCGCTCATGACCTTGCTTTTACGCTCTGGTCCAATGGCAACTTTCTCAAATGCAGCGGTTACGTCCGCCTGTAAAATTTCTTTTCGGTTGTGGCGAGCGGCAATAATGGCGGCCTCGTTTGCAATATTCGAAAGATCAGCGCCCGATGAGCCAGCACTCTTGGCGGCAAGCGCATCAAGATCGACGCCTTTTGCTAGTGGTTTTTTTGCAAAGTGAATTTTAAGAATTGCTTCACGGTCTTTTCGATCTGGCAGCCCTATATTTACCCGACGATCAAAGCGCCCTGGGCGTAGCAATGCTGGATCAAGTACGTCTGAGCGGTTGGTAGCTGCCAGCACAATAACGTTAGCGCCCTGTTCAAACCCATCCATTTCTACCAGAATTTGGTTAAGAGTTTGCTCGCGCTCGTCATGGCCACCACCCATACCGCTGCCTCGTCGTCGGCCTACGGCATCAATTTCGTCTATGAAGATTATGCACGGAGCATTCTTTTTCGCTTTGGCAAAGAGGTCGCGCACACGACTCGCTCCAACCCCAACGAACATTTCCACAAATTCGCTTCCTGAAATACTAAAGAATGGCGCATTGGCTTCGCCAGCGACGGCTCGTGCCAACATAGTCTTACCAGTTCCGGGTGGACCTACAAGCAGAACGCCTTTTGGAATTTTGGCGCCTACCCCTTCGAATTTTTTGGGAAACTTCAGAAACTCAACAACTTCCTCTAAATCTTGCTTGGCTTCATCTGAGCCGGCAATATCTTTGAATACTATTTTGTCTTTTTCATTACCGTACAAACGTGCTCTACTTTTACCAAAACTCATCGCTTGGTTACCTTGGCCCTGAGCACTTCGCAACATAAAGAACAGAACAACACTAATCAACACAACCGGTATTACCCCGCTCGCCAAACTCAGCCAAAAGCTGTTACCATTGCTCTCGCTTTTGACATCAACATCCACAGTACGATTTTTTAGTCCTTGCTCATAAATACTAGAACCAGCTTCTTTGTTGGATTTTTCGGTAGGCTTATCCTCGCCCTTCCTGGTTATTTCTAAGCTATTCCCTTTGATAACAATCTGCTTAATCTCGCCGTTGTTGGCGCGATTGATAACATCAGAAAATGACACGTCCTTGAGGGTGTTAGGCTGAGTCATTGCCGCAGAAATGACAAGCGCAATCAACACAAGCAGCGCAATGAAGCCTGCGTTTTTGAATCCTTTTCGTCCGTTACCACCCGAAGTTTTGCTTGATCGAAACGGTTTTTTATCCATACGTAAGACACATTATAGCGTGTGGCAGGGTTGATTGCTAGCGGTCACGAATAATGAGTGCCAGGACTTCGTTTCCGCTCAACAGTTTATGGTTCATATCTATGTCTGCTTGCTTGCCAGGCGGCAGAGTCTTTGCCACAACAACCAACCGCTCGATGGTTTTGGAGTCGAAGTTGCGCAGTCCGTGACTACGTAACCACTCCGCCATTAACTCACGCGCAACCGCATGCGGTAATAAGCTAAAACTTTGCCTGTTAAGCGTTTGTCTTGATGGTTGCGTGTGCAGTAACAAAAGCAAGCTATTGTCGATCGAAAGATTAAGCACAGCCACGTGGCGGCAATATGCAAGCAGCTGAGCACGTGCTTGCTCAGGGATCTTGGGCATAAGAATATGACGAACATAGTTGCGTAACAACTTGGTGTCCTGGTTCGTACTGTCTTCTCGCCATATCAAGCCTTGTTCGGCAGCGTAGGCACGAATCTCTGCTTTTGTACTGCCGAGCAGCGGTCTGCGTATATCGCTACGGTCATTGAGAGAGCTCAGACCTTTTCGCCCTGTGCCGCGAAGAATATTTATTATCGCCGTCTCTAGTAAATCGTCCTGGTGATGAGCAGTAACTAGCGCATCTGCGCCCGTAGCTTGCTGTACACTGCGCAAAAATTTGTAGCGATGCTCACGTGCTTGCGCCTCGCTAACGCTTGGACCAAGTTCAGCGCGGTCATATACAAATGGCAAGCCCAATTTTTTTGCTGCTTTTTCCACCAACCTCCGATCTAGATGTGAATCGGATCGAATCCCATGATCAAAATGTGCAATCGTGGTCTTGACATGAGGCAGCCCTGCCAATAGGTGCATCAGCACAACCGAGTCAACGCCTCCTGACACGGCAACCACATAGTTTCCTGGCTGCACATCCACCTTCATTACCTATATAATACTATGTATGAAAAAGTTGTTTTTTATTCGTCATGGTCAAAGTGAAATGAATGTTAAAAAACTGTATGCTGGCCTTACAGATACACCGTTAACGGAAGAAGGGCGACAGCAAGCGAAGAAAGCAGGACAAAATGCCAAAGATCTTGAGATTGATCTTATAATCGCCTCACCCCTTCGCAGAGCTCACGAGACTGCCAAAATTATTGCTCGTGAAATTGGTTACCCAGAGAAAGATATTCAACTGCTTGACGATTTAAAAGAACGCGATTATGGTGCGTGGGAAGGCACTTCTTATACTGTAGAGAAGTCTCAGCATATTAACCAGCTAGATGTGCGACACAATATCGAGGGACTTGAACAAGTTGACGAGTTACTAGAGCGCGCGGCTAGAGTTATTGAACACTCAATAAAACATCCTTCGAAAGCGAAGCATGTGCTATTGGTGGGGCATGGTAACATTGGTCGAGCATTACGATATCATGTCGTTCCTGAAGCAGACTTTCAGGCAGCATTTCCCAATGCAGAACTTGTGCGTTGGATATAGTTACATGTGCTAGACTTGTTGGTAATGGCGAACCTTGGACCAGATGCGGTGGAGTCACTAGAGTCGTTTCGTGCTCCTATTATCGCATTTGGCGGTCGTCCTGGAGTGGGGACATCAACAGTTGCACGTACGATTGCAAATCCCGAGCATTACCCGTGGCAAGTGACACAAATGATCGTGGATAGTGGAAATTTCGACAGACCCTTAGAAGAACTAGAACGGCTGGCGGTTTTTCAGAATTTCATACATTATCCCTTGGGAAATGCTCTACGCGCTGCAGGCTACCGGCCGCACCCTTCGGTAGGAGAACGCGATCATCATGACATGGATGACCTCCGAGCATTTCACCGGCAACTACGAGAACAAGGCGATGGTGACGTGGTTGTTGACGGCTTAGTCAGTTTTGAACGAAATATTGTACTGTTTGAAAAGATACGACACCCTGATGATGTTGCAAGAATACAAGAGAGGGGCGGGTTTTTTATCTTTGCCGACGCCCCAGAAGAGGTTTGCGACGAGCGCTATCTTACAGCATCCTCCAACGGCAAACATCGTGGGGAGCCCAATAGTGCTGAGCGTAAAAAAGAACTCGAAGAAGCTAAAAAAGAACTAACCCCCGAAAGCGAAGACCCGTTCGCATCAGACATACTAGCCTGCGCGGATATTGCTACTGAAATTATTGACTTTAGCGGAGACGTAGAAACAACGATCGACAAAGTGCAGAGAGTCATTTGTCGTTTAGCACTTGAGTTTGTCGATACAAATGCTAGCGCGGATTTCGTGCAGCCATACCAAATTCTTAGACGTGCAGCACCGATTTTAGAAAAGTAATTTTTCTAGTCATTTTTTTGTCGGCGAGCGAAGTATGAAGTTATCAACATTGCCCCATCCAATGATTCCAGCTGCATCCAAGCTGTCGTAGCTGTTGCGCGCCACACTATTTGGCTTGCCTGCAGCAGCAGAATTTCCTTCTATAGTGTAGAGTCTTCCTCCTTCATTGGTTTGCGAAACAAAGCCAGTATGGCTCCTGCCAAATATCAAAATGTCTCCGACCACTGGCCACCGCCCTGTTTGTTTTCCTTTGTACTCAATGTATGACCCATTGGCAATAAATATATCTCGTAAGTTTCCTTCTTGCTTATTGTAAAAGACTGACGGAACCCGAAAATTGCTGCCGTCCCGTAGCGGATACCCGCTCGCCTTCATTGCCCAGCTAACAAAATACGCACACCACTCTGGATTATCGGATCTCCCCGTATATTCGTGTTGCCGCGCAGTACCTTCCCTGGTGCCAATCTCGGCATTTACTGTTTTCATTATATTTAGGCGGTCAAGTCCGGTATTGGCAGTACTGGCATTGCTAACACGAAGCACCAGCGCTCCTACCGTAGCTACAGACACAGCAACTAAAATAAAAATCTTTTTATTTAGCGGATGTCTGTACTGAAGTTTTGGTGTTTGTTTTTTTGCCATTTTTTGTTCTAGTTCCTTTTATCCAAAGCTTATGGTTTTTATGCTTTTTTGTCAATGCCCGCAACCAGAGACTGCCCACAATGAAAAGTCCAATCCAAACCACCCAATCACCTGTCACGGTATATAAAGTTTTTGATCTATTTGCTATAACTGTCGCCTCCACAGCATTTGGTTGTGTCGAGTTACTGCGGTATGCCAGAGCTTTTCCGTTGTGATCGATAATATACACTGGACCGCCTCTGGCTGACTGTACAAAACTTCGGGCATTTGAAATAGCGTGCAATCTAGACATCTCGTAAGCTTGGGCATGATACAGCTTTCCAATACCAAGGGTATTAAGAGACGCTGAGTTAGTGAACAGCTCCGCCCCTTGTCGTGCCATGTTTTGGTAGGAAGCTGGCGACAAAACAGCACTACATGCAAAACTGCCAAGGGTGATGTCTTTTGTCGCAATAGGTGCTTCACGTTGGTCGCCCTTATCGACTGATCGCTGGTTTCTAAAATTTCGAATTATAGATTCTTGATCCGCATAAGCTAGGAGTGCTTGATATATATACGGTATATATTCACCCCCGGGAATGAGAAAATGTTTGTTTTGACTTGCCAATACCTGTCCGTTTTTGTCACGTACAGCTACGACATTATGCCCCCTACTCATTGGGGTTTTCTCTCGAAAACTATCAACAAAAACTGTATGTTCTAAAGAAATCTCTTGTACCGTCTTGGCATCCTGCGAACTATCGTATTGCCAAATCTCCGAATACTCGGGTAGAACAACTACGTCACTCTTTTTTTTCGGTCGCCCGTCAATGGCTTGTTTGAGTAGTTTTGTGTTTTCTTCTCTTCTCTTTGTCTCCGGAAGCTGGAAAGAGGAAACACTGACAGCTTTTGTCGATGAAGGTGTGTGCCAGAACCACCACCCAGCGAACGAAACTAATGATACGCCAATGAGTACCGAGCCAATCACCATTATGTTTTTGCCTTTTATTGACAATATTCCGCTGACTATTAGTAAAGCCGCGATACCGCTTAATAAATATAAGCCGCCAAATCGAGAGGCGTACACAAAAGGCG
>CAZXLT010000024.1:0-4870 GCA_964641545.1 uncultured Candidatus Saccharibacteria bacterium
TTGGTGCGGGTCAGGGGACTCTAACCCCTGGCCTCGTCCTTGGCAAGGACGCGCTCTAAACAACTGAGCTAGACCCGCATAATGAGACAAACCTGCGGTTTTTCTCATCGTCCGGTCGGCAAAGCCGAATCGCTACGGCGATCAAGCCGGACTGCTCTTTTCCCTGTTTTAGGGTAAGTAACAGGGGAAGATTATAGATGAAACATCGAATAAATTCAACTGTTCGTTGCTGGTCACATATACTGAGAGCATGTCGATAATACTGTTTGTCATTATTCTAATAGCCTTTCCCTATATTTGGTGGCAATTTTATTTCTTGCGAAACCCTAACAGAAATATCCCAGGGGGCGATGGGGTTGTGTCTCCTGCTGATGGCAAAGTTATTGCTGTGTTTTCTTCGCAAAAAAAAGACCTGCAGTTGTTTAAAAACAACAAAAAGTATCGCGGACAAATCAAAACAATGACAACCGATGTTGCTGACGAAGTGAATGTAATTGTAATCTACATGTCACTCTTTGATGTTCATTACAACCGCATTCCAGTCGCAGGAAAAATCCTAAAGGTTACACACTCACCTGGCAAACTACTGCCTGCTACATTATTGAGAGCTAGTTTTTTAAACGAAAAAGTAGAGACCGTGATTACATATAAGAAAACTCAACTCAAAGTAATCCAAGTTGCCGGCCTTATTGCTAGGCGAATCGAGACGTTTGTGAAGCCGGGCGATACACTCGCCAAAGGTGCAGTGTATGGCAGGATAAACCTTGGGTCTCAAGTTATTGTAGTGTTGCCAAAAAGTTCTACCGTGAACATAAAAGTAAATGATCGTGTTCGAGCGGGAGAAACGTTGATAGCAAACCAAGTATTATAGCATCTGCCTACCGAAGTTTCCTGCAATGGACAAAGCATCATTAAATCTTGTTATTTTTGAGGGTTTATTACCTTACCGGATTGACGGTTAGCGTTTTTTTCGTGATCTGTTGGGAAAATAATTTCCGCAACTACACCCTGTCTATGACCAGATCTATTCTCAACGGTTAGTTTACCGCTAAGCTTATCTACAAGTATTTTTAACGAATACAGCCCGAGACCCATCCCTTCATAATCAAAGGTCTCGAGCGGGGTCCCGCGCTCAAATGGTTGGTAAAGTTTGCTGATCTGCTCTTTAGAAATTCCATTGCCCGAATCTGAAACGCGCAAGCGAGCACCTTGTCTGTGCGGTGTACAGCTTACAAGAACTTCTGAACCTTCAGGCGAAAATTTAATTGCATTATCGATTAAAGCAAAGAAAAGATACTCTGCCTCGTCAGTTAGAGCGTTCACGACAAGATCATTGTTAACCTCTCCAACGATTTGCACATGTTTTTCGCTTGCTTTTGATTCAAGTCGATCAAGAACGTTTGAGTATGTATCGGCAAGGTTTACTTGCTCTGCGTGAGCGTTCCGTCGAAGGAAGCCCCCTGCTCTAGTCAAACTTTGCTGTAGAGTTTCGAACTGCGCCAGTCCGTTAAAGTACAGCTTGGTTTTTTCGGAGTTGTCTAGCACTTTGCTTACGCCAGATATCTCATCGTAATATTTATGAATTTTCTCGGCATTTGCTTCTAAGTATTTAATTTTCTGATTATGAATTGTTTGTTCTTCGAACAATAGATGTTCTTTGAAAGAAAGAACGAGTTTTTGAGTACGCTGGAAATGCACAATCACCAAAATGATGATAGCCCCAAAAACAAACAACAGGACTTGGTTCAAAAACTGAAGCCGAACATCTTTATATGCACCGGTAATTATTGCTATGACATCAAAAATAGCCAATGGGACAGCCACCCCTACTAACGGCAACCAAACTTTACGCTTTTTAAATGTAGTCAAAACATTAACTCGTTCTGCCTGTTTCTCTTGCTTTATTTTATTGCCAATCAGAATGTTTCTTGACTCTGCTTGTATTGTTTCGACAAATTGAGACAGGTTATTTAGTAGCACCTTGATGGGCTGACTAATTTTGGTGGTAGTAATCTTTGTTGACACCAGTAACTCAAGTGATGATTGCATTATCGTGAGTGAAGTATGCAAATAATGTGAAGTCAGGCTCAAAAATACCGCAACATCATGAGACAGTTGCTGATGATAAGAAAGAATCTTAATCAACTCTTGCTTACGTCGATATTCGCGATACGACTGGACTGAGTACATTAGAGCAACAAGTAAAAGTAGAGATAGAAACCAAAACGGCATCAAAGTATACGCATGATTAGACGATCGAGGCTTTTGCCTCAGCGGCAGCTCGCCACCAGATGATTGTTCAACAGGAAGACCTGAGCTCGGTTCATTCGGTCCGATAGAAACAGTGGGAGTCGGAGCAGATGTTTTAGGCGTTGTTTTTGGTACAGGTGAGCTTGGCGCAGCTATCGTAAACCTAACAGGTGCAGAGATAACAATGCTGCCAAGTACATCGTAGGCCCTCGCAATCAAGGTGTGCGATCCCGCCGACAGCCCCGAAGCCGACACGCCATATGGCAAAGACGAATCAGTCCCCACAGAAACATTATCGAGTATAAACTCTACGCGATCTATCGAGCTTGTTGTCGAGGCTGCGGTAGCCGCTAATTTGACTTCTTTGGTGCCAGCTCCAAATTTTTGGTTATTATATGGCTCAGTAACTGCGACTGTAGGAAGGGCAGAGCACGCAGCAGTATTAAACACTAAGTCAGCACCGTTGCCACGTCCGGCACTACTGCTTGCATAAGCACGAAAATGGTAGAGTGTTCCGCATTGCAGATTATCTATGAAGCGCGAAAATGCGCCTGTTGCACTTGTGTTGTCAAAGATAGTTGAGCTATAGCTCGTGCTCGTTCCATACTGAAAGCCGCGCTCTGTGAGGGCGCCGGAACCAATGCCGACTACAGTACCCCTGATAGTAGCATTCGTTTGGTTGATCTGGGTTGCAGATTGCGTCGTTACACTCGGCAGAACGGGGTCACAGCTACTTGTCTGAAAGGTACTGTCCTGCCCGTATGCAGTGCCAGAAACATTCACCGCAAATGCTTGATAATGATATATTGTGCCACATGTAAGCGAAGCTATGTCAAAGTCGAACGGACCATCATTGTTATTTGGTTCATATTTTTGAATACTGTTTGGTCCGTGCAGGTAAACTTGCCCAGTGTCTGAGACCGCTAAGCTTAGCACAAACATCAGATGACCAGTTGGTGGCACATTGGTACCAAGGTCGATATGCCCAATGTAATCTAGATTGCCATCGATATTGACGACCGTAGAGCTTGCGTAGGTTTCAGTAGTATTATCAAAATATCCGCTTACGTACAAGGTGTCGTCAGACCCAATTGCAATACCTGAAGGAAAGTATCGTTGTGCAGTAAAATTAGTATTTTGCCAATCGCCCCCCCACTGAGTTGTCCAAGGGGTTTGACCAACGTAATTACCATCAGCGTCAAATTTTTGAATACGGTGATTATCGGTGTCGGCAACAAATATATTATCGTTACTATCAATCGCCATACTATACGGATGATTAAATTGACCATTGTTCGCCCCATATGATCCCCATTGGTCTAAATAGTTGCCGTATTGGTCAAATTTTTGAATACGACTATTCCCTGAGTCTGTAACGAAAATATTGTTTTGCGAATCGACGGCAACGGCAGTTGGGTTGTAGAGACCCCCATTCCCTGAGCCGCTATAGCCAATCTCTCCCTGAAACTCACCATTACTATTAAACTTAGAAACCCTGTCAGCAAACAGTTCAGCGACATAAATGTTGCCGTCGTCGTCAATCGTTAAATTACTTGCTCCGTTAAGCGGACCTCCCCCGTCATCGCGCCCCCATTCTTGTAGAAGTATGCCACCACTACTGAATTTCTGTATGGTCGTACCGTCTAATCCCGATGTATAAACATTGCCTGCAGCGTCGGTTGCCGTGCCGCCACTCGGTCCAACTAATCTGTAGAAAGGCTGGCTATTTACGCTCCAAAATCCAGAGTAAACTAGTTCGTTGCTAAGATCGTCATTAACTGTCTGCCCATAATCAGTTGTCGTCCCGTATCGGAATCCTCTTTGCGTAATTTTTCCGCCACCCGACGATGTCGCCGTACCTTGCAGATTTGCACTTGTTTGACCTAACACAGTTGATCCATCAGTGCTTGCTGTTGGCTGCGAAGACGAACAAGCAGACGTATTAAATGACTGATCCGAACCGTATCCTGTTCCGTCGGCTGTCGTAGCATACGCACGAAAATGATACTCCGTGCCACAGGATAGCGAGGTTACGCCGACCGTATAGTCATCGTTCTGTGAACCTGTCGTTTCTTCGATGTTCGTGCCGTAAGATGTAGTCGAGCCATATTCGAACCCTCTGACTGTTACGTCGTTTGTACTATAAGAATCTACCGTGCCACTCAAGGTAGCTTGCGTTGCGGTAATATTGCTTGCCGAACCAGTGGTCACATCTACAATGATCGCAAGGCCAAACATAGGGATTACAGAAGCCACATAGACAAAAGCAATAAGTAGCGCGCACAAACTCAGCAAAGCTACACGCCATTTGATATTACCTAGCATATGCCTCAACTTAACAAGCAAAGGTGCCTTTCTCCTAGACCGCACACTTCGGGATTTCATTTTTACCTATGTCTATCATAGCATGTCGCTAAAGCTTGAACCCAGGGCGGTCTTCGACCCATTTCCTCGTATTCTCGATGCAAGCATCGGCGAGCGCTCGTCATGAACGAACTGGCCAGTTCGCGTCCTAGACAGGTGTCTAGCCAGTAAAAAAGCCCCAGCTGTGCTGAGGCGTTTTTACTGGTGGCTCCTCCCAGACTCGAACTGGGGACACAAGGCTCTTCAGGCCTCTGCT
>CAZXLT010000025.1:0-4529 GCA_964641545.1 uncultured Candidatus Saccharibacteria bacterium
CGTCATGCAACATACAGTAGTAAACGTACTATACTGTAGAGACATGAAAGTCACAGCCTTGCCAGCCACCGGCAATTCCTCGAAGTTTCGCGTTGTTGCAAAACAAGGTGAATTTACGGTGGCGCTGTCGTATACGCTACGCACCAAAATCTGGAAACTAGCCGATGACGACGCAGAGCTCACGGCCGCACAAGAGCTCGCCGAAGCCATTGTGTCCCGCCATGACCCTGCTCTACCATTTAAAGCGCTATACATATTTGCCGAGCACAACACCGATGCATCACTCACCAGTACTATTCAACAGATTCGTAAACAAGGCATGGGCAAGTAACAACTATGAGAAAAAGAGACCCTAAAAAGCAGGCTAGGCTCCAAAAGATTACGACCAAACGCGCACAGTACGAAAAAGCTCGCAAGTTAAAAATCAAAGCGCGCAAACCTTAATACAGTAATCAGTTAAGGATTTAAAATATCATGGAAAAACATCGGATCTATACAACCAGCGTCGCGAGTGTCTACCCGTTTTACATTGCTAAAGCCGAGAAAAAGGGTCGCACCAAGTCGGAAGTTGATGAGATTATTCGCTGGCTTACCGGCTATGACCAAAAGGAGCTTGAGGCACAACTAGCAAAACAAACCGACTTCGAAACTTTCTTTTCAGAAGCCCCTCGGCCCAACCCGTCACGTACTTTAATCAAAGGCGTGGTATGTGGTGTGCGCGTCGAAGATATCACGGAGCCAACCATGCGCGAGATTCGCTACCTAGATAAACTCATTGATGAGCTCGCCAAGGGCAAATCCACGGAAAAGATACTGCGAACACAATAATCTTGCTTAACTAGCGCCCACTGTCACAAGAAGCATATACATGACAAAAAGCGGCACCATTGCGAGTTGGTAAGGGTACAATTTCGAACGGTTGAAATGCATGTAAATAAACATGCCCACGACTGGAACGATAAACAGGATTGCTAGCGTTAGGTATGGTTGCGCTATTTGTAACGCGAACATTGCCAGTAGCCCTGAAAGCAGATAGCAGCACCATGATATGTATGCTGCGGCAAAGTGGATTTTTTCGGTTCTACCACGTGACGGTAGCGCGGCCTGCACAAAATCTAACACCGCGAATGCGACATTTAAATAAAATGGCAAGTAGTACTGATGCTCGCGAACGAAAAATTGAAAAGAAAAAAGTAAAAAGAATATATCGCACAAGACATGAGCTACGAAATATATTGTGTGGCTCTTTTTACTCAGCATCGCATGTTCACTAATGGAGTACCGTCGGTTGCCACGATGCTTCCACACGACATAAAAGTGAACCCCACTTGCCAGCAACCCTGCGAGAATTAAATAAACATACTTCATGCAATCATTCTAGTGAAGTTTAGGCTAAACAAAAAGGATTTAACGGGAAGTCACTCATTGGCAGCGTTACATTAGCCGAGATTGTCGAGGCAAAAAATGTGTAAATCTGATGTATTCTGAGCAGTACGAGAAACTACGCAATTAAACTACGAATCGTTCGATTGCTTGCGATAATTGGCCTTCGTAGTGCCGAAAGCTATGGGATGCTCCGTCAATAATGGCGATTTGGGTATTAGTTTTGTCAATCACCGCGTCGGCCCTTGTTTTCCATGCATCGATTGAACCGTCAACTTGCGTTATACCTATGTCATCACTGCCGTACGCTATGAGCATCGGTGTATGGACTTTTCCGAGCAGCGCTCCATTATCGCGGTCGCCGTATATGTCCGCCGGTGAGCCAGCTACACAAATTGACAAGTACGTTTGCGCAGAAAGTGGCGTCTCATCGGGCCAGCATTGTGCATCGACAAGCGCGGTTGGTTTATCGTCGGCTATAAGTTGTTTAGCTTTTTCAACGTTTGCTTCATGATTTTTATCACGGCTTGCCCATGCGACCATGTCTGTCGGGGCAAGGAGTATAACTTTTAAAATATCGTCTGAACCAAGTGTATTCATAAAATGGATTACCTTGGTACATCCGAGCGAGTGCCCCTGTAAAATGAACTTTGTCTTGCCAATGGATTTTAGATAGTTGATTGCTCCCGCAATGTCATGGACGCATTCATCCAAAATTTCAAAGCAACTACCGCCAAGTTTTGTACCTTCTCCCCATGGGCTTAAGTTACCGTTCTGCCAAAACGAGCTGATTATCCCACGGCCTCGGTTGTCTATCGAGAAGAATGATAGGCCTAATTTGTTGTATGTTGCATGCAGCGTGTCTAAAAACGCATTCTCATACCCATTGCCTGACATGCCATGCATATGCACTACAGCCGTATCGCCATCGACATTGCTTAACCATCCCTGTAGTTCAATATTGTCGGTAGTTTGAAATCGTATAAAGTCTAGTTTCATTTTGTGTAGCATTCCTTTGCAGATCATTATCCCATATTTAACAAATCTTTGCTTTTTAGTTAATCCCTCTTCGGTCTTACTCGCCAGAATAAACATTGGCGATTTTATAATCAAATATGTCGGCTACAGTTGAACGAGCTTATAAACTAAGAAAGTGGCACGTCCTGACGGTGTGCTTTTAGACTGAACTAACTCTAGACTAGTATTATTGGACTCTGCAAGTTTCTTTATCAGTTCAACAGAACTAAAATCTGCCCAGGCTAAAAATGCCTCGCCACCAGGTTTTAAATGTCGCTTATACTCTGCAAAGAATTGTCTGGTCGTATTGTTATTTTCATCCCAAAAACAAATTTCTGTCTTATTGGCCGGTTTCTTGCCGGTATAGGGAGGATTGATTGCTATTACATCAAAGACTTCGTCGTCAACTGGTTCAAACAGCGAACCCTCTCGAACTTCGATTTGATTTAAACTGTATTTTTCCGCATTGAGCTTTGCGTTTTTTACAGCTTCGGGGTTAAGGTCAATAGCAACGATTCTTTGAGCTCCCCGCTGCGCAGCTTTCACAGCCACTATGCCCGTCCCGGTACACAAATCGAGTACATACTTGCCCGAAACATCCCCAATCGCTTCACTGATTAGCTCACTATCAATACCTCCTGGGTAAACTTTCGGCAAAACAGTTATATTTACCCCAGCAATAGTATGTTCAAATGGTTCTGTGCGAGCAGACATTTCTGCAATTTCATTCGCTTGGTTACTAAGATGGTGTGTGGCCTGTTCGGCTTCGGTCATTGGCATAATTGCATTGTAGCATAGGTAAAAACGCGTGAGCTTGGACTAGTAGTTGTTTTTAAAAGGTTTAATTTTTGGACGGGGATGAGCGCTTCAATCACAATTCATGCAATTAGCAGCATATAAACCAAGCGATAAAACAATAGATGTTCGATTCGCTTAATTTATGAGGGCTATACTTGAACGACAACCCAAAACTCTCAATCTAATGTGGCTAATTATACGCGTAAAGTAACCATTCGTTGAACTGTAACACTCTTATCGTATATGACTTTTATTATGCTTCACTGCGTTAGTGTCTTTTTTATAAGGAAGTGGTACTATACCACTATTATAACTAAGGAGGATGCTGTGGATAATGACAAAACAGAGCGTAAATCAGGTCTTGCGATAGCGGGATTCATTATAGCGATATTAGCCATTCTTGGATCATGGGTGCCGATATTGAATAATGTATCCTTCTTCTTTGCTATAATTTCGTTAATCTTTGGTATTATCGGTTTCGTAGCGATAAAAAAAGGCAAAAGAGTCGGTCAGGGTCTGGCTGTAGCGACTATTATTCTCTCCGTTGTTACTGGCGGTATAGTTGTCGCTACCCAGTTGTTTTACGGTAAAGTCGTGGACGGTGTTAGTAAATCAGTAACAGATTCTGTTAATGATTTTGATGGTACTAATACTGATAAACTATTAAAGAATAGCGTAGATGTCACGCTTGGTGCGTTTCTTTTTAATCCCGGAGAAGAGGCTGCTTATACTTACGACGACACTACCGAGCTTCCACTAACAATCAAAAATAAGGCATCAGAAAAGGCTAGCTACAGTGTAAAAATTGAAGCGGTGGATGCTAGCGGTACTCGTATAGCCGATGATACAGTTTATGTTACAGACTTGAATTCTGGACAAAGCGTATCAGAAAAAGTATTTAAATACGTTGATTCAGGCAAGTTAGAGGCATTAAAGACTGCTACATTCAAGATCCTTGAAGTATCAAAACAATAGAAATCAAGTTGTTTGAAGTAAAAAACCACCTTCATTTGGGTGGTTTTTTACTTATGCCGATCAGCTATCTACTTGCACCCATATAGTCCTGGATGTGTAGCTTTTTTCATCGTCGTATATCGCACTTGCCGATACATATTGGTAGCATCCCTGTCCCAATTACGGAGTATGTTTAGGCTTACTCTTATGCATGGGTTAATTCTGGTATGGTTGGGTATTCTGATATGTCTCATTTTACTGGGATATTTCCATGCCAGTTTCAGTGCTTATCCCCTCGAAAACAACTTGGCCGTGATGGTTGGTTAGCTTGATAGATACCGTGGCGGTGATACTTTCGATGATTTCCCTGTCCATAA
>CAZXLT010000026.1:0-4056 GCA_964641545.1 uncultured Candidatus Saccharibacteria bacterium
GTATTCCTGGTTGAGTCGCACAAACAACTCGCCCACAAGCATCACCACTTCTGGCGTTGGCACTAGTACCAGATAGGCATTTTTAACTACCTTTATATACTTGCTATTATACTCAAAAAGTTGTTTACTGTGGGAAGTTAAGCAGGAGTTATAAGATGAGAAGCCGATTTGACGTTACGACCCTTGGCGGACCACGTAAATTTTGGGGCGAGACTGAGCTGGGTCGTGATGAGCTAAAGCAACTGCCCAAAGGCAAGGTTACGTACCAAGAGATGGCTGATGCTGCAGTCGATGGCGTTAAAGCACGATGTGATGTGGCGTGCGGAAAATGTGCTATTGATGCCGTAATGCATCCGACCTCTGATGGACAAATGATTGACATTGGCTGCTCGGCAGAAATGTGCAAGCCGCAAAATAGTAACCCTTTGGTTATTGACGCCCAGAATGCACTAGTCGAGTCACTTGTTGGTGAGTTTGGTTTTAACCACCAACCCTCAAATGATCTTCCCGATCAATGGGCCGCCGACCCCAAAGAAAACGAAAGTACGGATTACTATTATCAGGTTAATCCACGCGAAAAGAAGTACTAACCTATAATTGGCCAACTTGCTCTCTTAGGCCTCAAAAAGATGTATAACACCACTTCAGCTAAGCTAGAAGCTAGTATTGTGAGGTTGAACCTATAGGTTACGGTTTGGGTTGTAAATGGCTACTGTTTGCAGAGGTTTAAGCCAGAGAGGTTGAACTCACAGTCGCCGTTTTTGTTCAATATGACAACTTTATCGACGGTATCGAACTGGTTGAGTGTGTCTTTGATAACACTCTCGGCTTGGCCGTCTGACACCGAGCCGATGTGGTCGAATGTCTTGCAGAACTGTAAAGTAGCGGTTTTGTTGCTAATGTTGAGCATGAAATCTGCGCCCTGACAGTTGCTCTGGTCGCCACGCAGCTTTGCGTACGAAAAATAGCCCTGCGTAGCTTCTTCTGGCGTGGGGCCTTTTAGGAGCTCGGTAACGGCGAATTTGGCAACTCCTAAGTCTGGTGAGGTGCGGGCAAGTGCAAACGTCCGTGCTGGGTCATCGTCCGACTCAGGGTGTTTCGAGAAATATACTTTAATAGGGTAAGTGACCTGCTCTGGTGGTGTGGGTTCCGGAAATGTACTTTGCCCCTGTTTTTTCTGCTCAGCTTGCTGCTGTTCTTTTGCAGGTGCGGCCACATCATTTGTTGGTTGCGGCTCGCTGCGTGAGCTCTGGTACAGCATGTATCCGAACCCACCGAGCAATAACGCTGTTACTACCGCCACAGTTACAATAATCGCTTGCCGCTTCACTGCAGTTCCTCCGCTAGCATAGTAGCGTAGCTACGGGCACTGCGCAGTCATATCTATTACAAAGCTTGTGGCAAAATTGCCCGTTGTAATTTTGTGAGGTTCAACCCATAGATAGCCCGTAGATGGTCGTGGCAGCTAAAGCGATATTATTTTCGCTCGACAATAATAGTACAGTTAGCTACGAGTGCGGCGATGGCTCCCACAGCCACCAGTGCAGGGGCGAGCAGAGCGCCGACAACTCCAATGGTGACAGGTAGCTCAATCAATGTTTCGCCAGCGGTATTTTTTATGATGAGTCGGCGGATGTTACCCTCTTGAACTAGCGCCTTAACTTTTGCGAGTAATTCTTCGCCACTAACTTTGAATTCTTCGGTAGTGCTTTCGGGCTTATCGGCCATTTCGATACTCCTTATAATTATAGTATTGTGCACAGGGAGAGAGCTGGATGCAATAAGATTGTTTACAAAGTCGGGACATCAGGTAGGTCTCTCATGGATTGCCTGTTGTAATTTTGTGAGGTTCAACCCGTAGATGGTCGTGGCAGTGTCATGGTGCGGCAGAAACTTGGTTTTGTGTTATCGGGGTGGCAATGCGGCGGAGCTTTTTGGTTTGCGGTTACCGGGCATTAGCGTAGCGGGCAATTGTTGGGTGGGTGATGAGCTGTTTTAGCTGGTCTTTGGCCCAGTAGGAGTATTTGTCGGGGTTGGTGGTGATGTCTGCAATGTAGTCGCCCCAGGAGAGCCAGGTTAGAGCTTCGACTTCGTCGGGGTTGGGTTTGGGGCCATCGGCGAGACGGGCAGCATAAACAGGACAGATTTCGTTCTCGATAATGCCATCAAATGGTGGGGTGGTGTAACGGTAATTGGGCAACAACAAGGCAATGTCATGCACGGTTATGCCAAGCTCGTCGAGTGCGCGGCAGGCAATGGCGGCTTCGTCGGACTCACCAGGTCCGGGGTGCCCACAGACACTATTGGTCCAGACACCGGGCCAGACCTTTTTGCTTTTGGCGCGCTGGGTTACGAGAAAGTTGCCGTTGCTATCAAACACATAACACGAAAATGCCTTATGCAACGGCGTGTGCAAATGGTGGCTCGCCAGTTTTGGCGCTGTCCCAATCTCATTGCCTACATCATCTACCAACACTATATATTCACCCAGTTTTTCGGTCTGTCGCATCATAAGATTCTTGTCCCCGCACGTTTATCTGTACATGCAGCCGAGAGTTCTTCTGCAGTATTGCCGATTATATATACCGCATCTGCCCATTCGGTAGCTTTTCGGCAGCTTGTAACTTTATGGAGCATGCCACCGGTAACATCTTTAACGCCAGTAACTGCGTTTGCGGCGGTAACGGTGTCGCTACTACGGAGTTCTTTGATTATGTAGCCGTTCTCGTCTAAGACTCCGCCAGTGTCAACGATCATTACCACGGTGACCTTGGCGTACTTGTCTCGGAAATGCTCTCCCAGCCAGAATAGAGATTTCTCTGTTGAGAAGATGCTAACCCCTCGGTCGGCATCCAGAATGGTATCGCCGTGAATAAGAGGCACAGAGCGATGCTCGAGTAGTTGTTCTATAACTGCCGTGTTAGCGGTTGCTACACCTCCGTTTTTTGCCGTAAAGATATCGCCGGGTGATATGCAATAGGTGGGCACATCATGTGAGGTCAATGCATCGCCGACGAGTAAATTAAGCTTGCGGACACTATTGTGGGTAACGGCGACACCATAAAACTGCTCGTCGGTTGAGGCGCCATTTTTTAAGCCATATTTGTGTGCGGCTTGATGCCCAAATGACCCTGCGCCGTTGCCAAGAAGTATGTTGACATCGGGAAAATCTTTGATAACTGTCGATAAATTGCACGCGAATTTTTGGATGTTTTCTGCCCGCGTCGTCGCCTCACGCGACTTGTCGGTGATGACGCTTCCCCCAATTTTTATACAAACGAGGTGTTTCATAGGTTTAAATTAGCAAACACAATATCTTTGCCGACCCCGTGAAGTTTTTGGGGTCGGGGGAGGTTAACAAAAGGCTCATGCAAATTATAGCTTGCACTGTTCTCGACTACCGACAGCCAGTCAAGAGTGCCGATACGAAGCGGCTGCTTGCGACGTATTTCGGCTGCTGACATGAAACATGCGCCGTCTATCTCCTTGGTCTCCGTGAACAAGGCGACAAGTTTATTAGCAGCGTTTGGGTTCTTAAGGTATAAGAATGGCACAATCCCAAACGCAAAAGATGATACATCGGCATAACCAACGGGCCATTTGCACGTGGTGAAAGCACCGATTGATCTGGGCGGCACAGATGGGTGCAAGAAATCTGCTTGCATGCCTGTTTCTTCTTCAAATGAACGATAGATGGTTGCTGCCGCGCTCTCCACTGCTATGCCCGTTGCCGTATCAACGATATGTGAGGTTTCGGCTAGTGGCCCCCATGCGCCAGGTGCTGCTACTTTTTCTGATGGCTTGTGATGAAGCATTAGAAGCTTTGGTGTATCTGCAGTCTGCAATATTACTGCAGCCACAACACCTACCCGTTGAAATCCCGCCGCAGCAATATCTCTCAAATTGTCTGGAGAATAATGGGGGAGGCCAAACTGATCAATAGAGGGTGATAATTCCGGGGTATTTGGGGTTCTTACTTGGGTGTGTAATCGCACAGTACAGTATTATACCACCCCTCTTAGCCGCACTTACGCACGTAACGCTAGTCGAAAAAAC
>CAZXLT010000027.1:0-3945 GCA_964641545.1 uncultured Candidatus Saccharibacteria bacterium
AGGGCTTTTTCAATTCATATTCAAGTTGCTGATTGCGCAGAAAGTAGTTCGAGTCGATGTTTTTGGCGAAGATTGCCAAATCTTCGCAGGCAGTATTTTTGCGCGCGATTTTGTGCGCTGACAGCGCACTCATTATGAAATCTCTCATCGGTTCGAGCGAAGCCGAACCGCTGTTGTTTATTTTGGCTATCTTGTCCTCCACAATCTTCGTTTGTAGGAAGAGGTCGTTCTTTTTGGACTTGTAGGTTTCGTGGTCGATAGATCCGTCAAGATAGCCATCAAGGAGTCGATCGAGTCGGGACTGTAGCTCGGTGAGCTTGGTATTGTGATCGTTCACTTGCTCATGCGCTGACTGTTGTAACTCTCGCTCATCTCGGTCTAACCACTCGAGCCATTGTGCACCCCAGTCATTGGGGAGCGCGACCATCCGAGCTAAGTTGCGGAATTGGTCACTCAAATCTACTTCGTTGATATAGAGTTGGTTGCATGGTTTAAGCTTTTTGGTACAACGGTAGTAGGTGTAGGAACAATCAACATTTCGGCGTTTGTAGTGCTTGGTGTGGTTTTCAGCGGTGATGGTCGCGCCGCACTCCCCACAGCGCATGAGGCCAGAAAAAGCAAACTTGTGTTTGCCGTATTGAGGTCTGTCTAGCTTATTAAGCTTGGCTTGGACTTTGTTAAACAGACTTTTGGGAATGAAAGTAGCATGTTTGCCCTCATATAGCTCGCCGCCATATTTGAGAATGCCGATATAAAACAGATTAGCCAACATATGTTTCACTTGGTCTACCCGTATAGGTGAACCAGTGCGGCGAGCAAATCCAGCTTTCGTCATTAGTCTCGCTATATGGGTATATGACACGCTTTGGTTAGCAAAAGTGGCAAACATGCTAAGGACTATCTTTGCTTTTTCTGGCACGATCACAATACTCCTTGTTTCTCTATCGTTTTTGTACCCATAGGGAGCACAGTTCGGCCAAATGCCATTCCTTAATTTCTGTCTATTCCCTCGTTTGACGTTCTCGGATAGGTTATCGACATAATACTTACTCTGTCCAAAAGCGATGTTAAGCATGAACTTGCCTTGGGGAGTATTCTCAAACCAAAACGAGGGGAACTTGAGATCGGCTAGCTTACCTGTGTCGAGAAGGTAGATCAGATAACCGCCATCAATCGAGTTGCGAGCTAGTCGATCCGGTGCCCAAGAGATTATGGCATTGGCCGAACCCGTTTCAATCAAGTTCAAAACCTGTTTTAATACAGGACGGCCTGGCGACTTGGCAGTCTTAGCCTCCGTATATTCCCCAACTACCTGTAAGTGCTCCCTATGGGCAAACTCACGAAGCTCTGCCAGTTGTGACTCGATCGACAAGACTTGTTTGTCTTTCTCATCCGTACTCTTGCGACAATAAATCACAAATCTGTTGGACATATAGCTCTATTAAACAACTTTTTTGTTGTTTTCGCGTTTTCTGTTCTTTGAACTTTCCAGCAATCAGCAACTTTTCCTTATAAAAAGCCCTTCGCATCGCTCCGCGCGGCCGGCCTCGCGCGGGCGATGACCCCCGCACACCTGCAAAATTCACTTTCTGTGACCTGTTACGAAGAAGTTCGTACGTTTTTTAATAAGTAATGGGCTCACCCCGCCTGGGTGCGCGCCGCCGACCGCGCACCCGCGGGGTTTGCCTGCCTGATAAACATCGACTCGAACTCGCGCGTAGCGCGCAAAGAACAGAAAACGCGAAAAAATTATATAATTAGTGCTTGTATGAGTAACACACATAAAGAATTAGAAAATCAATCTAGAATCCTAGCAATCGAGACTGGTCTCTCAGCAATGCTAAAAAACAACCCCTCAAATGAACTTCTTACAGAACTCGAGAAAGTAATAGACTCATTTAATACGACTGAGGGAGATCAAGGACAAGTACATGAGGAAACAAAAATACCTCATCAAGTAGAAGGTGGTGTAGAGACAATCCAGTTCAAACCAAAAGCCTATACTTGGTATGGGAAAATTCCCTTAATCGGGGGCACTACTGATTGGTTTGGATATAAATCGCCGATTACAAGTGGGCCAGAAAGTGGATTAAAGCAACTAGCTAATATCCCTATAAAACCATATGAAACACCTTTAAGATCTCCATCACAATTACAAAGAACTGCAATAGGAGTCATCGCTCCAGGAGTAAAATCAATCTCGTACTTTACACAAATGAATGAGGATACAATCGGGTCAGTAGTTGAGGGTGTGGTAGGTGCAGGGGGAATGCACAGAGATGCGTATATTCTAGAGAGCATCGATTACGGACAAAAGGCTAGCGAGACTATTCAATTGATTGAAAAAGGATATGCATGGCTAGATCCATTGAGAAACCAACATTTAATAGTTCCTACTACATATCTACCTAAAATTAATGATGCAGCCAGGCAAATGATTGAAGATGTTTTTGAAATAGTACCATACGAACTATCAAGAAATTACGACACATCAGGTGTAAATGCAGACTTATTGAAGTTACTAAAACATGGCGAGGTTGAAATGCGAACATCTCCAGGATTGGTTATGGATAAACAATTTTGGCTACAGCATACGCTATTGATAGCCAATGTATTAGGAAGCCTATTTGAATCGGACGATGTCTGGCCACCTAGCAATAGGCCCGTGATTGTGTTCGCAGAACTCGGAAACGGAGCTAACGATCAATATCATCATGCGCTCGATTTGATTGAAGCGATATCAATTATCCGCAATAAACCAGTTCGATCTTGGGCTACAAGTCAGGTAACAACAGAAGCGATGCACAATCATATACCTAGCTTAATTGTTATTGATCCTCGAACTTGTGAAAGAAGGCATCTCAATAATATTGAGAATGTTAAGGTTATTGACAACACAGGAAATACCTCACACGGTTCTCCCGAACTCATAGCATCTATTGATCAGCTTGTTAAGGATTATATACGTGGTACAACTAATCTCGACGAAGTCAGAAAAGGATATCGTACAGCACTCAAGTAACGTAATTATTTGTGAGTGTAGAAAAATCCGTATTCATAAATAAATCTTGCATACTTGTGCCTGGTTGAAAGTTTGCAATTCTTGATATACTCATAAGCAATACGTTTGGCGAGACGAATATCACCATACATGCCATTAAGATTGAATACCCATCTTTTTGTTTTTCTATCGAATAGCATCGAGCTGTTAAAACCATAAGGGACCGCTCGCTGATCTTTCTCAATACGATATTGATGTGACATTGCACATCGCAATTTCCATAATGCCTTTGATTGACTATTGCTAAGCTTGAACCATCTGTGAGCCGACCATATGAAGAATATTCTTGACTTATTGGTTGCCACTGATCGCTTCATAACTCTCGCAAGTAAATCAATCATACTCGAATAAACTAAAATGCAGGCAAATGCTGGCATATTGTTAAGCACTGCTTCATACTGTATTTTATCTAAGTTGTATGGTGGTTGATCGAGCTTAATTCCTCTAAGAAAACGATAATCCTTATCACAAGCTAGCAAAGTACTTCTGCGAATGAGTCCATTCGGAGTAAATCCGCCATCTTTTTCAAAAAACTCGCTCAATACTTTGTCCGTGCTAGATAAGGGCAATATCAAATTATTCATAACATATACATTTTAATATGCCCGGCAATAGCCGGGCAAAATCGCGCGCAAAAATACTGCCGTCAGGCAGGCGAACCCCGCGGGTGCGCGGTCGGCGGCGCGCACCCAGGCGGGGTGAGCCCATTACTTATTAAAAAACGTACGAACTTCTTCGTAACAGGTCACAAATAATGAGGTACAAAATTAAACATATTTCTGATATTCCCTTAGAAGGTACACACGATTTACCTAACTCTAGACAGACCCTAGCTACTGCCAATGATGTTGTAACTAATAATATCGAAGCGTTAACTAAGGGAA
>CAZXLT010000028.1:0-3907 GCA_964641545.1 uncultured Candidatus Saccharibacteria bacterium
TTATACTCAAATCAGTACCAAAATCAGATGGTTTTAAAAGAGTATACCCAAAAAATCATTTTTGATGTCGAGATTGTATGCCTGTTAGTTTCTTAACCCTTCAACAAAAAGAACGTTACGGTCGGTATCCTACTGTTATTTCTGCTAACGATCTCGCAGGCTACTTTTATTTAAACGACGACGACTTAGACTGGATATCAAAAAAACGTAGTGAATTCACAAGATTGGGTTATGCCTTGCAATTAACCTCTGTCAGATTTTTGGGTACTTTTCTTGAGAATGATAGCCATGTTCCACCCATCATTGTTCAAGTACTGGCCTCACAAATTAACGTGGCTAGTTTGTCTTGTCTGAACCAATATTGGCTTAGTGAGCAGCGTTGGCGACATACAACCGAGATTCGCACACGATATGGTTATCGTGAGTTTGTTGATCAAGGTGTTCGCTTTCGGTTGGGGAGATTCTTGTGTGCAATTTGCTGGACAGGTACTGAACGCCCAAGCATTTTGTTCGATCACGCGCGTGTTTGGTTGGTCAAAAACAAAGTGCTATTACCTGGTGTGACAACTCTAGAACGCTTTGTTGCTGAAGTTCGTACACGCATGGAAAGTCGCTTATGGCATAGACTTGGAAAAAATATCACTGAGAATCAAAGAGAGCAACTAGAAAACTTGTTGACTACTGCAGATGATAATGAGCGTCAATCTTGGTTTGATAAATTGAGAAAAGGTCCAGTCAGGGTAAGTACGCCATCATTGGTAAAAGCTCTTAAGCGAATAGATACTATCAGATCCTTAAATATTGTATTGCCCACAAGCTCTTACATACCGCAGGTTCGCTTGGCTTCATTAGCGAGATTTGCAAGTACTGCAAAAGTCAGTGCGATCAATCGACTCCCTGCCGCAAAACGTATAGCGACATTAGTCGCATTTGTACATTGCCTTGAAGCCACGGCACAAGACGATGCACTTGACGTACTTGATATGCTGTTGCGTGAAATTTTTTCTAATGCTGAACAGGCAGATAAAAGAAACCGATTACGTACTATCAAAGACCTTGATAAAGCAGCTCTCACCCTTGCCAAAGCCTGTGGGATTTTACTTGATCCAAATCAGCCTAGCGAAACGATTCGATCTAAAATTGATGCCATTATTGACCGTAATACCCTTGTTCAAGCTTTTGATGATGTGAATAGATTGACACGACCACCTAATGATGTTTTTTATATTGAATTACAAAAAAAGCAAGCGATGATTCGTCGTTTTTTACCTAAGCTACTGAATACCATTCATTTTGATAGTAATCCTACTGGCAAAAAACTATTGGAAGCATTTGATTGGATCTGTTATAAATCGAACAATAACCCACCACAGGCCATTATTACCAAAGCTTGGTCTAAGCACATAAAGCAAGATATTGGGACGAATAATCATACCGCTTTTACATTTTGTGCGCTAAGTCAACTACAAATCGCACTACGTCGAAGAGATGTATTTGTTACACCAAGTTGGCGTTATAGTGATCCGCGTGCAGGTTTATTAACGGGTCACGAATGGGATGTCGCACGACCAATGATTTGCCGCTCTCTTACCTTAAGCACCGAACCGAAAGAAACGCTTTCACTACTGTCAATGGAGCTTGATCAAACCTACCGTGCTGTTGCAGAACGCTTACCAGATAATCAGGCTGTTCGATTTGATATGGTTGGTGGCAAAAAAGAACTCGTGTTAGCCACACTTGATAAGTTGGATGAGCCAGACTCACTAATTGCTCTACGTAAAATAGTGAAGGCGAGAATGCCGATTGTTGACTTACCTGAAATTATACTAGAAATCGCTGCACGTACTGGCTTTGATGAAGCATTTACTCATGTCACTGAAAGCCAAGCAAGGGTCTCTGAATTGAGTACTAGCCTATGTGCCGTATTACTTTCTCAAGCATGCAACACAGGAGTTGAGCCATTTACTCATTCAGAAATCGCTGCTTTACGTCGAGATAGATTGGTTTGGGTTGACCAAAACTATATCAGGAATGAAACACTAACTCATGCAAATGCACGATTAGTTTCTGCCCAAAACACGATTGAACTGGCGCGTATGTGGGGAGGTGGAGATGTGGCATCAGCAGATGGTATGCGCTTTGTTGTGCCAGTACGCACTGTTCATGCCGCGCCAAACCCGAAGTATTTTGGTAGAGGGCGTGGCATCACGTGGTATAACTTACTCTCAGATCAGCGAACTGGTCTGAATGCCATAACAGTACCTGGAACTTTACGTGATAGCTTAATCTTGCTGGCTGTTGTACTAGAGCAACAGACAGAGCTTCAGCCCACACATATTATGACGGATACAGGAGCCTACAGTGATGTGGTATTTGGGTTATTCAGGCTGCTTGGTTATCGTTTTTGTCCTCGACTAGCGGATGTTGGTGGAGGACGATTCTGGCGTATTGACCCAGAAGCTGATTACGGTCAACTCAATGTAATTGCCAATCATCAAATCAAAATGTCAATTATTGAGCCTCATTGGGAGGATATATTACGACTTGTGGGTTCGCTCAAGCTAGGGCGAATTCCAGCAGAGGGGATTATGCGGACGTTGCAAGTGGGTGATAAGGCAACTCCACTGGCTTTGGCCATAGCTGAAATTGGAAGAATCGAAAAAACGATTCATACACTCAATTTTATTGACGATGAAAGCCAACGTAGAAGTACATTACTGCAATTAAATCTAGGTGAAGGTAGGCATGCTTTAGCTCGTGATATATTTCATGGAAAACGTGGTGAACTACACCAGCGATACAGGGAGGGACAAGAAGATCAGCTCAGTGCCTTGGGAGTCGTGGTTAATGTGGTTGTGTTATGGAATACTATCTACATGGATGCTGTGTTAACGCAGCTTCGATTAGAAGGCTACCCTGTTCGTGATGAGGATGTTGCTAGACTTTCCCCTTATAGCCATCAACATATAAATATGTTAGGTAGGTACTCTTTTGATGTTCATGATTCAGTAGCTCGTGGAGAGTTGCGGCCACTTCGCCTGCCCTTTGAAAATCCCTAAGTCGGTTCGCCGTTCCATTGCTCCCCAAACCCCGAGTATTGCCGCGTTGATAGATAGCAAGCCCATGCCGTTTGAGTGCCACATCTAAACTGGCTTTGTCTTGGTGCTGGACAAGTAGCCCATGTAAAAGACTGGAGAGTTCCACCTTACGACTAGGATTTTTCGGTCGATCCTTCCCGTGTTGGTGTTCGTGTTGTTGCCCTTGACTCAGGCGTACACGTTCACGAGTGTGGGAGTGTACTCTGTCGGGAGTGTATAAATTGTCTAATTGGAGTTCAGGAAAAAGTTCGCCAGCTCTGCTAGCGACTTTTTCCTGAACCATCAAAAAATCCTTTTTAGATAACCGCAATCGTTTTCGATCCATCAGGCGGTTTGAACTCAACATGATGTGGAGATGCAGATGGGCTTTCTCGGCGTGAATAACACCTAATGCAATATTTTCAGGAGCACGTTCATCAAGGTACATTTGCCCAATTTCACACAAGGCGGCCTTTACTCTTTCTCGGTCGTGGTCATTGGCTGGGAGGCTCAAGATTTCGTGATAGGCGATATTTCCACCTTTTCGTTCAAACAGTAGGTTGGCATTTTTTTGAAAAGCATCGGCAATCGCGTCACGATCAATGCCGTGTGGTAGATTGTGGAGTAGGTCAATGTCTACGCCTTCCTCGTTGAGCATATACGAAAGTAGAGTAGCAAAAAGCGTCTGCCCCTTAACAGTGGATTTTCTCCGCCCCATACTTTTTATTATCATCGTTTATGCGCGTCCGAAGTATTGTTGAATGAGTGACTCTAAATACCGAAGTTGGTACTTGGTCTCTTCCAAATTAACCGAAAATCCAGCATTGGCA
>CAZXLT010000029.1:0-3456 GCA_964641545.1 uncultured Candidatus Saccharibacteria bacterium
GGCGGAATTGACTCACTGGTTACGATGCTTTTTGCGATAGAAGCACTTGCCTTGATGGGCTACGGACCCGAAAACGTTATCTGCGTGACTATGCCCTACAAGGGTAGCACCTCGGACAAGACATATAGTAATGTCCAAAAGATTGCGAAAGCCTTTAACGTGACGTTAATTGAGAAAGACATTACGGCCCTAGTGGACGCAGAAATCGCGGTTATAGGGAATGGCAAACCAGTAAAACCAATAACGTTGCAAAATGAAAAGGCTCGAAAGCGAAAGCAAATTCTTCTGGCATTAAGTCAAGAGTACGATGCGCTAGAGCTTGGGACGGGCGACTTGTCTGAGTATTTAGTCGGTTGGATGACGTATCTTGGTGACCAATTGAGCCAGTTTGGTGTTTTGCAAGGAATTTTTAAAACAACATTGTGGCTATTAATGTGGTACTGGAGAGTTGTTGTGTTTGCAACTGACCCGGCAAAACAGGAGGCGATTACCTCGGTGGAAGGTACCCCTGTTAGTCCTGAGTTAGATAACTTGGGAGAAGGTGGCTCAATTGTTGAGGAAACAGATGACCTAATTGGTCCATCAGAGTTACGAGACTTGTACTCTTGGTATTACCTTAAATTTGGTGCTAATCCAATAAAAATTGCTTGGCTTACCTACCACGCTTTTAAGGGCACATACTCAATCGCTGAAGTTAAGAAGTGGCTCGGCCTATTTCTGTACCGCAATATCGAGTTAAGTCAGTTTAAGCGTCAGCCACGAGCTGACGGGCCAAAGGTAGGCAGTATCAGTGCTGACTCACATAATGACCGAGTTCAACCGTCCGATATGAAGTCTAAGCCGTGGTTACATTGGGTAGCTCGGATTCCCGATAATCTATAAGTTCCGCCCCTAGCTTTGAAGCTGAGGAAAACTATAAGTTGATTTTTATGGTTTGTTATGAGATAATGCGTAAAGTCGAAATCAATGTGAGGAGTGAAAAATGCGCACGTTAGCTTCGGTTTTCATTCTAACCATCGTTTTGGGCGAAGCGTTAGGCTTTGCCTTATCGGGGAAATGGGATTTTGTGTTGGCGCTTGTGCCCCTGGCAGTATTTGGAGTGCTTTTTGGCACTATTGCTGCCCTAATTAAGCAGCAATGCAGGGCACACCGCAACACTTATACAAGGTAGTTAACATGGCCTGTCTGCATAATACGCAGACGGGCTTTTTTTGCGTTCAAAAAGGTATTGACAAACCAAATGTATGTGTATAAAATACACTAAGTAAGAGAGATGGATAACTTTTGCCACTAATATCATTGGTGGCGCGAAAAGTGATTCATTTTTGTCTATAGATGAAAATGGTCTCCTTTCTCCAGAACTGGGGAAAGGTCCAAGTGAACATTGACAATTTTTGTTAATTGAAAGGATCTAAGCATGAACGGAGTTAAAGTTGAGGCTACCCTCAGTAAACAGATCATATTGGGTGGAATGAAGAAACGTACTGTGTACGTTGTCCTTTCCGTAATGCCCGATGGGAGTGCTGTTGTTGTCGGAAGCCGTGAGCTTGTTTTTGACCTTGATGTATCGCCTTCTATGAATGGTAGATGCAATAGTGGTCGTAGTGCTATTGACGAAACAAAGTCAGCTGCCATTGAGGCAATTCATTTGATGCCTGACACAGACTTTGTATCTGTCTATACCTTTAGTACATTTGATGATCAGCCTGTCGCGACTACTTCACTTTCTTTGATGCGTGCAAACGCAGTCCAGGAAGTGAATATGCTGCAAACGAATGGCGGTACCCGACTAGGTCCTGCACTCAAACGTGCTGTGAAGAAAAAAGGCAAAAATATCCGACGTGTAATTCTATTGACTGATGGTGACTCTAATGATCCGTCAATGGACTTGATCGAGTGCCAAGATGCCGTCAGTTCAGCCGATGCGTGTCCTGTGTGGGCATTTGCTATCGGACCTGACTACAACGAAGCTCAACTTAAAGCAATTGTTGCTTCAGCCAAAGCTGGCAGTTTCTTGCGTCACGTAAGTGATGCCTCAGAAATTCTAAAAGAATTTCGTGAGCAGATTGCTGTTTTGCAAGGAACTGGTGGTGTCAGTGATGTGGTGATCACCTTTGTAACGGATCCCGGTTTTCGCGTCATAAGCGCTGCTAGACTGGTTCCTGACCAACAGGATGTTACCGTTACTGATTATGATACTAAAGTGTCTTTTGCTCATGGCGATCTTGATAGTGTGTATGGGCAGCAGCTGGTTCTTGAGGTGGAAGTTTCGGCCGATACTTTAGGGTTTGGCCAATTTATGATTGGTAATTTTCTAGTTTCCTTCAACACCCCAGGTGGTTCCCAAAAAGAATATGGTGAAGTTTGGATTCAAATTACCGATGATGAAGCGCTATCTGCCTCGATCAACGACCAAGTTATGAACACCGCACTTACTGTGCGTGGAACACGGCTTGCGACAATGGGTAAAGTTAATGAAGCACAGACTTTGTTAACAGCGGCCGGCCACGCAGGTTTGGCAAAACGCTTATCCACAATCGGTAGTACCGGGGACTCGAATGACTCTCGTGCACTACGCACAACACTCGGCACTATAAGCAAGAAGACAATCAGTTCTTCTGGAGGAAATTGAAAATGATTTGTAACTCATGCAACAACGATAACCCGGTAGGGACTCTACAATGCCTTTATTGTGGGCAAGATTTGAGTAACCCTACTGTGATCCAAGGTGTAGCTACCCCGGTTAGTCCTGCGCAAATTGTGGCAGGCGTCAGTAGCTCACCATCTGCCGTTTCAGTTCTTATTCCAGTTATTTCTGGAGTTGAGGACCCGACTCGTGCAGTGGCACTTTTGGCTGGTTATTTCAAATTTATGGTGGGTCGTACCGATCTTGGTCAACACCCTCCCGTAAAGCCACAGATTGACTTGGAAAAGCTTTTTCCTGACCTGGTTCAATCCCCTGATGGGTATATCGTATCGCGAACGACGGGTTACCTTCGTCGTGAAATGATGACTGAAGAAGTTTTCTTCCAAGTACATCCTAAGTGCAGTTCAACCGTGATTGTTCAAGGTCCCCAAGACCCTGACAATCGCCAGCTTAAGCCAGGAGATGAAGAAGTTTTACTCCCTGGTACTATTCTTTCAATTGGTTCTCGGAATAACTATATCGAGTTTGTTGCTCGATAGGAGAAAAACATGGTAAATACAAAACCGACAATTATTGAGCGAACAGACCTCCCTCAGTATTTTGCGACTATCGATGAGGTTGCTCAATTTTTGGCTAGTGATACGGCCTTACTTATGGTAGACCCACAACGTGCGTTTACCTCAGTCCCAGACAAAGGTCGTTTAGCGACTTTACTGGGGCATGAAGTGATGAAGCCGACAAATCAAATTGCACGCTTGCCAATTTGGAAGCATCGTCGTGCAACGAAAGATTGGCACGGACCTAAGTGG